>JACDBB010000145.1 GCA_013695145.1 Euzebyales bacterium
GTCGTCGTCGGCGCCGGCCTCGGCGGCCTCGCTGCGGCGCTCCGCCTGCGGGCGGCTGGCTGCGACGTGACGCTGCTCGAGCGCGAGCAGCGGCCTGGCGGCCGTGCCGGGATGATCGAGCGCGAGGGCTACCGGTTCGACACCGGCCCTTCGGTGCTGACCATGCCCGACCTGTTCGCCGAGCTGTTCGCGCTCCATGGCCAGGCCCTGGCCGACCACGTCACGCTGCGGCGCCTTGACCCCGCCTACCGCGCGGTCTTCCACGATGGGTCGCAGCTTGCGGTCCGCGGCTCGGTGGACGCGATGGAGGCCGAGGTCCGCGACGTGTGCGGGCCGGACGAGGCGGCCCGGTTCGTGCGCCTCGCGGCGCACCTGAAGGCCCTCTACGAGGCCGAGCTCGACGGCTTCATCGACGCCAACTTCGACTCGCCCCTGGACCTGGTCCGGCCGCGGCAGCTGTTCGAGTTGGTGCGGCTCGGGGGTTTCCGGCGCGTGCACTCGCTGGTGGCCAGCCACCTCACGGACTGGCGCCTGATCCGCATGTTCACCTTCCAGTCGATGTACGCGGGCCTGAGCCCCTACGAGGCGCTGGGGGTGTACGCGGTCATCGCCTACATGGATGCGATCCTGGGCGTCTACGCCGTGGACGGCGGGATCCACGCGCTGTGCGTGGCGCTGGCGGCGCTCGCCGTTCGCGCCGGGGTCGACGTCCGGCTCGGCGTCGCGGTGGAGCGTGTCGAGCTGGCCGATGGCCGGGCTACCGGCGTCGTGACCGCAGGCGGCGAGCGGGTGCCCGCGAACGTGGTGGTGCTGAACCCTGATCTGCCGATCGCCTACCGTGACCTGCTGCCGCCCGCGGCGACTCCTCGGCGCGTGCACCGGCAGCGCTACTCGCCGTCCTGCGTGACCGTGCAGCTGGGTCTTGACCGTCCGCTGGACGGCGCGGCGCACCACAACATCCACTTCGCCCGCGACTACCGGCGCAGTTTCGACGACCTGCTGGCCGGACGGATGCAACGCGATCCTTCGTGGTTCCTCAGCGTGCCCACCGTCTCGGATCCTTCACTGGCCCCACCTGGCGGAGCGGTGGGGTTCTACCTGCTGCCTGCGCCCAACCTGCACGGTGACCCGATCAACTGGGACGCGCAGGGGCCGCGCGAGGCGCGCCTGGCCCGCAGGCGCCTCGAGGCTGCGGGCTACGGCCCGGTGAGCGACGCCACCGTGGTCACCGAGGTGGTCACCCCGGCGGACTGGTCGCGGCAGGGCATGGCCGCGGGGACGCCTTTCGCCGCGAGCCACCACTTCGGCCAGACCGGCCCGTTCCGCGCGCGCAACCTCGCCCCCAAGGTGGGCGGCGTGGTGTTCGTCGGCTCTGGCACCACCCCGGGGGTGGGGGTGCCCATGGTGCTGTATTCCGGCAAGCTCGCCGCAGAGCGTGCGCTCGACGTGCTCGGTGGCCCCCAGACGGTGAGGGCGGCGCGGTGACCGAAACGCTGGTCCCCTCAGCGTCCGCCGGTGGCTACCGTCATCCCGCGCCGTCGACGCGTCTGGTCGACCAGACCCTGGACGCGGCCCGCGCGCAGGACGGTCAGATCGACCTGGCCGCCAGCTATGCGCTGTGCCGGCGCCTGAACGCGGCGCATGGTCGCACGTACTACTTCGCGACGCGCTTCCTGCCGGCGCGTTCACGGCGACACGTCCACGCCCTGTACGGGTTCGCGCGCTACGCCGACGACCTCGTCGACCACATGGACCTCTCGTGGACGTCCGCGCAGCGCCGTGCGGCGCTGGAGCGCTGGAGCGCCTGCTTCCTCACGTCGCTGCAGACCGGCCGCACTGACGATCCGGTGCTGAAGGCCGTCCTGCAGACGGTGCGCGAGCTGGGGATCCGCCACGACGACCTGCGCGCGTTCCTCGCCTCCATGGCGATGGACCTCACGGTGACCCGCTACGCGTCCTACAACGACCTGTACGCCTACGTCTACGGTTCCGCGGCGGTGATCGGCTCCATGATGCTGCCCGTGCTCGGCGCGCATCGGCCCGAAGCGCGGGAGCGCGCGATGGACCTCGGCGTCGCGTTCCAGCTCACCAACTTCCTGCGCGACGTCGCCGAGGACTGGGACCGGGGGCGCATCTACCTTCCGCTGGAGGACCTCGAGCGCTTCGGCGTGACCGAGTGGGACTTCCACAGCCGCCACGTCGGTCCCAACCTGCGTCGGTTGCTGGCCTTCGAGATCGCGCGCACCCGGGCGCTGTACCGCAGGGCCGAGGCGGGCTGGGACATGCTTGCCCCGTCCAGTCGGCCGTGCATCCGCATCGCGCATCGGCTGTACGGGGGCATCCTGGATGCCATCGAGGCCGCCGACTACCAGGTGTTCCGGGTGAGGGCAAAGGTGCAGGGAAGCCGTAAGCTCGCCATCGCTGTCCGCGAGCTGCTCCGCCCCAGCGAGCCGGGCGCGGCGGTGCTTCCGTGATCCGGCGTGCGAATCTGCGCGGACCCGCGCTGCGCGGGCCAGAGTGGCCGACCGTGCCTCCAGGTGCGAACATGGGGACCCGGAGGGGTCCGTTTGGCCCGCAGTGGTCGGGCCGGCACGTCAGCTACGAGGAGCGCGTGACCACTCGCGCCGAGCAGGAACGAGCGAAAGCGAGTAGCGTGCAGCCGTCGACGAACCACTTCGGGTCCGCCGGAAACATGACCAATGGCCGCAGCAGTCACATCGCCAACGGCGGGCAGCCCGCGTCAGAGGCAGCCGCCCACGGCGCACGGACCACCGTCCGCCCCGACGTGGTGGTCGAGCTCGGCCACCTCGTCCCGGTCATGGTCCGTCGCGTCGTCGAGCTGCAGACCGAGCGGCTGTTCCATGTGACCGACGTGACCGACGAGTGTCACGCGCTCGTCGGCGACAGCGGCGTCCGCGAGGGCGTGCTCACCGTGTACAGCCCCCACACGACGTGCGCGGTCAAGATCAACGAGCGCGAGACCTGCTTCCTCGAGGACCTCCGCCTGTTCATGGAGACCCTCGTCCCCTCGGCCGCGTACTACCGGCACGACGACTTCGAGATCCGCGACCCCGAGACGCTGGCCGGGTTGCCCGAGGAGGAGCCGATCAACGGGCACTCCCACATCAAGCAGATGCTGATGGGCGCCGCGTCGGAGTCCGTGCCTGTCATCGACGGCGTCCTCGGCCTCGGCCGCTGGCAGCGGGTGATGTTCATCGAGCTGGACCAGTCGCGCCCGCGCCGCGTGCACCTGCAGGTCCAGGGCTGGCGCTAGCGGTCCGGCGGCGGCGGCCGTGACCGCTCCCGAAGGCGGCGCCTCAGGGACCAGGGCGCGCAAGCGGGACCACCTCCGCCTTGCCCTGGAGGCCGACGTCGGCTTCGCGACGCTGACCACGGGGCTGGACGCGCTGCGGGTGCGGGCACGGGCGCTGCCGGAGCGGGACCTCGACGCGGTGGACCTGGCGGTCGAGCCGCTCGGACACCAGCTGGCGGCACCGCTGCTGATCTCCTGCATGACCGGCGGGGTCGGCGAGGCGGGGCCTGTCAACCGCGCGCTCGCCGTCGCGGCGCAGACCCATGGTGTCGCGTTCGGGCTCGGGTCGGGCAGAGCACTGCTGGAGGACCCGGACGCGGCGGCGTCGTTCCGGGTCCGCGACGTGGCTCCGGACGTGCTGCTGCTGGCGAACCTGGGTGCCGTCCAGCTCGCCGAGCACGGGTTGCGCGGGTGTGCCCGGCTGGTCGAGGTGTGCGAGGCGGACGCGCTGGTGCTGCACCTCAACCCCGTCCAGGAGGCCGTGCAGGCCGTGGCTGCCCTCGGCCGCGCCGCCGGTGGGGACACGGCGTTCGCGGGGCTGGCGGCGCGGATCGCGCAGGTGTGCGCCGCGCTGCCGGTGCCGGTGATGGTGAAGGAGGTCGGGTTCGGGCTCGCGCCCGAGGACGTTCGCCTGCTGGTCGAGGCGGGCGTCGCGGCTGTGGACGTCGCCGGGGCCGGTGGGACCAACTGGGCGCGGCTGGAAGGGGAGCGGGACGCACGCGGAGCGGAGGTGGCGGCCGCGTTCGCCGACTGGGGCTGGCCGACCGTCGACGCGGTGCGCGGCGCTCGAGAGGTCCTGGACGCGGCAGGGCCGGATGTGCTGCTGGTCGGTTCCGGGGGGCTGCGCCACGGCGTCGACGCCCTGAAGGTCCTGTGCCTGGGCGCCGACCTGGCCGGGGTCGCGCGCGGCCTGCTCGCCGCCGGCGCGGCCGGCCCTGACGCCGCCGTCGCGGCCGTCGGCACGCTCGTGGACCAGCTGCGCGTCGCCGCCTGGGCCGCTGGCGCCGCCTCGGTGGCCGACCTCGGCCCGCACCTCCTCCAGCGCGCCTGAGCGGTCGCCACGAGTGGCCGCCTCAGACGGCCCGACGCTGGACCCGCGATGCCCCTCAATCGACCTCGGAGGAGCACTAGCCACCATCTATCAGGGGCTGCGGCCGTTGAGCAGCGAGGGTCTGGTGGAGCGGGCCGGGACGTCCTGCCTAGGGCAGGCCCGCGTGCCGCGGACGCGGGATCTGGAGGCTGGGCAGACCTGTACGCCTTCACCCTGGTCGGTACCTTACATGATACCCTACGTCGTATGAAGAAGACCTCGATCTACCTCACCGACCGCGAGGTCGAGCGACTGGCACACCTGTCGGAGCGAACCGGGCGCTCGCAGTCCGAACTCGTCCGAGAGGCAGTCAGCCATTACGACCCTCGTCCGTCCCGCGACCGCAACTTCAAGTCGATGGGTGCGGGGGAGGGGCCGGGCGACTCCGTAGCTGACTACAGCGAAGACGAGTTGCTGCGTGGGTTCGGCGAATCGTGACACTGGTCGTCGACACGGGACCTCTGGTCGCGAGTGTCGATCGGCGAGACCCACGGCACCGAGACGTTGCCCGCATCGTGCGCGCGGCAGCCGAGCGCCTCGTCGTGCCCGCGCCGGTGACCGCGGAGGTGGACTATCTCGTGCGTGGGCGAGTCGGAGCCGAACCAGCTCGGCTCCTGCTGGAGGATATGGCCGCAGAGCGCTACGAGGTCGTGAGCCTGGAGGCGCACGAGCACCGACTGGTCGCCGACCTGGACCGCCAGTACGGCGATCTCGGTCTCGGGCTCGCGGACCTGTCGGTCGTCGTGCTCGCGCGGCGCTTCGACACGCGCCGGATCCTGACCTTCGACGAGCGGGACTTCCGAGCCGTCCGTCCCTTGCAGGGCGGCGCATTCACGTTGTTGCCGGCGGACCGATGAGCGCGAAATACCCGCGCACCCCGCACCTGCCTGGCTCGCTGAGCATCGACCGCGACGACCGGGTATCAGGCGATCTCGGCGCTTTGTTGGGCGTCGATGTCGTCGTCACCGAGAAGCTGGACGGCGCCAACGTGTGTCTGCTGCCCGATGCCCTCTATGCGCGCAGCCACAGCGGTCCGCCCAGCCATCCGGCATTCGACCACGCCAAAGCCGCGCATGCTCGGGTGGCCTGGCGGCTCCCTGAGCACGTGTCTGTGTTCGCCGAGCACCTCCACGCCGTTCACAGCGTTGTCTACCCCGAGCTGCCTTCCGAGGCGGAGCTGCAGGTGTTCGGCGCCCGCGACGACCTCGCGAACGTGTGGTGGGCGTGGGATGACGTCGTGACGCTCGCCCGCGACCTCGTCCTGCCCGTGGTCCCGGAACTGTGGCGAGGCATCTTCCGCTCCGGCGCTGAGCTGCAGGCCGCCGCGCAGCGCTACGCATCGCAGCGCTCGGCGTATGGCCCCGATCGTGAAGGCGTCGTGATCCGTGCCGCAGCACGGTTCTCCGACGGAGAGTTCGGTCGCCGCGTGGTGAAATGGGTCCGAGGTGACCACGCACCCGGAGCCGCTTGGAGCAGGACCACCGTCCGTCGCCACCAGCGGGTCTGAACGCGAGCGAACCGCGTGCCAACGACCCTACCCAGGCGGCGGTCGACCGGTTCGTCAGGCACGCCGTCAGCCTCCCAGCCACCGCCCATCTCCTCGCCAACAACGGCCATCTCCTCGCGGCGCACTCCGTCGCGGTCGACGCCAGCGAGACCTGGCCCGTGACAGGCCCCGCGACGACGTGGGCTGCACCGCCGAGTCGAAGGACACCACGAGCTCGGACTCAGCGCGGGGCAGCCGAGGGCGGCGTCCAGAGCGACGCACAGCTCGTCGTCGCGGTCCGGCGGCAAGGTAGCGATGCGCTGGCGAAACTGGCTCTTCCGAGACCCGTCCATCAGGAGCGTGGAGATGAGTGTCGCCACCACTCCCATCACGGGAGACTCGACGCCCGTCCGGTTGTGCATGTACTCCGGGTCGACCGTGTACAACGGAGCGTCGGTGCTCAGGTTGTTGGCCCACGTCCCGTAGATCTGGCGGGGAGGTTCGATCCCCGGACCCTTCCATGGGATGGCCGCTCCTTCATCGGCTCATGAGGAGTCTGGCCTCTGCGGTTCGTGGACTGCCGCGCCGCGGTCAACGCCCCCACCACTGTCTGTCGCGCTCATCCGGTCGGCTCGTTCCCGAGTTCGGTCTTGGCGACCCACTGCAGCCGGGCCTGCGCGGTCCGCAGCCCGTGCAGAGCACTGAGTCGACCGATCCGGGCGGCGGGCCTTACCGGTGCGTGAGCTTGTCCACGATGGCCTCGAACTCATCGCCCGGATTCGAGCCCGTCGACTTGGTCCCATGGTCGGCAGCGGACGGTAGGCCCCACGCTCCACGGGCGTGGATTGGACTTCGGCCACGTCGACGCCCGCGATGAGTTTCGGCCCGGTCCGCAGTCTCAAGGGTGGATACTTGCGGATCACACGGCCGCTACGCGCGGAAGGGAGCAGGGGATGAGCGAGGTGCGGGTATTGGTCGGGACGCGGAAGGGCGCGTTCGTCCTGACGTCGGACGGGCAGCGCGACCGGTGGGAAGTCAGTGGCCCGCACTTCGCCGGCTGGGAGATCTACCACGTCGCCGGATCGCCCGCTGACCAGGATCGGCTGTATGCCAGCCAGTCGACCGGATGGTTCGGGCAGCTGATCCAGCGCTCGGACGATGGCGGCGCGACGTGGGCGCCCGTGGGCAACGAGTTCACCTACGACGGGGTTGCCGGCACGCACCAGTGGTACGACGGGACGCCGCACCCCTGGGAGTTCGCGCGCGTGTGGCATCTCGAGCCGTCGCTGGCCGATCCGGACACCGTGTACGCGGGGGTGGAGGACGCCGCCTTGTTCCGGTCGGTCGATGGCGGCCAGTCGTGGCAGGAGCTGGCGGGCCTGCGCGGCCACGGCTCAGGGCCGTCCTGGCAACCCGGGGCCGGAGGGATGTGCCTGCACACGATTTTGCTGGATCCCGTCGATCCGGGGCGCATGTTCGTCGCGATCTCCGCTGCGGGCGCGTTTCGGAGCGACGACGGCGGCACGACGTGGCGCGCGGTGAACCGCGGCCTGAAGTCCGACGGCATCCCCGATGCGGAGGCCGAGGTCGGGCATTGCGTGCACCGCATCGCGCGGCACCCGTCGCGTCCGGACGTGCTGTTCATGCAGAAGCACTGGGACGTCATGCGCAGCGACGACGCGGGCGAGTCGTGGCACGAGGTCAGCGGGAACCTGCCATCCGACTTCGGGTTCCCGATCGAGGTGCACGCCCACGAGCCGGACACCATCTACGTCGTGCCGATCAAGAGCGACTCGGAGCACTATCCGCCGGACGGCAAGCTGCGCGTGTACCGCAGCCGGACGGGCGGGAACGAGTGGGAGGTGCTCACGAACGGTCTGCCGCAACGCAACTGCTACGTCAACGTGCTGCGTGACGCGATGGCCGTCGACTCGCTCGATGCGTGCGGCGTGTACTTCGGCACCACCGGCGGTCAGGTGTACGCCTCGGCCGACGCCGGCGACAGCTGGGAACCCATCGTGCGGGACCTTCCGGCCGTGCTCTCCGTCGAAGTCCAGACGCTGCCATGATCCGCCTCGCGCTCCCGGCGCACCTGCAGACGCTCGCGCACGTCGACGGCGAGGTCGAGCTCGACATCCAGGGCACGGTCACCCAGCGCGCGGTCCTCGACGCGCTCGAGGTCAGCTATCCCGTGCTCCGCGGGACCATCCGCGACCATGTCACGCGGCAACGCCGATCATTCGTGAGGTTCTTCGCCTGCGGGCAGGACCTGTCCCACGACCTGCCGGACGCCCCGCTGCCCGACGCCGTCGCGACCGGGACCGAGCCGCTGCTGGTCGTGGGCGCCATGGCGGGCGGGTAGGCGAGCCGAGGCTTCGACAACCTGATCGCGCTGCCGCTACGGAGCGGATGCCGCCGGGAGCGCAACACCACGGTCCTCGTCGACCCGCGCACACATCAGCGCTGGCCACTCGGAACGGAAACCGCCGCGTGTCGACTTCAGCCG
>JACDBB010000174.1 GCA_013695145.1 Euzebyales bacterium
GCCATCCTGCGCGCCGAGGTCGAGCTGGCGCGTGCAGCGGCCGCGGAGCCGGCCGCGCGGGAGGGGCTGGACAGCGCACTGGAGGAGATCGATCGCCTGACGGCCGTGGTCGAGGACCTGCTGCTGCTGGCCCGCGCGGACGCGGCCGCGGCCCTCGCCCGTCGCCAGATGGTGGACATCGGCGCGCTGGCATCGGCCGCGGTCCAGCGCTTCGACACCGTCGCCGCGGCACGCGGCGTGTCGCTGACCGCCAGCGGTACGGCCACCGTCAGGGGCGACGCCCCGGCCATCGACCGGGCGCTGGCCAACCTGCTCGACAACGCGCTGCGCCACACACCCCCCGGCGGCACGGTGAGCATCGTCGCCGAGCCTGGCACGCGTGGCGTCATCCTGGTCGTGCGCGACACCGGGCCGGGTGCCGACGCGCCGACACTGGCCACCCTGTTCGATCGCTACACCCGCGCGGCGTCGCGCCCTGGCTCCGCAGGTCTCGGGCTGTCGATCGTCGCTGCCGTCGCCGCCTCCCACGGTGGCGGCGTGCGCGCCCGCAACCTGGCCGAGGGTGGTCTTGAGATCACCGTGGAGCTGGGCGGGGATGGTGAACCGGGGGAGGGAGCCAGCGATCTGTGACCGTTGGCGCGCGGCTGGTCCGACACTGTGTCGGAACAGCCACGCATAGCGCAGGAATCTCGACACGGTGTCGACCCGGGGGGCTCGCTCCTGGGCGCTCAGGGCAATTCACGTGTCAACATCTCATGACGGTCGCTGCGCGACCGCCACCACCAAGATTGTGAGAATCGCCTCCGCAGGCTCCGGCGATTCACGTGTCAGGCGCGCCGGGCGGTCCCCGCCAGGAACACCCCGCCCAGCAGGGAGATCTCGGCGTCCCAGCCGAGTGCGGCCAGCCTGCTCGCCAGCTCGCTCGGTTCGTGCAGCACCTTGATCACCCGGTGGGTGAAGCCGGTCGACAGGGTTCGTCGAACCAGCGGCGTGTCGCCGGAGCGTCGCAGCCAGTCCTCCTGGGCGTGCTCGCCCGGGCCGCTGTCCGCGATCGCCACGACGCCGCCTGGGGCCAGCGCGCGCCCGACCATCCCCCAGAACGCGTCGAACCTCCCGAGCGGCACGTGGGACAACCAGAAGGCGATGACGACGAGGTCGAAGCGCCCGTCCGGCTCCCAGCGGAACAGGTCGGCCTGCACCCGGCGGACGCGGACGTCGCGCACGCGCTCGGCGTGGATCGCCAGCATCTCCGGCGTCGCGTCGACGGCGACGAGCTCGGTCACGGCGGGGGTGAGCAGCGCCGGGGTCCACTGGCCGGTCCCGCACGCCAGCTCCAGCACCCGGCCGCGCGACTCGACGCTGTCCAGGAAGGCGCGGACCTGCCGGTAGCCCGTGTCGACAGCGGGATCGGCGCGAGCCGCGTCGAACAGCTGGTCGTACTCGGGTGCCCGTTCGCGGTAGTAGGCGACCTGCTCCACGATCAACGCGCGGTCGTTGAGTTCACTCACGGCCGGTGTTCCCGTCTCATCATCCCGGTGAGGCGGGCGACGGTCAGCGGGCATGCCCGGCATGGTAGAGGCCCGCCGTCCGCGGTGGGGTGCGAGGATGGCGGCCTCCATGGACTCCACACCAGCGCGTGCCACCGCCGCCGCGGACCGCACGGCTGCCGTTCGCCCGCGGCGGCCGTGGCTGCGGGCGGCGGGGTGGGCCGCGTCAGTCGCGATCCTGGCGGCGACCACTGCGCTGCTGCGGGACCGGATGGGCGCGGTCGGCGATGCGGGGGGCCTGCCCGGTGTGGTCCCCTCGAGCGTCGCGGTCGTCACCTACGTCATCGCCAACCTGCTCCTGGCCGACACGTGGTGGCGGGTCGTCGCGCTGGCGGGGTCGTCGATCGGTCGGGGCGACGCCATCTGGGTGTGGGCGGTGTCGCAGTTGGCCCGCTACACGCTCAGCGCGGCGCAGGTCGGGGGGCGCGCGGTGATCGGGCGGCGCTACGGGCTTACCGCCACCGCCGGCGCGGTGACCACGCTGGTGGAGATCGGCTGGCAGACCGCCATCACGGCGCTGCTCGTGCTGGTCACGCTGCCCTGGTGGCTGCCCGGCTCGGATGACCTGCGATGGCTCGCGGTGGTCGGGATCGTCCCGGTTGGGGCGTTGGTCGTCGGGCTGGTCGCGCCGCGCACGCTGCTGCGGCTGGTCGCCTCGGCGCTCGATCTCGGCCCGCTCGCCCGCCTCACCGGCGGCCGCGCCGTGGACGTCGCCGAGCGGGTGCGGCTCGACCGCGGCCACGCGGCGGCGTTCACCCTGCGGTTCGCGCTCAACACGGCGCTCCGGCTCGTCGCCTTCGGTGCGCTGTTCCTGGCGGTCGGCGGCGACCTGCCCACCACCGGTCTGCTCGCGCTGGGCGCCTATGCGGCAGGCCAGCTCGTCGGCAGGATCGCGGTGTTCGCGCCCGGCGGGATCGGACCCCGCGAGGGGGTCACCGCCCTCCTGCTCGCGCCGGCGCTGGGAGGTGGTCCTGCGCTGGTGCTGGTCGCCGCCACCAGGCTTCTCGAGGTCGTGGGCGAGCTCGCGTTCTTCGGCATCGCGCGGTTCGTGCGGGGCCGCGGCGCGACGGGCGGGTAGCGGCCGGTGAGCGAGGTCAGCTACCGCGCCGCGGGCGCCGCCGACGATGCCGGCATCCGGGCGCTGCTCGGCGCGACCTTCCCCGACAACGTCAAGGCGCAGGAGGCGTTCACGCGCTGGCAGTACTGGGAGAACCCGTTCGGCGCCACGGTGTCGTGGATCGCGGAGGCGCCCGACGGGCGGGTCGTTGCGCACTGGGCGGCTGTGCCGGTGCCCATGGTCCTGGACGGCCGCCGCACGCGCGGCGCCAAGGGTGTCGACGGCGCCACCGATCCCGCGTTCCGAGGTCAGGGGCTGTTCACCACGGTCGGTGCGCGAATGATGGCCGACTGCGCCAACCACGGCATCCACGCGCTGCTCACGCATCCCAACCCGGACGCGGCGGGTGGCGCCGAACGGGCAGGCGCTCAGCTGGTCTCCCAGGTCGCCGCGCACGTGCGCCCCTTGGACCCGGCGTGGATGGCTGGCCGATTCCGCCTCCCGCGGCGGGCCGCGGCGCTGGCGGGCGCGGCGTTCCACGTCTCAGCGGGGGACGACCACGCCGTCGTCGAGGCGCCCGCCCCCGAGCTGGACGACCTGTGGGCGGTCGCGGGCGCGCACGTCAGCAACGGTGTCGTCAGGGACGCCACGTGGTGGCGCTGGCGCTACGTCGACCGCCCCGAGCGTCCCTACGCGTTCGTCGAGGCGCGCCGGTCGGGGCGCCTCACCGGCGCGGCTGCCGTCACGGTCGCGGAGCGCTTCGGGGGCCGTTTCGGGCTGGTGCTCGAGTACCTCGCCGTCGATGCCGGGGCCGCACGCGGGCTGACCGCGGGACTGGGAGCGGCGGCGGCGGCCCAGGGCGCCGTCGGGCTGGCCCTGGCGGCCATACCCGGCTCGCGGCTGGGCCGCCTTGCCACCGGCGCCGGGTTCCGTCGGTTGCCGCGCCGTCTGGAGCCTCGGCCGCTGCGTTTCATGGTCGTCGACCCCCACGGCGACACCGCCGGGCTCGCGGCGCGCACATGGTCGATGGCCTGGGGCGACCTCGACCACCTGTAGCGCCCAGCCGCTAGCGGCCTACGCGAGCCCACCGCTGGGCCAGCCAGCCATCCTCGCGTGCGCGCGCCACGAGGGCGTCGACGTCCAGGTCGGGCGCCTTGGGGGAGCGGCCCTCGAGCTTGGCCACGTTGACCGCGACGCCACGGCGGAAGCGCTGCTTGACCTGCCGGTTGAACAGGAACAGCTGCAGCAGCGCCGCAAGCCCGGCGATGACGTACACCTGCGGGTCGGCGAACGCCTCGAGCCAGCTGCTGCCCTCCAGGAACACCCTCAAGCCGGCGAACAGGACCGCCAACACGACGAACGTGGCGCCCGCGACGTACGGGCCGCGCTTCAGCTGCCGTACCCCGAGCCACACGCCGAGCGTCGCGTCGCGGTGCGTGCGCAGCGGCTTGCCCTGTTCGACCGTCTTGGCGATCACCCGCCGCGAGGCGGCAGGCTCGGCCTTCCACGCATCGCGCAGGCTGGCCGCCTTCGGCTCACTCATCGGTCGGTGTCGCGGCGAACCAGGCGCCGTCGATCCACTCGCGCACACGCAGCCCGGCGGCCGCCAGCTCCGCCTCGATCGCGGCGTCGTCCAGGATCCGGATCTCGTAGGGCTGCTCCCAGCGGCGGTCACCGGCCTCGAACACGGCTACCGCCGAGAAGTCCCGCCCCTCGCGGCGCACTCCGCGCATGCCGATGCGGATCTCGCCGTCGTCGTAGCTCACGCCGTCCGTCGCGGTCGCCGCGAGCGCCGGGTCGAAGCGCTGGACCATCACCGCTCCCTCCGTCTCGACGTGGCCCGCGCACGAGGCGAGCAACGCGCCGCGCCGGGTCTCGTCGCGGATGTTGATGAGGTGGCTGGCCAGCAGCACGCCGGCGAACCGTCGACCCAGGTCCAGGTCCTCGATGCACGCGCGCACCTTCTCGGCGTCGGCCGGGACGTGCGCGAGCATCTCGGCGGACTCGTCGACCGCGACGACCGCGTGACCACGCTCCAGCAGCGCGCGCGTCGTCCGTCCCGTCCCGCAGCCGAACTCGAGCACAGCGGCGCGCTCGGGGATGCGGTCGTGCAGCAGGTCCGCGTCACGACCGGGGTGCAGCCGCCGGTAGAACTCGACAGGGCTCCCGTCCGGTGCGGCCGCGCCGGCGTCGTGCGAGGGGTCCATGACGGGAGCCTCGCCGCGCGGCGCCAGGCCGTCAACTCGGTATCGGTACGCTGGCACCATGTCTTCCGCGTTGCGCATCGTCATCGTCGGCGGCGGCCCCGGCGGCTACGAGGCCGCCCTGGTGGCCTCCGAGCACGGGGCCGACGTGACGGTGGTCTCACGCGAGGGGCTCGGCGGCAACAGCGTCCTGTGGGACTGCGTTCCCTCCAAGGCGCTGATCGTGTCGGCCGAGGCCGTCGGCTGGTTGCAGGCGGCCCATCGGCTCGGCGTGCGCGCAGGTTCCGACGCCGACATCGCCGCGGAGGCGAACGTCGACATGGGCGCGGTGATCGACCGGATCCGCACCCTGGGCGAGAACCAGTCCGCCGACATCTCGAAGAAGGTCGAGCGCGCCGGCGTGCGCATCGCCGAGGGCACCGGGCGGCTGACGGGCCCCGCCACGGTGGCCGTCACCGAGGCTGGCGGCTCGACCCGGAGCCTCGACGCGGACGTCGTCCTGGTCGCCACCGGATCCGACCCGCGGACGCTGCCGTTCTCCCTCCCAGACGGCGAGCGCGTGTTCACCAGCCGCGAGCTGTTCGCGCTGCGGGAGGTCCCCGAGCGGCTGATCGTCGTCGGGTCGGGGGCCACCGGCGCCGAGTACGCGCACGCCTTCGCCCGCTTCGGCTCGGACGTGCACCTGGTGTCCAGCCGCGATCAGATCCTTCCGAGCGAGGACGCCGACGCCGCAGCGGTCATCGAGGAGGTCTTCGAGCGGCGCGGCATGACGATCCACCGCCGCCACCGCGCCCACGACATGGAACGCGGCGCCCACGGGGTGCGGGTGCTGACCCGCGCCGCCGACGGTCGCGAGCGCTGGGTCGAGGGCAGCCACGCGCTGTACTGCGTCGGGCAGGTGCCGTCGTCGGAGGGTCTGGGCCTGGGGGACGTCGGCGTGACGGTCGACGAACGCGGCGCGGTGCCTGTCGATGGGGTCAGCCGCACCAACGTCCATACCGTCTATGCGGCGGGGGACGTCACCGGCAGGGTCATGCTGGCCAGCGCGGCGGCCATGCAGGGCCGCAACGCGATGTGGCACGCGCTTGGCCAGGCGGTGGCGCCGCTGCGCTGGGACGCGGTGGCGGCCTGCATCTTCACCGACCCGGAGGTCGCCACGGTCGGCATGTCGGCCAAGGAGGCGGGCGGTGCGCGCGTGCCGGTGCGCACCGTCTCGCTGCCGTTCACCGGCAACCCTCGGGCCAAGATGGCCGAGTGGACCGACGGGTTCGTCAAGATCCACGCGATGGAGGGCTCCGGCGCGGTGCTGGGCGGCTGCGTGGTCGCCGCCAGGGCGAGCGACCTCATCACGCCCGTCAGCGTGGCGGTCCACAACCGGCTGACCGTGGACCAGTTGGCTCAGTCCTTCTCCATCTACCCGTCGATGACCGGCAGCGTCATGGAGACCGCCCGCCTCCTCATGGGCTCCGAGCAGCGCCGTCGTTGAGCGCCTGCCGCGTGGGGTGACCGTCACGGCATGCATCCGCCACGGCTGCGGAAAGCCAAAGCGCCGGAGTCAGGGGGCCAAGCCAGTTCAGCGAGGCGTCGGCGAACCGTCGACGGGTTGGATACCGCGGCTCAGCGGTCGACGTCCTCGTCACGCCCGAGAGGATCGCCGTCGCCGTCGCCCTCCGACGAGATCGTCGCCAAGGCGTCGCCGGCGTTGACGACGTCGCCGGCCGCGACATGGAGCGCGGTCACGACTCCGTCGCGGTGGGCGTTGATGTGGTTCTCCATCTTCATCGCCTCGAGGACCAGCACCAGCTCGCCGGCGGCGACGTTCGCGCCCTCGTCGAGCGCCGTCTTCACGATGGTGCCCTGCATCGGTGCGACCAGGTTCTCGGTGGCGGGCCCGCCCCCGCTCGCCCGGCCGCCCCCGCGCCGCTCCCGCTTTGCCCCGCGGGCCGGCGCGGCGTCGGGCTCGAACAGGGCCACCTCCAGCCGCTTGCCGCCGACCTCGACGGTCAGCGTGCGCGTCGGCTCCACCGGCCCCGAGCCTGGCTCGGCCGGCTCGGCCGCCGGCAGCTCGGAGAGGTCCCACTCGCGCTCGACCGAGACGGTCGACACCCTCCCGGCGACGAAGTCGGGATGGGCCACGGCGAGGCGGTGGAAGTCGATCGTGGTGGGCACGCCCTCGATGACGAACTCCTCCAGCGCCCTTGCGAGCTTGCCTCGCGCCTCGTCGCGGTCGGCGCCGTAGGCGATGACCTTCGCGATCATCGAGTCGTAGTCGCGGGGAATCGCCCACCCCTCCGCCGCGCCGGCGTCCACGCGCACTCCTGGCCCCGACGGAGGACGCCAACGCGTGATGCGCCCCGGCGTCGGAGCGAACCCGCGCCCGCAGTCCTCGGCGTTGACGCGCGCCTCGATGGCGTGACCCCGCAGCACGACCTCGTCCTGCGTGAACGGCAGACGCTCGCCGGCGGCGATCCGCAGCTGCCAGTGCACCAGATCGACGCCGCTGACCAGCTCGGTGACCGGGTGCTCCACCTGCAGCCGTGTGTTCATCTCCAGGAAGAAGAACCCGCCGTCCTCATAGAGGAACTCGCACGTGCCCGCACCGGTGTAGCCGACCTCGCGGGACACCCGCACCGCGGCGTCGCCCATGGCCGCGCGCACGTCAGGATCGAGGCCGGGCGCCGGCGCCTCCTCGATCAGCTTCTGGTGGCGACGCTGGGTGGAGCAGTCACGCTCCCCGAGGTGGACCACACCGCCGTGGGTGTCGGCCAGCACCTGGATCTCGATGTGGCGCGGGCGGGTCAGGTAGCGCTCGACGTACACCTCGCCGCGCCCGAAGGAGGCCACGGCCTCGCGCTGCGCCGCCGCGAGCGCCTCGGCGAGCTCGCCCGGTGCGCGCACGACCTTCAGGCCGCGACCGCCGCCGCCGTACGCGGCCTTGATGACCACCGGGAAGCCGTACTCGTCGGCGAACGCCGCCACGACCTCGGGATCGTCGGTGGGTTCCATCGTGCCAGGCACCAGCGGGCAGCCGGCGGCCTGGGCGTGCGCGCGGGCGGACAGCTTGTCGCCCATCGCGACGATGGCCTCCGACGGCGGCCCCACCCAGCCCAGCCCCGCGTCGCTCACGGCACGGGCGAAATCGGCGTTCTCGCTGAGGAACCCGTAGCCGGGGTGGATGGCGTCGGCGCCGGCGTCGGCGGCGACCTTCAGGACCCGCTCGATCGCGAGGTAGCTCTCCGCCGGCGCGGCCGGCCCCAGCAGGTGGGCGTCGTCCGCCAGCGCCAGCCACGGCGCATCCCGGTCGGCCTCGGAGTAGACGGCCACCGTCGCGATCTGCAGGTCCTTGCAGGCGCGCAGGACGCGCAGTGCGATCTCGCCTCGGTTGGCCACCAGCACGCGTGCGAACATGCGGCTCCCTGTTGTCGTCGGCGCAGGCATGCTATCCGCCGGTCCTGGCGGGCCGTGTTTGCCGGGCTTCGCGCCCACGGGCACAATGGCGAGTGGACGCGCGGAGCCTCATCCGACACTCTGCGCGGCACTCTGCAGGGCATTGTGCGCCACTTCACAAACCACGGGCTGCGGCGCGGATGCCGGCACCGACCCTGTCGGATCATCGCCACGAGGAGCTGACTCGCATGTCGCCGCGCCACCCGACCCACCGCCTCTCCGCCCTGCTCGCCGTGGCGCTGGTCGTGGCGCTGGGCCTGGCCGCATGCACGCGGCAGGAGCCCGAGATCAGCGTCAACGAGCAGGTTCCGGCAGCTGCGCGCACCGAGGAGGAGCCTGCCGATGGCGGCGAGGAGAACGATGGCGGCGGAGGCGAGGACTCAGGCGACGCGGTCGCCATCGAGGCGATCGACATCGACTACGTCGGCGTGCCGGACACCGTGCCGGCCGGCGACGTGACCTTCGCGCTCAACAACACCGGCAACCTCGAGCACAACATCGTGATCGAGGAGCTCGGCGACGAGCTCGTCACCGAGGCCCAGGGCGGCGAGACGGCCGAGGGCACGGTCACCCTCGAGCCGGGCACCTACACCCTGTACTGCTCCATCCCCGGCCATCGCTCCACCATGGAGGAGGTCGTCGAGGCGTCCTAGCGGCCCCGCTGGGCGGCGTGACGCCTTCTGGCCATCGCTGCGCGACGGCCGCAACCGAGATTGTGAGAATCCCCCTCGCAAGCTCGGGCGCATTCACGACTCGGCTACAGGTCGGCGGGGCTGGCCAGCGGGCGCGCCCCGACCGCCTCCGCGCGCGCGGCGCGCAGCCAGGCCGGTCGCGCCGGTCGCGGCGTGCGCTTCTCGGCTCGCC
>JACDBB010000221.1 GCA_013695145.1 Euzebyales bacterium
GCTCGCCGAACAGGCGCACGGTGCCGTGGCTCGGCCGGAGCAGCCCGAGACCGATGCGCAGCAGCGTGGTCTTGCCCGAGCCGTTCGCGCCCACCAGCGCGACGAACTCGCCCGCAGCGATCTGCAGGGACGCCTCGCGCAGGACCGGGATGCGCCCGTAGCCGAAGGTGACCTGGTCGAACGCCAGGACGGCAGGGCTGGGGCTAGCCACAGTCGAGTGCTTGCGCGAACGCCTCGGCCTGCTGCCGCAGCAGCGCCGGATAGCCCTCGGCCTCGAGCTCTTCAGGGACGATGTCCAAAGAGTAGATCTCGACGAGCTCGACGTCTGCGGCCTCGCGGGCCACCGCCTCGGCGTCGGTGCGCCCCTCGACCGGCTCCGTCAGGACCGTGTCGATCTCCTGCTCGGCGATCTGCTCGACCAGCTCGGCGATCCGCTGCGGCGTCGCCTCGGTGTGGCCGCCCGCGCCGGAGATGCCCTCCTGCTCGAGGTCGCGGGGCGCCAGCAGGTAGGCGTACGCCTCATGGCTGACGATCGCGGCATCCAGCCGGCACCCGGAGAGCAGTCCGTCGATCTCCTCGTCCAGCGCGGTGAGCTCGTCGACGACGGCCTGCGCGTTGGCCGTATAGGCATCGGCGTTGTCCGGATCGGCCGCCGCGAACGCCTCGCCGGTGGCGGTCGCCACGTCGCCCATCAGCCCCGCGTCGAACCAGATGTGCGGATCGACGCCCTCGTCGGCGTGCTCGTCGCCCTCGTCGGTGTGCTCGTCGTCGGCGTGGTCGTCGCCTTCGTCGGTGTGCTCGTCGTCGGTGTGCTCGTCGTCGGTGTGCTCGTCTGCGCCCTCTTCGGCATGGTCGTCGTGCGGCTCCTCGGCGATGGCGAGCAGGGCGTCCTCGCCGACGACCCCCGTGGCGTCCACCACCTCGCCGGTGCTGGCGCTGACGGCGTCCTCGACCTGTGGCTGGAAGTCGATGTCACCCATGTACAGAACGACGTCAGCGGTCTCGAACAGCGCACGGTCAGAGGGCGACAGCTCCAGATCGTGCGGATCCTGGCCGCGCGAGCCGACGTAGGTGAGATCGGCTTCCGGTGCGATGGTCTCGGCCATCCACGCCAGGGGGTACACGGTGGTGACGGCGGTCACGCCCGCCCCGGCGTCCTCCACGGACTCGGTGGCGTCCTCCATCGACTCGCCGGCGTCCTCCACGGACTCGGTGGCGTCCTCAGCCTCCGTCGCTTGGCCGCAGCCGGCGAGCAACAGAGCAGCGCCGAACAGCAGGGCGAGTCGGCGGGTCACGGTGGCGCTCCCTGTCGATGGGAATGAATGCGGAAACCGTTCCCAAGGCTAGGTACGACGACAACGGTTGTCAATCCTACCGTGTCAACGGGGGGGCGCGACCCGTCCTGTTCAGGTCGCGCGCGAGTCCGTCGCGCGCGAGATCGCGCGGACGACGTCAATGACGAACTGCTCCGCCGTGGTCTCGACGTGGTTGACGGGTGGATCGCCGATGTAGGTGGGCGCGAGGAGGTTCTCGGCGCTCAAGCGGCTGATCAGGCAGGTCTTCACCTCAGACCGCAAGGCCCCGACCGGGACGTCGAAGGCGAGCACGTCGAACGGTGTGTCGAGCTGACCGCCCGACGAGGGGTAGCGAGCCGCGACACGGCCAACCTCCGGGTCATCGTGGTTGAGGTGCAGCCACGTCCGCAGCGCGGGATCAAGACCCGTGGCTCCGACGTACACGACGGGTCGCGGCGTGCCTGGCAGAAGCCAGGCGTACACCCATGAGCCGTCGCCGACGATCTGGCCGTCGCGTACGTGCAGCACGGTCCCTGCCACGTCAGACGTCTCCTGGGACAGGGATGCTCGCGCCGTTGACCACCCATGCATCGGCGCTCGCCAGCCACGCCATGACGCGCGCGATGGCCAGCGGTGAGGGCCACCGCTCGTGGTTGGCGTCGGGCATCGCGGCGCGGTTGGACGGCGTGTCGATGATGGTCGGGACCACCGCGTTGGCGGTGCGGCCGGTGCCCCGCAGCTCGCGTGCCAGCGTCCCCACCATGGCGAGCACCCCCGCCTTGGCGGCCGTGTACGCGGCTTCGCCGGCCGCTGGCCTGCCGGCCGCTGCGGCGCCGACCAGGACCACCCGCCCGCCCGCGGCGTGCATGTGGCGCAGGCCCTCGCGAGCGACAGCGGCCGCAGTGCGCACGTTGAGCATGAACATCCGGTCGAGCAGGGCGAGATCGTCCAGCTCGGCGAGCGGCGTGCCGCCCGACCACCCGCCGACCGCTGAGGCCGCGAGCCACAGGGGGCCCCAGTCCGCGGTGAGCACGTCGAGCAGCGCGGCGAGCTGATCGGGGTCCGCGACGTTGCATGGCGACAGCCGCAGGCGCTCATCGGTGATGGCTGCGGCCTCCTCGGCGCGCAGCGACTCCATCTCGTGCCGGTCGTACCACGGGACGCAGACCCGGTAGCCGTCCTGCAGCAGCACGCCGACGAGCGCGGCGCCGAGCGCGCCGGTCCCCCCGGCGACCACTGCCGTCCTCGGCTCCGGCAGCTCGACACGTGGCACAGGGGCTCCAGTGGGCGTCGCGGTAGGCGCCGCACCCGGGTGTGGAACACCGACCCGGGCGTGGGCAACTGTTCTACGCGATCGGCAACAGGTCGCGCAGGGGGCGGGCAGGATCGCCCGGCAGCCGAGCGGCGCGGATGGCGGCCAGCTGAGCGTCGACGTCGCTCAGGTCAGTCGGGACCGTGTCGCCGTGCGCGTCGACGATGCGCTGCTTGACTGCGGTCGACACGATCGGCTCGAAGGTGTCCGGGTGCACGAGGTGCAGCAGGACTTCGCGCTGGGCCTGACCGCCATCGGCGGGGACGCCGGCCAGCAGCGCCTTCCATGCCCAGGGGTCGTCGAGGGCCGCGTGCCGTTCGGCCGGACGCCCGGCCTTGAAGGCCGCGACCGCTCTGGCGAGAAAGGCCAGCTGCGACAGGCGACGCCGCGTGTAGGCGATGCCGCTCCCGGCCACCCCCTCGGCGAGTGCCGCCTCGACGTCGGATGGCAGGCGGACCGGCTGACGCATCCGGTCGAGCGTCGCCGTCACCAGGTCCCGCTTGGTCCGGTGCCGCAGGTCGGTGGGGAACCACAGGTGGACGGTGAGCAGCTCGGCGGCCAGCAGCACAGTCGCGTCGTCTGCGTCGCGCAGGACGCCACGCCAGCGGTCAACGAACGTCTCACCTGCGGACCTGGCGGCACGGTCCAGCCGTGTGGTGAGGCCGGTGGTGGCAGCGGCGGTCCACAGCGTCCGCCGGCCCGTCAGCAGGCTGCCGTTGCGGGCCAGCGCACGGTCGACGAACCGGCCGGCCAGCCAGCGTGGTCGCGAGGAGGTCATTGTGTGAGCGGTTGCGGTGTCCATGCCGCCACCGTCCCACGCCCGCAGGCGTCCGGCGCCGATCCCGTCGCTCGAACTGTGGATGACCACGGCTGACCGGCTCAGGGCACCACCCGGATCAGGTCCGTGCCGCGGATCGCGAGCAGTGCGCCATCCGCGGCGAGCGCCAGCGGCGGGTGGTTCCAGACGCGGGCGGCGAGGCCGTCGACGACGGTGGTGACCTGCAGCGGGTCGGCGTCCAGCGCGACGAGGCGCTGCGGCCCCGTGCCGTAGACCACGCCGTCGCGGTTGACCAGCTGGCCGCCGACGCCTGGGGCATCGAGTGTGTTGAGGACGTGCCCGGTGGCGCGCCCGGCGAGCACGAACCGGCCGGTGCCCGACAGCGCGACGACCCTGCGTCCCGCGACCGCCATACCGACCAGCGTGCGCGTGCCCGCCGGGGCGGTAGCCGTCCAGCGGACCCGCCGGGTGGCCAGGTCGAGCGCCACGATCCGGGGGGCGTCGCCGCTGGTGCCGAGGTACGCGACGCCGTCGGCGATGGCGATACTGCCGACGTGGCCGTCGCCGTGGAGGTCGCGGAGGGTGTCGAGCCGGTCGGCTGACGGGTCGTAGACCGACAGGGCGCCGCGACCGCTGCGATCCGACGCGCTGCCCACCAGCACCATGCCGGAACGGGGGTCGACCGCGAGTGACGCGGGGCGGTTCTGTCCCTCGGCGAGGCCGACCACCCGCTCGGGCTGCCGTTCGGGGTCCTGTGCCCAGAGCTGGCCGATGGGGTAGATCGCCAGCCAGAGGCGGTCGCCCGCGTAGCCCATCGCCTTGGGCTCGCCGGGGACGAACCAGCGCTGCCGCCTCCCACCGCCACCGGGGTGGACGTCCAGGCCGAAGCTTCCGCCCACCGCCACCCCCGGCGCTCCGCCGGCCAGGGACTGCGGCCGCTCGGGTCCCGGGTCCACGCCGGACTCGATCAGGTCGGTGATGGTCGCGTCGCCCCCGCCGACGTCCAGCCGCCACACGCGCTCGGTGGCGCTGACGCCGACGACTGCTCCGCCGTGGCGGTACATCGCCCGTGTCTCGGATCCCGGCACGGGCGCTCCACGGCCGCGCACGTCTCCGCTCGCGAGATCGATCTGGAAGACCCGGCCCTCGGGGCGCGTCGCTGCCCACAGCATCCCGCCGTCCAGCAGCAGGGCGTCGGCGACGTCGGTGCCGGGCAGCCTCCACACGCGCCACGCGGTGCCGTCCGCCCGCCCCTCGGCGACCGCGGCGTCGCCGCCCTCTGGGCCGCGCGTGCCGAGCGCCACACGCCGGCCGTTGTTCACCAGCGTGTAGGCGTTGGCGTGGTCAGCGACCTGTGCAGGCAGGACGTTGCGACCGCTCGTTGCGTCGCGCTCGGCCAGCAGCAGCAGGGCCCGGCCGCCGCGCCGTCCACCGACGAACCGGCCGGCGGACGTGACTGTGACGCTGCGGACCTGGTCGCCGGACCGGTCGACGATGCCGAGGTCCCGCGCCCGGTTGGCGGCGGGGTCGTAGGCGAACACCAGTGTGGGGTCCGAGACCCCGGTGATCTCACCGAAGCCGGCCGCGAGCGCCCAGATGTGGTGCGCGTCGACGGCGGCGACGCCCCGGAGGTCACCGCTGGCGGGCCGGTAGCGGTACAGGTTGGTCCGCCCCTGCGCGCCGAGCTGGCCGAGGTAGGTGTCAGCGTCGAGCACCGCCACGCCCCATGCCCCCTCGCCGTTGGGGACGGTCGCGACCACCTCGCCCTGGTCCGTGCCGAGGTCGAGCACCGCGAGGCGGCACGGCTGGAGGTTGCGGGACACCAGGAGGAGGCGGTCGCCGATCAGTGCGGCGCCGAGCACGCCGAACGCCAGACGAGCCGGCCCCAGGCGCGTGGTCAGAGCCATCGGAGCCATCCTCTCCTGCCGTGGCCGGCGTCGACTCGCGGCGCGAGGCTACCCGCTGCGGAGGTCGGGTTCGGCGCGGTCGGGAACCACCCGCGGGTCGGGCTGGGCCTCGGTGACGGGCAGGTCGCGGGCCACGCGGAGGTCGTCGAGCTTCTGCAGCTGGCGCTCCAGCTGACGTCGGCGGGTGGTGGTCAGCGTCTCGTAGGCGTTCTGGGTCCGCTCCAGGTGGCCGCCGACGGTGTCGAGCTGGTCGACGAAGCGGTCCCACTGGCTGGCGAACGCGGCCAGCAGCGACAGGATCTCGTCGCTGGTGCGGGCCAGCGCGAACGACTCGACGGCCTGGCGGATGACTGCGAGCACCGCGAACAGCGTCAGGGGCGAGCAGCACACGACCTTGCGGCGCAGCGCGCCGTCCAGCAGCGTCGGATCGTGCTCCTGGACGAACGCGAACAGCTGCTCGTTGGGGATGAACAGCAGCACGCAGTCGACCGTGGCGTCCGGGTCGCGGTACTCGCGGCGGCCCAGCTCCGCGACCCGGTGCCGCACGTCGGCCAGGAATGCCTTGCGGAACCGCGCCGTCTCGGCCTCGTCGTCGGCGCTGAGGTGGCGCAGGTAGTTGTCGAGCGGGAACTTCACATCCATGCGCACCTCGCGCCCACCGGGCAGGAAGAAGGCGTAGTCGGGGATGCCGCCGCCCGCCACCGCGCGCTGGCGGACGTAGTTCACGCCCTCCAGGAACCCGGCCAGCCGCAGCACGTCGCCCGCCATCCGCTCGCCAAGCTGACCTCGCGCCTTGGTGGACGACAGCGCCTGGCGCAGCGAGGCGGTGGTGTCTGCCAGCTCCGCGGTCCGCTGCGATGCTGCAGCGATCTGGGTGGACAGGGCGCCGTAGGCGCGCTCACGACCGGCCTCCAGCTCACAGACCAGCGTCACCACCCGGTCGAGCTCCGAGCGGACCTGTCCCAGCTGCCCGTCGATCAGGCCCTTGGTGGCGGCGAGCTCCCCGCTGGCGGCCTGGCTGTGGGCTCCCAGGCGCTGGTCGGCCAGCGCGACCATCCGCTCGACGGCGACGTCGAGGCCTCGGCTGTCGTCCCCGCCGCGCGCGAACCGCGCCACGACCGCACCCCCGGCGAAGGCCGCAGCGACCACCAGCACGAGCGTCAACCCGTCCATATGCCTCGCTCCTGTCAGCCGCCCGCCAGTGGGCGGTCAGACCGCAGCGTATGCAGGGGGTGCGACAGCCAGCCGTCCGCCTCAGGCCACGATCAACGGCCCGTGGTCGTCGCAGTGCCCGCCGTGCGCGTGGTGCAGGTGCCCGTCGACGAGGTAGTCGGCGTGGCCGGCGTGGCTCACTGCAGTGTGGCCGCAGCCCTCTCCGTGAGAATGGCTGTGGTCGGCGTGCGTCGTCATGTGCTCGGTCATTCTCATCCTCGATTGGTCGGTTCGTGCTCGCGATCTGCTTCGGAAGGGGTGGGCGAGGGCGTTGGCGATCAGCTCGGCGACGTGGGCGTCGGCGACGCGGTAGTAGAGGTGCTTGCCCTCCCGCCGGCGGGCCACCAGACCCTCCTGCCGCAGGACGCGCAGGCGCGATAAGCCATCCGGGCGCCAAGGGACAGGACTCATTCGGCGGGGCCGCTCATCCAGATGAGAACAGTTTGCATGTGCGTGTAGGGTGGGCTGATGAGCACGCGCAGGGTAGGGATGGCTCGATGAGCGGCCAGCGGCTGCGGCTCGAGCATGTGCAGACGTTCACGTCGGCGGACTCGATAGAGGCTCACCTCGCGAGCTACCGCCGGGCGGGGTTCCTGCCCGTGTCCCACGTCGCGCAGTGGGACCCCGGGTTGCGTACCGGCTTCCTCAACCTGTGGCCCGATTACGTGGAGTTCCTGCTGGTCGAGGACGAGGGTGCCTTCGCGGCCGCCGAGCCGTCGCTGCGGGCCGCCCGCACGGCTCGCCGTCCCTACGGCATCGGCTTCTACCACGACGACACGGTGGCGCTGAGGGAGCAGTGGGTGAGGCGGGGGTTCGCCCTGCCAGAGGCGGAGATGCTGCGTCTGGGGACCACTCCCGCCGACGCAGGCCCGGACTTCTGCGAGCTGCCGATCCCGCGCGAGATCCTGCCCGGCGCGGCGTGCTTCGCCCTCACGTCCTTCTACCCCGACGCGCCGTTGCGCCGCCAGGTGTGGGTGGCTCCCAACAGCGTCTTCGCCCTGTCGGGGGTCACGCTGGTCGCCGACGAGCCCGCCGGTCGGGCCCATGCCTGGCGGGACCTGCTGCTGCCCGGCGCGGCCGTCGAGGTGGAGGAGGACCGCGCGCGGCTGCGGATCCCTCCCCACGAGGTCGAATGGCTGACCCCAGCCGCCTTCGCCCGCACTTGCGACCGCCCGTTGTCGGCAGGGTCCGGTGAGTGGGAGGTCGCCCTGCTGCACCTGCTGGCCGAGGACCTGCTCCGATTCGAGGACCTCGCCGTGGGGGGCGGCAGGGAGGTCCGCGCGCTCATGGACGGCCGGCTCCTGGTCGAGCCTCACCCCGACGACGGCTGCACCTTCACGGTGGCGCAGCGATCCGCAAGCGGCTGGTTGGCCGATCGCAGGTCCGCGTGCGGGGAGGCCCTCGAGATCCATCGGCGTGAGGACATCGCGTAGCCCCGCGCGGAGCGCGCCCCCCTGGCGCTCCGTCATTACTTCACACTGACAACCATTACCGATAGGGGGTTGGATCATCACGCGGGGGCGCTGGCGGACTGGGCGCGCCGAGCGAGAGGGATCGGCATGGACGCGCTGCGCTCGCCGTGGGTGCACCACTGCGATCGGCGGCCGGAAGCGCTGCGGCGCTTCGTCCTTGACAACGGGGTCAACCCCGCTGACCGCACCCCACCGGTCGCGCTGTTCGAGGCACATGTGCACAGCCGCCTTGCGAGCGTCGGGCTGGGCCGGCTCCAGGCGACCGTGACCGGAGCGCGCCGCGCGGGCGCGGGCTGGTGCGTGCGCCTGGACGGCCGCCGGGACCTGCGGGCGGGCTGTGTCGTCGCGGCGCTCGGTCTGGACCCTCACCGGAGGCCGGGCCGCGGGGGGATCCCGCTGCCCGACCGGCGCGTCGCAGCGCACGATGCGGGGCGAGGCGCGAGCGGCCATGGGGTGATCAGGGATGCGCAGCAGCGCCGACCGTCAGGCCACGCCGGGCGCGTCGCCGTGCTGGGCGGCGGGCACACCGCGGCCACCGCGGCCTGGACGCTGGTGCGTGGCGGCGCGTGTCGACCTGTTCGCGCCGCGCGGTCTGCGGATGCGCTCCACCGACCTCGATCCGGGCTGGTTCGGTCCGAAGTACCTGCGCGGCTTCGCCTCCTCGTCGCCGGAGCGGCGGGAGCGCATCGCCGAGGCCCGTGTGGGCACGACGACGCCGGGCATGGCCGAGCGGTTGCGCAGCCGGCGTGCCAGCGCGGACGTGCGCATCATCGAGAAGCGGGGCGCCGCGGTCGTCTGGGACCAGGCTGGCTCTTGGGTAGAGGCGAGCGGACGCCACGGTCCGTACGCTGCGGTGTACGAGGCCACCGGGTACGCCGTGGACGTAGCGAACGTCGGCTGGCTCGCCGATCTCGGGCTGGCGGCGGTCGGAGGACTGCCCGTGCTTGACCACGGCTGCAAGCCGCCCCGGGTCTGCACCTGCTCGGACCGCTGGCGGAGCTCGAGCTGGGTCCCGCCGGCCGCAACCTGTGGGGCGCCCAGCGCGCTTGCGAGCGGATCGTGGACGTGAGCCTGCGCTAGGCGACGCGCCCGCGGTGGACGCTGGAGGCGGCCAGCAGATGCAGGTCTTGGCGGCGGGCGAGGCCGAGGGGGTCGTCGTCGTCCAGCAAGCGGCCCAGCGCATGGCGGTCGGCGGGGGTGAGGAAGCGCGCCCGGTCAGTGTCGGTTTGGAACGCGAACCAGGCGCGAAGGTCCTTCAGCGTGCCCGTGTCGAGCGGCCAGGTGCGCTCGACGAGGAACGTGCGGGTCTCGACCTGGTCGGTGGCGACCTCGGCGAGCAGCCGGGGCCAGCTCGTGTCCGGTGGGTTGTCGCCGGGGACGGCCGCCCGCATCTGGGCGAACCAGCGGTCGCGTGCGACGAGCACGCGTGACTCGAGTCCCGGCTCGCCCAGGCCGTCGTAGAAGGGCAGGCAGCGGGGGCTCAGCCCGCCCTCGCCGATGACGAGGAGCCCGCCAGGCCGGCACCGTGCCGCCAGGCTGGCCACCCCTGCACGGGGATCGGGTAGGTGGTGGACGACCGCGACTGCGCACACGGCGTCGAACCCCCCGATCCCTGCGCCGTGGGTGAGGTCCGCCTCGACCAGCCGCACCTGATCGGCCACGCCGGCGGCTCGCACGGTGCGGCTGGCCGCGTCGAGCGCGTCGGGGTCGGCGTCGGCGCCGGTCACCTCGCCAGAGGGGCCGACCGCGCGGGCGAGGTGGACGAGGAGCTCGCCGCCGCCGCACCCGGCGTCGAGCACACGGTCGCCCTGTGACAGCTCGAGCCAGGCCACGACGCGCGCGTCGCGCTCTGCGGCGGACGACTGCATGGGCGATGGCCTCCTCTACAGGGTGATGACCTGGTCGGGTGGGTTGCCGGCCAGTGCCGCGTACAGGTCGGGGAAGCAGCCGACCGTCACCCCGCCGACGGTGCCGGTGACCGTGGCCGTGCCGACCTCGCCTTCGGCCAGACCCCGCTCCAGGGCGCACTGGTCACACATCATCAGCAGCATGTCCCGCTCCTTGGCGACGAGCGCGAGCCGCTCGCCGACGGGGTCGCCGATGCGCAGCACGTAGGTGTTGTCGTCGAAGAAGAACATGCCGACGACGTCGGCGCCGTGCCGGTCCTCCTCCAGCTGCGGCAGGATCATCTTCCCGAGCTTGTAGCTCGCGGTGTGCCCGGAGGTGGCGAACACGTAGGCGATCTTCACGGCGGATCCTCTCCGTTGTTCCAGCGGCCGACCGCAAGAGTATGACAATGGTTTTCATCTGTCCACCTCACGTCCGCAGTGTGGCACGGCGCCGAACGGAGCCATCCGAGGCCGCGGGTCGTGAAGATGGTATGGTGGCGCCACCATGACCACCAGAATGCAGGTCACCCTCGACCAGGAGCAGCACCACCGGGCGGCGGAGAAGGCGGCCGCCCTCGGCGTCTCGCTCGCGGAGTACATCCGCCGTGTCCTCGCTGCCGACCTCGACGACGCCCAGGAGCTGGGGGGCGACATCAGCGAGATCTTCGGCATCGGCGACTCTGGCGGCAGCGATGTCGCCCGCTTCAGGGATGAGTACCTTGGCGAGGCCCTGGCGGAGGCGCATGCTCATGACGGACCCAGCAGCTGATGCTGTTCGTCGACACCGGCGTGTGGTACGCCGCGCTCGACCGCGGTGACGTGAACCACGGTCGAGCGGTGAAGGTGCTCGGCGCGGGGGAGCGGCTCGTGACCACCGACTACGTCCTCGTCGAGACCTGGCGGCTGGCGGCGCACCGCCTTGGCTTCGACGTGGCGGAGCGGTTCTGGAACAGCCTGCGACGAGGTCGGGCGAGACTGGAAGCCGTCCTGGCGGTCGACCGTGAGGCCGCGTGGGCGGTCGGACGCCGCTACCGCGACCAGCGCTTCTCACTCGTCGACCGCGCGAGCTTCGCCGTGATGGAGCGACTGGGGGTGCGTCGGGTCGCAGCCTTCGACGACGACTTCGCCGTCTACCGGCTCGACTCCGACGGCGGCGAGGCCTTCGAGCTCGTTCGGTAGCTCGACGAGCACGCCCACGCCAGCTGGATGGCGCTCGCGCATCTCGACTGGACCTGCGCCGTGGTGACGCTGGCGCGCGAATGCTTGCACTGGTCGGTTCTGTGTTGCATACAAGCGGCGCGCGCTACTGCGGAGCCATCGCTGAAGGGTCCGTCACATC
This sequence comes from Euzebyales bacterium, assembly GCA_013695145.1. GTDB lineage: Bacteria > Actinomycetota > Nitriliruptoria > Euzebyales > Egibacteraceae > JACDBB01. The sequence continues at coordinate 11,205 of JACDBB010000221.1, forward strand.
GGACGTCGCCATGCGGCGATCAGGTCCTCGGGGCCCAGCTCGATGTCGAGCCCGCTGGTGTCGAAGCCGGCACGCGACACGCCGAGGTGCAGGCTGCGGTCGTCGGCCCCCGGCACCTTGGCTGCGGCCGTGGCCAGACGGCTGCGTCGGCGGCGTCGAAGGCGGCGCGGTCGCGCCACTTGCCGAGCCGACGAAGGTCACCCGCCGCGGACGCCGTGGGTCGTCGACCCCGACCAGATCGACCTCGATGTCGTTCGTGCGCGTCCACCAGCCACCCACCGCCCGGGTCTCGCGGAGACGTTCCTCGCCGACCACACCGCTGCGGCCCGGTCGGCCTCGAGGGCTGGCCTGCGCCGCCGCAGCACGACGGCCCACAGCCGCAGCAGCGGGTCGGCAAGGGTCCAGGTCGGGCGCCGGGCGCGCAGCGGGTCGTCGTGTCGCCGGACCAGGCGCAGGTCGGCGAGCAGCGCCAGCGGCGCGGCGACCGCGTTCACCTGCGCCGCAAGCGGCTCGCGATCTGGCTGGAGGTGGTCGCACCCTCGCCGAGCGCCGCGAGCACCGACAGGTACAGCGCGCGGTCACGCACGACCGGCTCGTCCAGCAGGTGGCGGGCCTTGAACAGCAGCGGCGCGCTCCCGACCAGCAGCCCCCTCATGACCGGCAGGGCCGAGCCGCACAGCAGCAGCCGCACGGCGGGTCCCGACCGCCGCGCGTCGAGCTGGCGCTGCAGCCGTGACGCCAACGAGGCGTCGCTGGCCACGAGGTAGGACACCTCGTCGATCACGACGAGCCCCTCGCGCGCGAGGAGAGCGTCGAGAGCCCGCTCCCAACCGTCGAGCTGAAGGGGCGCGGGGAGGCGGTCGTGGGCCGCCAGGTCAGCCCCGAGCTGGCGCAGCTGGTCAGCACTCGTGCCCTCGACGGCCTGGACGTACAGCCCGCCCGCCTGCTCGACGAGAGCGCTGCGACCGGAGTAGCCGTTGAACGACGCCCAGTCGCTGTTCGGCGTGAGCAGGCCGACCCGCTGGTCGATGGCGAGGCCGTCGGTGATGGGGTGGCCGAGTGGATCCGCAGGCTCGACCCTGCAAGGGTGGCGTACGTCGTCATCGTCGTCCCCGTCGATCTCGTAGAGAGGATCCGGAAGCTGCCCCGACGCGCGCTGAACGTGCCCTCCAGCGGCGCGGCTGGCGGGGCACCGGCTCGTCCTCACTGCGATGGGTGACCCTGCGGTTGCTGGACCCCTGTGCTCGTTGCGCCATCCCCACGTTGGCACCGGACAGCGGCGATCGGTGGCCGGAGCTCCTAACCTGGATCGCGCGTCGCCGTCACAATCTGTTCGGCATCCGGGCGCACGTCGCCACTGGACCGGCGGCTGCGGCGGCGTCGATCTCGGCAGCCAGGGAGGAGAAGCGATCCCAGCCGTCGGCGGGGGATGCTTGCGCGTCAGCGGCCGACCCCCGTCGATGCGCATGCAACGGTCGCTATGGCCTGGTGAGCGTGAGTTGCTCCTGCGGCCCGTCGAGGCGTGCGACGAACGAGTTGAGGAGGTTGCGTCCGATGAGCATCTCTTCGCCGAGTGCCACGACCTCGACAAGTTCACGCACGCCGCCCAGTTCGATCTGGGCGGCATGCACCGTGGCGCTGCGCAGCGCGCCTCCCACTCCCGCCACGCGCAGGACATCGGTGAGCGGAAGATCGAGCTGCCGCGCGAGCGCCGCGGGAACGACGCAGAGATCCGCGCCGCTGTCGACGAGGGCGGTCACCAGCACCGGCGTCTCGCCGTCGGGCGCTGCGAGGAGCGCCGGGACGATGGCGGCCGCAGGCTCATAGCTGCGGTCGTAAGGAACCTGCACCCTCACGACCGGTCGATGCGGGGTGAGGGGAGGCGGACGATTCGCCCCTCAGGCACGCATTTCGGCATAACGATCGCACGCTTTCCGAAGCGCTCATGAACGCGGCGCGCGAGCGGTGCGAACTCGTGGTCGTGATCGATCACCTGCTGATCGACGATCGCAAGGTACTCACCGGCGTGGCACGCGGCAAGCCGATCGCGATGCTCTCGGTACCAATCCAAATCGGCTTCAAGCTTCGCATCCGGCCTGGCTGGCCCATCCTCGTCCGCGGCCGCAGCGCGCCCCAAGATCTCGGCGACGTAGGCGGTCAGCGTGATGCCTCGCCGAGCCGCACGCGCCTTCGCCTCCCTAACGACGGCCTCGGGCAGTCCCCGCAGATACAGCGTCGCGCCATGCTGACCGTCGGTCATCGCCCGGTCCCTTCCTTCTCGCAGGCACTGCTCACACTGCTCACATATGTTAGCACCGGATAAGTGGCGGTTGTTCCGTCCGCGCCGCGACGACACCCTTCCAGGGGAACCAACGCCGCGCGAAGGGGCTTGCCACGACGGTGGTCCGCGGTTACCGTTGCACTCAGTTCACGAGTTCATCAAGTGATCGATCGGGCAGAGGGTTGGCGGCGGCCGATGACATCCGACACGGGCACGGAGATCGGCCGACGTCGCGCGTCCCGGCCGAGGCGCTCACCACCGCTGCCAAGCTGTTTCGGTCGGCCGGAGAGGAAGAGCGGCTGCGTCTGCTGGCGCTGCTGATCGAAGGGGAATGGTGCGTGACCGAGCTGGCGCAGGCGACGTCGGCGAACATGTCGACCGTGTCCCAACGACTGTCCGTGCTGCGTGCGGCAGGCCTGGTGGCGCGCCGCCGGGAGGGCAAGCACGCCTGGTACCGCCTGTCTGACGCGCACATCGCCGAACTGATCACCAACGCCCTCGCCCACGCGGGCGAGACACCAATCGAGAAAGGACCGTCAGGGCCATGACACACCACGATCACGCTCAGCACGCCGGACACGATCACATCCACGGCGCCGACTGCGGGCACGCCACGATCACCCACGCGGGGCATACCGACTACGCCCATGACGGCCACCTCCACCACTACCACGACGAGCACGTCGACGAGCACGTCATCGACGTCGACGCCGGCAACCCGGCTGAGTGCACGCCCGACCACGCCTGTGCCGCCCACGAGGGCGGCCACGCGCACGCCGCCGACTGCGGGCATCCCGGCCTGCCCCACGGTGACCACATCGACTACCTCGTCGACGGTCATCTCCACCACCCTCACGAACACCATTGCGACGACCACGGCCGCGTCAGCGCATAACGGCCGACGCCGTGAGGAGGCTGATCGACGGCTCAGCCGACCTGTGACTCCGATCTTCGTCTGCGGCCTCAGCGGTTCCATTAGGTAGGCGCATGGCGGGTTCAGCTGAGGGCGGCGAACAGGCGGATGCTGCCGTCTTGCCAGAGGGTGTCGACTTCGGCGAACCCGGCCTGGCGCAGGGAGGCGACGTGCTCGCTCGCGGACAGGATGCTGTCCGTTTTGGTGGCGCCGAAGCGGCGTGCGCGCTCGGCGAGCAGGCCGGCGAACCCCGGCTCGCCCTCAAGATCCTCCCGCCATCCTGCGAATGAGCGGGCCACCCCGGCCGCGATCGCGGCCTGCGTCCTGTCCGCCTCGACGCGCTCGATGGCGTCGCGCAGACGAGGGCAGTCACAGGAGGCGAAGTCGGCGTTGAGCAGCACCCCGCCCGCGGGCAGCAGGTGCCACAGCTCCCCGTACAGCGACGCCTGCCGCGGGGCCCCGAGCATGTGGAAGGCCGTCAGGCTGACGACCGCGTCGAACTCGCCGTCCACGGCGGCGACCCAGGCCGGGTCGCGCAGGTCCGCATCGACCCAGCGCAGGCGACCATCGGCGTCGCCCAGCGTGCGCCGGCCGATCTCGGTCATCACCGGGTCCAGGTCGACGGCCGCGCAGCGCGCCTCCGGCACCGCGTCGAGGATCGCTGCGGACAGCATGCCGGTCCCCGCGCCGAGATCCAACACCCTTGGCCGCTGGCCGGCGAGCCGGACCAGCGTCGTGGTCAGTGTCGCCAGGCAGCCCTCCCGCTGGGGCAGGTAGGCGCGGGACTGGCGCTCCCACGCCTGCCACCGGCCCGGCCAGTCCACGTCGTGGGTGCCGGCGCCACGGATCACGAGTCTTGTCACGACTGCGAATCAGGAACGATATTCATATGCAGTAGTGTAACCGCTTGCGACCGGGCCACCACCTCGCCCGCCGGCCGGGGCGTCGATGACGAGTAGGCTGCCGTCACGCCCCCGATCCCGCCATTTTCGATCCGAAAGTCCATCGTGCGCCTGCTGGTCGCCCTGGTCGTCGCCGCCCTGTGCGCCGCGACCCTCCTGGTCCCCCCTGCGCCCGCCCGCGCCGCCGGCGACGCCCCAGCCTGCTCGACGGCGGGCACCTGGGTGCCCGGCGAGCTCAACGTGTACTGGTTCGACGTCGAGCAGGGCGACAGCCAGCTCGTCGTCGGGCCGACCGGCCGGACGCTGCTGGTCGACCTCGGTGAGCGCTCCTGGAACGCGCAGAGCAACACCATGAGCCACCGCGTCGCTGCAGCCATCCGTGCGATCTGCGGGATCTCGTCCGGTCCGGTGCACCTCGACTACGTCATGGCGTCCCACCTGCACCTTGACCACATCGGCTACGCGGGCAACCCTGGCGACGACACGAACCTCGGCAACGGCATCTACCGGCTGCTGCACCCCGGCGGCGAGGCGTTCACGGTCGGGACGCTCGTCGATCGGGACGGCGGCAGCTGGCAGGACACGGACGGCAACGGCACCTGCGGGGTGGGCACGTCCGCGGCCCCGTCCGACGAGATCGCGTGGCACAACGCCGGCACCGTCAGCCAGACCTCCCGCCGGTGGCTGTGCTGGGTGCACGGCCCCGCCGGGCAGGCGGACCGCGCCCACATCGAGGGCCGCGTGCTGGTCCTGGCCAACGACACGGCCTGGCCGTCGCTGGACCTCGGCGCCGGGGTCGCAGCCCCGATCCTTGGGGCAAACGGCAAGGACGTACTGCAGGCCGACGGTGTCACGCCTGTCAGCGGCGACCACACCGCGGCCGCGACCCCGCCGTCGGAGAACGACTACTCGATCGCGGTGCGGCTGGCGTTCGGCGACTTCGCCTACGCGACGGCCGGGGACAGCGACGGCCGCTACGGCACGTCAGGTTTCGGCTACACCTACAACGACGTCGAGGCACTGCTGATCGACCGCTTCGGCAACGTCGACACGCTGCGCGTCAACCACCACGGGTCCGGCAACTCCTCCAGCCAGGCCTACATCGACGGTCTGCGCCCGGAGACCGCGGTGATCTCGTGCGGCGCCAACTCCTACGGTCACCCCGCCAACCGGGTTCTTGACGCTCTGCGCGGCGTCGTGCACGACACCGGCGTGGGCGCCGACATCTACCTCACCAACAACCCCTGCGACACCACCGACTCCGACGGTGGCGCGATCGACTACAGCGGCACCCTGGGCACAGACGGGAACATCTGGCTGCACACCACCGGGGGCGGGACCGGCTACTCGGTCAACTACGCCGGCGGGTTCCGGACCTACCAGGCTGTCGGAGACGACGGGTCGGGCGGGGGCAGCGGTCCTGCGGGCACACCAGCGGACGTGGTGATCAACGAGTACCTGATGGCGCCGCGCGACGCCCACACCACCGAGTGGGTCGAGCTGCACAACCCGACCGCCGCCGACATCGCCGTCGGCGGCCTGTACATCGACGACCTGGCCGGCGGTGGCGGCGCGCCCAGGCAGATCCCCGACGGCACGGTGATACCGGCAGGCGGCCACTGGGTCGCCGACTTCGCCAGCGGCTTTCTCAACAACACCGGGTACGAGGAGGTGCGCTTCCTCGCCGTCGACGGCGGAGTCGAGACCGTCTACGACCTCCACAGCTACGAGCTGGGGTCCACGCGCTACGACCAGTCGTTCCACCGCGCCGGTGACGCCGGCGAGTGGTGCGCGGCGCTGACCTCATCGCCCACCAAGGGCACCGCAAACCCGGCCGCATGCGGATGAGGCTGGCCGCCGCGCTCACCCTGCTGGTCTGCGCCCTGGCGGCGGGTTGCGCCACGGGCCAGGCGCCGACCCAGCCACTGGTGCTCGTCAGCGGGCTGGACGACCACGGTCTGTTAGAGGTCGCCCGCGTCCCGCTGCACGCGGCCCCCGGCGGCGCGGTCAGCGCCGAGGTGGCGGCCGGGACACTGGCCAGGGCGCTGGAGGTGCGCGGAGCGTGGACCCGCGTGGTCGCCCTGGAGTCGGCCGGTCCCGGCCATGACCACGACGCCGCCGAGGGCTGGGTCGGCGACTACCACCTGCGGGGCACCCTCCACGTGCTCGCCGAGCCGGCGCACTGCCAGGTCCCCGCTTACGCCGACGCGGCGGGCGCGCCCGCGGAACCGCTTCCGGCCAGCACCCAGGTCACGCCCACCGACGTCCGGCACGCCCCGGACGGCAGCCTGCGCGTGCAGGTGGCGACGGTCATACAGCCGCAGCGGACCGCCTGGGTCGACCGGGCGGCCCTGTCGGAGGTGTCCGCAGCGGCGAGCGCGCGGCGGGCGAACGGCCACCACCTCGACCGGTAGGGTGCGGCGGCATGACCGCTCACGCGCCAGCCGTCCCGTCGCCTCCCGACTACGGCGGTGCGTGGATCGGCGGCATCGTGCCAGGGCTGCAGGCCGACCCGCGGCCCGCCTGGCTGCCCGCTGTAGCGCGTGACGCCGAGCAGGTCGTCCTGTGCGTCCTGGATGGCATGGGGTGGGCGGCGGTGCAGGCCCGCCGCACCTCGCTCCCGACGCTGGCGACGATGGCGGGCGGCGCCATCGACTGCGCCGTGCCGACCACGACCGCCACCGGACTGACGTCGATCGCCACGGGTCTGCCGCCCGCGAGCCACGGGCTGCTCGGCTTCGCTGTCCGAGTCGGCGGCGAGGTGCTCAAGACGCTGCAGTGGCGCACCGTCGGCGGCCGCAAGGGCCCGACTCCGGCCACCGTGCAGCCGCACCCCTCCTTCGGCGGTCACGACGTGCCGCTGGTGACACGCGCGGAGTTCCGCGGGACCGGCTTCTCTGATGCGCACCTGCGCGGTGGCAGCCTGGTCGGCTGGCGGACGACCGCGGTGCTCGTGGAGCACGTCCGGCGGCTGGTCGAGCACGATCACCCGTTGGTCTACGCCTACTACGACGGCGTCGACAAGGTCGCGCACGAGTTCGGCCTGCACAACGGCTTCTTCGACGCCGAGCTCGCGGCGGCCGACCGGCTGGTGGCCGACCTGCTGGCGGCGCTGCCCCGGCGCTGCGCGCTGCTGGTGACCGCCGACCACGGCCAGGTGCATGTGGAGCACGGCGGCAAGCTCCGCCTCGACGTGGTCGCCGGCCTGGTCACGGCCTACGCGGGGGAGGCGCGCTTCCGCACCCTCTACGCGCGCGCCGGGGCGACCCGCGATCTGGCGGAAGCCTGCCGCGAGGCCTACGGCGACGTGGCATGGGTGCTCACCCGCGACGAGCTGTTCGACGGCGGCTGGTTCGGGCCGGACGCCTCCGCCACCGTCCGGGGCCGCATCGGCGATGTCGCGCTGCTGGCGCGCGACCACGTCGCCTTCATCGCGCCCGGCTTCCCGAAGGAGGCTGAGATGATGTCCTTCCACGGCAGCCTCACCGCCGACGAGCTGCGGGTGCCCCTGCTGGCGGGCTACGGCACGGCGTCCTCCTGACGCAACCGGCCCCGTCCGAGCAGAGCGAGGCTGTCAGTCCGGGCGGACGAGAACGCGGTCCGCCAGCTCGGCCGCAACGTCCAGGTCGCGGTCGGTGACGCGCACGCGCACGCCGCCCCTCGGCGCGGTCCCGACCACCCGCACACGCTGATCGGGGACCAGGCCCAGTGCCACGAGGCGGGCCAGCAGATCGTCGCGGTCGTCGGCGACCATGACCACCAGACCCTCGACGCCGGGGGCCAGCTCCGTCAGCGTCGCGCCCTCCACCGCCGGCAGCACGCCGGTCGCGGTCGGGATGGGGTGGCCGTGCGGGTCGCGCTCGGGAGCGCCCATCAGCCTGTCGAGGTCGCGCAGGGTCGCCTCGTCGGTCGTGTGCTCCAGCCCGTCGGCCAGACCGTGCAGCCGCTCCAGTGGCACGCCCTCACCCTCGTGGAGGTAGCGCTCCAGCAGCCGGTGCGCCCGCACGAGCTTCAGCGCCTGCTCCCGCCCGCGCTCGGTGAGCGCGACCG
>JACDBB010000131.1 GCA_013695145.1 Euzebyales bacterium
GTCCCTGATCCGATCCGCAGGCAGGGCGCGCTGCTAGCCCAGCCGCAGCGTGCGTGCGACGACGTCGTGCGCGACGGCGGCCAGCGCCCGGCCCTGCCCGGCGGCGGCCTCCCGCAGACGGCGCGCGGCCTCGGCGATGGTCCCGTGGAGCTGGACGGAGACCATGCCGGTGGCCTGCTCGATGGCCGCGCGGTCGCCCGACAGGTCAGCGATCTGGGCGGGCAGGGACCCAGGCGCCGCGTCGGCTTGCATGGCCAGCACCTCGCGGGCGGCCATCGCCGCGAGCAGCCGCGCGTCGTCGACCTGGTCTGGGCCCAACGCGCCGGGCTGGTCGCGGTACAGGTCGAGCGCGCCGACGCTGGTGTCGTCCAACTGCAGGGGGAAGCTGAACAGTGCCCGCATCCCCGCGTCCAGCGCCGCGGCGGCCAGCAGCGGCCAGGTCCGCCTGCCGGCGCCGGCCAGGTCGGGCTCGAGCACGGGGCGGCCGAGGTTGTAGGAGTCGATGCAGGGCCCCTCTGCAGCGGCGTTCTGCAGGTCCTCCAGTCGCTGGATCGTCTCGTCGGTGGCGTAGACGGTGCCTTGGTGCATGCGCTCGGCCATGAGCATCACGCCGGCGCCGGTGACGGGCAGCAGGTCGGCGCAGGTGTGGCAGACGGCCTGAAGCCTGCTAAACGGCCGGGGGTCGCCGTCGCGCTCGGCGACCGCCTGGTAGATGCGTTGGATTCGGCGGTCAGCCATGGCGTGCATCGATCCCAGCCGTGGCGGCGGACAGCGGCGAAGTCGGAGGTCTCGCGGCGCGGTCAGCCCCGTTGGTCATGATGTCCTTCGCCCTTGGTCGGGCATGATGGTGACTTCCTCGGCGGTGAGGTCGCTCGACACGATCGCGGCGGCGACCTCCCGCAGGCGGCGGTTGTGGTTGCGGGCGTACCAGCGCAGCGCCTGGTACGCCTCGCCCATGGTGAGGCCGGCGCGCTCGGCGAGGATGCCCTTGGCCTGCTCGATGACGACGCGGCTGTTGAGCGCGGTCTGCAGGTGGCCGGCGAGCTGGCGCGCCTCGCGGACCGCGCGCTCCTGGAGGATGCCGATGGTCGCCATGTCCGCGAGCGCCTGCGTCGCGTGGAGGTCGGCTGCCTCAACGGGGCCGGGTCGCTCCCGGAATATGTTCAGCGCGCCGATCACCTCGCCGCGCAGCCGCAGCGGGAACGCGAACGCCGACCGGTAGCCCTCCTGCACCGCCACCGGCGTGAACTGCGGCCACCGCGACGACCGCTCGAGGTCGTCCTCGACCACCTGCTCGCCGCGGCGGTAGCTGTCGACGCAGGGACCTTCCTGGCGCTGGAGCTCGAACAGCTCCATCAGGCGCATCCGCTCGTCGGTGGAGGCCAGCACTTGGAGCTCGGCCTTGCCGTTGGTGAGCATGACGCCGCCGGCGGAGGCAGCGACGACGCCGGTTGACCGTTCCAGCAACAGGTCGAGGAAGTCGAGCAGGTCGTAGTCGGACACGAGCGTGTCGGCCAACTCGATGAGCGTGGCGGACAGGCTCGTCTCGCGAGTGGCCATGGCGTGCCTCCTTCGGCCTCGGGACAGGGGCGCTGGGGGGTACGTGCGCCCTTGGGCGATCGCGTTCGAGATGACGGCTGTCCGCGTGATCTGGAGACGGCGATCGGGTGGGACAGTGCCTCGCCTCCTACGGCAGGCTCCAGTGTGGTCCCATCCCCGCGCGTTAGCAAGACCGCGCGGAAACGGCCGCCGCGTCCTGCCGGGAGCGGTTGCGGCGTCTGCGTGGGTCTAGTAGCCTTGTCAGCGGAGTCGCTGCATACCGGGTCACCGCGCGTGCGGTCGCCTGGTTCTGTATCGGCCCGTCTCCAGATTGCGCGGACGGCCGTTTCCACGACGACGAAGCGTCGCGTCGCCGTGTCACCACCGGCCCGGACCCGGTCGCTGGACACCGCAGAGCGCGACCTGGCACCTGCCCACGGGCAGACGCGAGGTGAGTGCATTGGAGATCTGGGCGTACTGCGGGACCTGTGAACGCTGGTTCTACTGCGAGGGCTCGTCAGACGTCGCGACGCCGCAGCCAACCTGCCCGGTGTGCACCGCGCAGCCGCGGGTGATGGAGAACCGCGCGGCGGCATCAGGCGCCCCGGAGCGGCTGGACCGTTGGGCCGACCGCTGCCGTCCGTACGTCGAGACGGCGTGATCATGGACGGCACAATGGCGTGGCGTCCACCGACCGACGACACGCCCGCACGCTCGGGTGGGCAACCACTGGCGGGCCGGCCGGTCGACGCCACCGCGGTCGAGCGGCTCATGGCCAGGGTCGCGCGCGGCGATCGGGAGGCCTTCGAGGCCTTGTACGACCACGTCGCCGAGTGCGTGTACGGGCTCGCCCGCCAGCTGCTCGGCGATGGGGAGCAGGCCGAGCGGTCAGCCGCGCAGGCGCTGGTCACGGTCTGGCGGGAGGCGCCACGCCTCGACGCCACAGGCGGCGCCCTCGGCTGGATCCTCGCCACCGCCCACCGCGAGGCGGTTGACGCTGCACGGGCTCAGCGGGCGTCGTTCGAGTCGGCCGGGACCCGCGTGAACCACACCGCCCGTCACGACGACAGCGACGGGCGCCCGGCGACCCCTGACGCCCAGCCTTCGGATGGCGGCCAAATGACGCGCGGGCCGGCCGCTGTCGAGCTGGCGTACTTCGCCGGGTGCACCTACCACGAGATCGCTGAGGCATTCAGCGTCCCCTCCGCAAAGGTGGCGACCCTGCTGCGGGACGCGCTGCGCCGGGCCGCTGAGGATCCCACGACCGTGGACCGCACGGGCGTCGGCCGCACCTCGACATGACCCCACAGACGACCGGGAACATGTCCCTGAACCCGGTGGTGGCTGTCGAGCACGGACCGCTGCCGTCCGTGCCCGCGCGGTGATGCCCGCGCGGTGATCAGGAGGCGATGATCGGCGGCTCGAGCGCGCCGCGCAGGGCCGCCCGGGCGGCCGTCGCGGACCGTCGGGCCTCGGCGCGGTCGGATTCGCTCTCCAGCCCGTCGAGCGCGCGGGCCAGCACCGCGTCGATCGCTGCAGCGGTCTCCTGGCGGCGCGCCTGCGTGGGCGCCACCTCCGCGAGGTCGGTGAGCAGCCGGAACAGGTCGCGCAGGAACGTCACGTCGCTGGCTCCGTAGAGGGCCGGCTGCGCGCACGCGAGGCCGAGGAGCTCGCTGAAGCTCGGACGCGGCATCAGCACGCGTGGGCGGCTCTCGGCCCCGTTGTGGACCTTCGGTCCCAGCGGCCTGCCGGCGAGCGCGCAGACGACCGTCGCGACCTCGCCCATGGCGGCGCCGGCGGTGGTCGGGTCGTTGACGCTCGGCGAGAGCGCCTTGATCGCGATGTCGACGAGCTGTCGCAGCCCGAACGCGACGTCCGCCTGCATCGTCCGCTCCTTGCCGATCTGGACCGCGGCGCGGACGGCTCCCGCCAGCCGCTCGGCGATGTCGTCGGCCGGGGTGCCGGTGGGGTGCCACGCCCACGCCAGCACGGTGCCGGCGGTGACCCGCTCGCCCGGTCCTCGGCGATAGGCGATGAGGAGGTCGTGCGCGTCGGCGAGCTCAAGGAGGTCGGATGCGGCGAGCGACTGGAGGTAGCCCCCAGTGGCGGCCGGCAGCGTGAGCGCGTGGGCGGGCACCGGCCATGGGGCGACGTCGACCGGCGACGGCTCGGGGTCGTCGCCGTACAGACGGCGGACCGCCTCCATCGTTTCCCGCTGCACGCGCGACAGGATGGACTGCACCCGGATCGACTGCGTGATGTGGTGGATGAAGTACACGAGCCCGGCGATGCTGGCCAGCGACAGCAGCAGCGCGACGGTCAGCGCGAGGCGCGGGACGAAGACCTCGTCGCCCTCCCCGGCGCGGATGGTGCGCAGGACGATCAGACTGAACGCGAACGTCGCAAGGAACGTCGACAGCACCGTCTGGTTGGCGCGGTCGCGCAGGAACGTGCGCAGCACCCGCGGGGAGTACTGGCTGGCCACTGTCGTGAGCGCGACGACGGTCAGGGAGAACGTGACGCTCGTCACCGTGATGATCGAGCCGGCGATCACCTGGAGCACGCCGCGCGCTCCGCCCGCGCCACCGCCGAACACCAGGCTGCCGAAGACGCCCTCGGGGTCGACCGTGACCCGCGCGAGCCCCACGCCCGCGACCAGCGCAACGACCACCGACACCGTCGGCAGGAACCACAGCGAGCCGCGCAACGACTCGCGTAGCGCGCCGAAGCGGAGCATCACGCGGTTCACGGCCTGGAGCCTAGCCCGGCCGGCTCGGTCTCGCTGGGCGAGGCGGTCGCGCCGACGGTGGCCTCGGTCTGGTCAGCGTCTGGAGGGCCATCGCTGCGCGATGGCCACCACCGGTATACGGAGAATCGTCTCCGCAGGCTCCGGCGATTCACGACTCAGGCTTGGGTCAGCCACCAAGCAGGGGCATCACCTGGGCGGGGCAGCGGTCGCCCTCTGCCACGTCGACCGGCGCGATCTTCTCCAGGCGGGCGAGATCGCCGGCGCCGAGCGGCGTCGAGAGCTCGAGCATGGTGTCAACCTGCTGCGCGGCCGATTCCCCCCCCAGCTGGCGCGGAACTACCGACCAGCCACTTCGGCCGGGTCGATCGCGCCGCAGTCGACGGCGCGTGCGAGGTGGGCGCGCAGCTGCCGCAGGGTCGCCGGCTCGTCGAGGACGCCGGCGGCCGTGCCCGCCAGGCGGGCGCGCACGGCGTCCAGGTCGGCCAGCAGGAAGGCGTAGACGGCGGCGTAGCGGCTGGGCAGGTGCGCGGGGTGCAGGTCCCAGCCCTGGAAGAAGCCGTGGCGCAGCGAGTGGGTGACGTGCCGGGCGTGGACGGTCCACGCCGCCCTCGTCGCTGGCGCGGTGTCCGCCTCCGGGACGGCGTTGGTGGAGCCGTCGGCCAGCCGGACGCCGGTGCCGGCCAGCGCCGTCTGCATGACGTGGCGGGCGAAGTCGCAGGCCGGGTGGGTCAGCCGCTGCTGCGCGGCCAACAGGCCGCAGGCCGCGGTGTAGTCGTAGGTGCCGAAATGCGCCCCGGACAGCCGGCCACCCGCCGCGGCGACCATCCCGCGCAGCGCCAGCCGGCCGTCGGCGGCGACGATCGACTGCGTCGTCTCCACCTGCGCCTCGAAGCGCAGCGTGCCCGCGACCAGTCCCAGCGCTGCCTCCAGCCGGCCCAGCAGCTCGGCGAACGCGCCGACGTGCGCGGTGGCGACGATCTTCGGGAACGTCACGACGAACCCCGGCGGCAGCGTCCCTCCGGTGGCCTCCAGCAGCGCGGTCAGGAAGACGTCGAGCGTGCGGGCGCTGCGGCGATGCAGGCCATCGGCGAACGACTTCACCCGCAGCCCGACGAACGGCGGCAGGGCGCCGTCGGCCAGGGCCGTTGCGACCGCGCCGGCCGCGCGGGCGGCGTCGCTGTCCTCCTCGGCGTCTGGGCGCGCGCCGTAGCCGTCCTCGAAGTCGATGCGCAGGTCCTCGACCGGCTCGGCGGCGAGCTTGGCGGCCACCCGCTCGCGGACGGTGGCGGCGAGCTCGGCAGGCACGCCGATGGCCTCCAGGTCCGCTGGGTCCGGCGCGTGGGCGTCGAGCAGTCGCAGCGCCTCGGCGCCGTACTCGGGGGCCGTGGTGGCGGTGCAGCGGTCGGCCGGCACATACAGCGTCGAGACCGGCTGGCGGCCGCCGTGATCGCCGGGATAGGCCGCGGCGACTCCCGCGGCCGCCTCCTCGATCCGCGCGAACAGGTCACCGAGCGCGTCGTCGGGCAGCGTCGTCACGACGGCTCCCGTGTGACCGTCCCCTCGATCACCCCGAAGGGCCGGTCGGTGACGACGAACACCTCGCCCTCGTTGCGCAGGCCGTAGGGCGACAGGTCGACCATGACATGGTGCTGGTTGGGCAGGGTGAAGCGGATCTCGGCGACGGCATCATGAGCGGCGAGCACCGCCTGGCCCATCGCCCACAGCGTGTGCTGGAGCGAGGCGCTGTCGTGGGTGGCGAACGCCGTCAGCAGGACGCGGCGGACGTCCGCCG
>JACDBB010000132.1 GCA_013695145.1 Euzebyales bacterium
CTCCCTGAGGACGTCGCACTGCGCGACCCTGATCGCAACCCCCTCGAGGTCGACGTGCGGGAGGGGCGGCCCAGGACCGTCCTGTTCGCGCTCGGTGAGGGCTCCGGCGGGCGAGCGGGGATGCTCAGCAGGGTCCTCAACCTGAGCGTGGACGGCGTCAAGTTCGGTCTCGTCATCGCCATGACGGCGATCGGCCTGTCGCTGATATTCGGGACGACGGGCCTCGTCAACTTCGCCCACGGCGAGCTGGTCGCGTTCGGTGCCATCATCGCCTGGTACGGCAACACCGCATGGTTCGGCGGCGGTACGCGGCTCATCCTCGCGACCGTCCTGGCCGTCGCGGCCGGGGCACTGCTGGGCGGGGGGCTGGAGCGCGGCCTGTGGCGACCGTTGCGCAACCGCGGCACCGGCCTGATCGCGATGCTGGTCGTGTCCATCGGTCTGTCCCTGTTCATTCGCCACATCCTGCTGTTCTTCTTCGGCGGCCGGAGCCTGCCCTACAGCGACTACACGGTGCAGTCGGCCATGCGCCTCGGGCCGATCTCGATCACGCCCAAGGACCTGTGGATCATCATCCTGTCGGCCGTCGTCCTCGGCGTCGTCGGGCTGGTGCTGCAGCGGACCAAGATCGGCAAAGCGATGCGAGCCGTCGCCGACAACCGCGACCTCGCGGAGTCCAGCGGCATCGACGTGCAGAAGGTCATCCTCGTCGTATGGATGTTCGGTGGCGGGCTCGCCGCGCTGGGCGGCGTGTTCCAGGGCATGAGCGAGGCGGTCAACTGGAACATGGGCTTCCTGCTGCTGCTGCTGATGTTCGCCGGGGTGATACTCGGCGGTCTCGGGACCGCCTACGGCGCGCTGGCGGGCTCCCTGGTCGTCGGGCTGGTCACGCAGCTGTCGACGCTGGTGTTCCCCGCCGAGCTCAAGAACGTGTTCGCGCTGGCGGTGCTCGCGATCGTCCTGATGTTCCGGCCGCAGGGGATCCTCGGTCGCGCTGAGAGGATCGGCTGACGATGGCCAATGAGATGCTGACGTGAACATCGGTGCGGTCTTCGCCGACGCCGCCCGCGCGGCGCTCGACCCGTTCGCGATCGCGTACGCGCTCGCTGCGATCGGGCTGAACCTCCACTTCGGGTTCACCGGACTGCTCAACTTCGGGCAAGCCGGCTTCATGCTGATCGGCGCCTACGGCCTCGCGATCACCGTGTCGACCTTCGGTGGGCCGATGTGGCTGGGCATCCTGGTGGCGCTGCTGGGGTCGGTGCTGCTGTCGCTGATCCTCGGGCTGCCGACGCTCCGCCTGCGTGCGGACTACCTCGCCATCGTCACGATCGCGGCCGCGGAGATCCTGCGCATCGTGTTCCGGTCTGGCTGGGCAGCGCCGGTGACCGGCGGGGCGTTCGGGCTGCAGCGCTTCGCCAACCCCTTCTACGCCCTGAACCCGATACCCGACGGCCGCTACGGCGTCGCCAACTGGGCGTACAGCGAACGGACGCTGTGGCTCATGGTCGTCGGCTGGTCGTTGGTGGGCCTGATGGTGCTGCTCGTGTGGGCGCTCATGCGCAGCCCGTGGGGTCGGGTGCTGCTGGCCATCCGCGAGGACGAGGACGCTGCGCGCAGCCTCGGCAAGAACGTCTACGGCTACAAGATGCAGAGCCTGGTCCTTGGCGGGCTGATCGGGTCGCTCGGCGGGATCGTGCTGGCCGTCAACCAGCAGGCCGTCAACCCTGACACCTACCAGGCGATCGTGACGTTCTTCGCCTACACCGCGCTCATCCTGGGCGGCACGGGCCGGGTGTTCGGTCCGGTCATCGGGGCCATCATGTTCCAGGTGGTGCTCAGCGGGTTCGACAGCTTCCTGCGGCGCGCGATCGCCGGAGGGGTCATCCCCGCGGACGTGCTCGCCACGCAGGAGGTCGGCATCGTCCGGTTCATCCTCGTGGGGCTCGGCCTGATGCTGCTGATGATCTTCCGGCCGCAAGGGATGTTCGGCAACCGCGAGGAGCTGCTGCTCGATGCCCGCTGACGCACCCCCCGCCGCGCAGACCGCGGTGCTCGACGGCGTCGCACCCGAGATCGGCGTCGCCAAGCCCGACCCCATCCTGGTGGTCGATGGCGTCGTCCGGTCCTTCGGTGGGCTCACCGCCGTCGATGTCGACCACCTCGAGCTGCCGCGCGGGCTGATCACCGGGCTGATCGGTCCCAACGGCGCCGGCAAGACGACCTTCTTCAATCTGATGACCGGCTTTGACAAGCCGAACGAGGGAACGTGGAGCTTCAACGGCGAGCCGCTCGCGGGCGTCAGCGCGCACAACGTGGCACGTCGTGGCATGGTGCGCACCTTCCAGCTCACCAAGTCGCTGACGCGCCTGAAGGTCATCGAGAACATGAAGCTCGCCGCCACCCAGCAGCGCGGTGAGCGCTTCCTGTCCGCATTGATGCCGCCTGCCTGGAGAGACCAGGAGCGCGACATCGAAGCGCGGGCCATGGACCTGCTCGCGCGCTTCAAGCTCGACAAGATGCGCGACGAGTACGCCGGCACACTGTCGGGCGGCCAGCGCAAGCTGCTGGAGATGGCGCGCGCGCTGATGGTCCAGCCCGAGATGGTCATGCTCGACGAGCCGATGGCCGGCGTGAACCCCGTCCTCACCCAGTCGCTGCTCCGCCATGTCAAGGACCTGCGTGGGCAGGGCATGACCGTGCTGTTCGTCGAGCACGACATGGACGTGGTGATGGACATCTCGGACTGGGTGGTGTGCATGGCCGAGGGTCGCATCATCGCCGAGGGCCCACCGGAGTCCATCGGCACAAACAGCGCGGTGATCGACGCCTACCTCGGCCGCCAGCACGACGAGGACCCCGCCGTGGCGCCGGGTGCCAGCGCTGAGCCCCCTCACCCCGAGCCCCGCACCCAGCGCGCGTCCGCCGCAGACGAGGAGCCACGATGACCTCCAGCCCGACCCCGAAGGCCGAACCGCAGAGCGGCGCGGCAGCCCATGTCCGTGACGCCGTCCTCACCGCGGATGACGTCGTCGCCGGCTACGTGCCAGGGGTGAACATCCTCGACGGCTGCAACCTCGACCTGGCCGACGGTGAGCTGGTGGGTGTCATCGGCCCCAACGGCGCGGGCAAGTCCACCCTGGTGAAAGCCATGTTCGGGCTCGTGCGCGTCTCGTCGGGGTCGGTGCGCTTGCGCGGCCAGGACATCACCAACCTGTCCGCCCACGAGCTGGTCACCCAGGGCGTGGGCTACGTGCCGCAGACCGAGAACGTGTTCCCCTCGCTGACGGTCGAGGAGAACCTCCAGATGGGCCTGTACCAGCGGCCGAAGTCCTTCGACGAGCGCTTCGCCTTCGTCGCCGAGCTGTTCCCGCTGCTGGGCGACCGGCGCAAGCAGCGCGCGGGGTCCCTGTCCGGCGGCGAGCGCCAGATGGTCGCCATGGGCCGCGCGCTGATGATGGACCCGGCGGTGCTGTTCCTGGACGAGCCGTCAGCGGGTCTGTCACCCGCGAACCAGGACGAGGTGTTCGTGCGCGTCAGGCGCATCAAGGACGCCGGCGTGTCGATCGTGATGGTCGAGCAGAACGCACGGCGGTGCCTGCAGATCTGCGACCGCGGCTACGTGCTCGACCAGGGGCGCAACGCCTACACGGGCACGGGCGAGCAGCTCCTGCACGACCCGAAGGTCATCGAGCTGTACCTCGGCACCCTCGCCAAGGCCAGGTAGCTCCCGCACGAGACGAGGGGCCCGGGTCGCATGACCCGGGCCCCTCGTGTGGCACCGCCAGCCGCAGCCGCCGCTAGTCCTCCGCGGTGATCTGCTGCTGGTCGACCGTCTCCGCCTCACCCTCGGCGTTGATCTCCCAGATGTCGTAGGTCGCCGCGCCGATCTCGCCTGCCTCGAGGAAGTCGAGCGGTCCGCTGACGCCGTCGTAGTCGATCTCCTCGCCGCCCTCGATCAGCTCCTTGCACTCCGCGAACGCGGTGCACACTGTGCCCTCGGGGCGCGTGACGTCGTTGATCTCGGCGGCAACCGCGACCGGCTCGTCCGTGCCGGCCACCTCGGCGGCCAGGCCGATGATGATCGCCGCGTCGTAGGACTCGCCCGAGTAGATCGTGTCGGTCAGGTCCGGGTTGAACTCGAGCAGCCGCTCGATGAACTCCGGCGCCGCCTCGGACGCGGGCGAGGTGCCGCGCATCCCGGTCAGGATCGCCGGGTCGTTGGGGTCCACCGTGGTGGCCAGGTCGTTCGAGCGGTTGCCGTCCGTGCCGTACACCAGCACGTCGGCCGGCCCGATGCCGTTCTCGATCATGGTCGTGAGGATCCGGGCGGACTCGTCGAAGCCGATGAGCACCACGGCGTCGGGGCCGATCGCGGCGGCGTCGGCGACGTCCGCGTCGAAGTTCTGGGCCTGCTGGTCGTAGATGAAGACCTGCGCCTGGGCGCCGGCTTCGATGGCGGCGGCCTCGGTGACCTCGGCCAGTCCGCGACCGTAGTCGTCGGAGCGGGACAGGATCGCGACGTTGGTGCCGCCGTCGGCGACGATCGTCTCGGCCAGCACACGGCCCTGAAGGATGTCCGACGGCGACGTGCGGAAGTACAGGCCGTTGTCGTCGTACTCCGTGAACGTCTGGGCGGTGTTCGCAGGCGAGAACTGGATCACGCCGGCGCCGGTGATCTTGTCGATGACCGTCAGGGAGATGCCGGAGGCGGCCGCGCCGATGATGGCGTCCGCGCCGGCGGCCAGGTGCCGGTCGGTGGTCTGGTTGGCGACGGTGCCGTCACCGTCACCGGAGTCGCCGGGCAGCAGGGCGACGTCCTCGCCCAGCACACCGCCGGCCTCGTTCATGTCCTCGACCGCCAGCTCGACGCCCGAGATCTCCGGCGGCCCGAGGAACGCAAGGTCCCCGGTCTCCGGCAGCAGGAGGCCGAGGGTCAGCACGCCGTCGGCCTCGCCGGCGCCCTCTGGCGCCGTCCCGGTGTCGGTGGGCTCCTCGGTCGCGTCGTCGGTGGGCTCGTCGGTGGGCTCGTCGGTGGCAGCCATGTCGTCGGTGGGCTCGTCGGTGGCAGCCATGTCGGTGGGCTCGTCGGTGGCGGCCCCGTCGTCGGGGGGAGCCGCGGTGTCTTCGCCGCCACACGCGGCGGCGAGGATCGCAAAGATCGCGAGCACCGCCAGGTGGCGCATCCACTTGCTGCGCTTCATGTCGTCTCCTGTGTCGAAGGAACCTGCCGTCGGCCCGAAGCGCCCGAAGAGCCCGCCGGCCGACGCCCTCGAAGCCCGGCGCGACCTGCCGGACCCCTGGAGAGGGCGGGACGGATCGTACCGCTGCCTCGGGTGGGATGGAGTGTAACCTACATCGGTAGTAGCCGTGTAGTGGTCCACCAGGTTCCCGGTAGGATCCCCGGGCATGCGCTCACGCCCCGTCCTCGCGCTGCTCGACGGCCACAGCCTGGCCTACCGCGCGTACTTCGCGCTGCCCGACGACCTGCGCACCACCACCGGGCAGCTGACCAACGCGGTGTACGGGTTCACCAGCATGCTCATCAAGCTGTTGGCGGAGCACCGTCCGGACGGGATCGCGGTCGCGTTCGACCGCGGTCGCCCAGCCGAGCGACTGGCGATCCTGCCGACCTACAAGGGCAACCGCACGCAAGCGCCGGACGAGTTCCGGTCGCAGATGCCGCTGATCGACGAGGTGCTGGAAGCGTTCGCCATCCCGCAGGTCGTGCGGGACGGCACCGAGGCCGACGACCTCATCGCCACGCTGGCGACGCGGGCGACAGCCGCCGGTCTGGACACCCTGATCGTGACCGGCGACCGTGACGCCTTCCAGCTCGTCGACGACCACGTCACGATCCTGTACACGCGCCGCGGCATCAGCGACACGGTGCTGATGGACGCCGCGGCCGTCGAGCAGCGCTACGGCGTCGGCCCCGACCGCTACCCGTTCCTCGCGGCGCTGCGCGGCGACCCGAGCGACAACATCCCCGGTGTGCCCGGGGTGGGGGAGAAGACCGCGGCGAAGCTGCTGGCCGCCTACGGCGACCTCGAAGGGATCTACGCGAACCTCCATGAGATCAGCGGCAAGAAGCTGCCAGCCAACCTCGCGGAGCACCGCGGCGCGGTCTTCGCCGGCTACCGGGTCGCCCAGCTGCACCGTGACCTCGACCTGGCCGAGGACCCCGCCGAGCTGCACAT
This sequence comes from Euzebyales bacterium, assembly GCA_013695145.1. Classification (GTDB taxonomy): domain Bacteria; phylum Actinomycetota; class Nitriliruptoria; order Euzebyales; family Egibacteraceae; genus JACDBB01. The sequence continues at coordinate 6,201 of JACDBB010000132.1, forward strand.
GGGCACGATCGACACCGAGCGCCTCCGCCGCCTGTTCCACACCCTGGAGTTCCGGTCCCTGTGGGACCGGCTGGCCGAGCAGGTCCTCGACCCGGCGGGCCTGGAGGAGGCGGACGGCATCGCGGGGGAGCCGGCGCGCCTTGGCCCCGGCCAGCTGGCCATGTGGCTGGCGGGGGTCGCCGACGACGCTCCCGTCGCGGTCCTGCTGGCGCCGAGCGGTCGCCTCCCTGACCTCGACGCCGCCGCGGTGGCGGTCGCCGCCGCGGGCGCCGAGCCGGCGGTGGCCACCCTGTCCGAAGCGCAGGCCGCCGATCTCGACGCGCTCGCCCTCCGTATGGAGGACCCCGCCAGGCCGCTCTTCGTGCACGACGCCAAGACGCTGCTGCACGTCGCCCGCACGCGCGGCTGGGAAGTCGCGGGCATCGCGATGGACACCCAGCTCGCCGCCTACCTGGTGCAGCCGCAGCAGCGCAGCTACGACCTGGAGCAACTGGCGCTGCAGTACCTGAACAAGCGCCTGCAGCCCGACGGCGGCGCGGCCGACGACGCTCAGCTGGCCATGGTCGTCGACGACGACTGGCGGGTCCAGGCGCTGCGCGCTCAGGCGGTGCGCGAACTGGCCGACATCCTGGCCGGCGAGCTGGCGGACCGCGACCAGACGCCGCTGCTGGGCGACCTGGAGCTGCCGCTGGTCGGCTGCCTGGTCGACATGGAGCGGGCGGGGATCACGGTCGACACCGACGCGCTCGCGGAGATGAGCGAGTCGCTCGGCGACCAGCTGCGAGGGCTGCGCGAGGAGATCTACACCCTCGCGGGCGAGGAGTTCAACCTCGACTCGCCCAAGCAACTGCAGACCGTGCTGTTCGACCAGCTCCAGCTGCCCAAGACCAAGCGCATCAAGACGGGGTATTCCACCGACGCGAGCGCGCTGACCGCGATCATCGACACCCACCCGATCGTGGAGCCGCTGCTGGGATACCGCGAGGTGTCCAAGCTCAAGCACACCTACGTGGACGCGCTGCCGCCGCTGGTGAACCCGCGCACGGGCCGGATCCATGCGGAATTCAACCAGACCGTGGCTGTGACGGGGCGCCTGTCGTCGCAGAACCCGAACATCCAGAACATCCCGATCCGCTCGGCGCTGGGGCGCGAGATCCGCCGCGCCTTCGTTCCAGGCGAGGGTTTCGAGACGCTGCTGGTCGCCGACTACTCCCAGATCGAGCTGCGCGTCATGGCGCACCTGTCAGGCGACGAGGGTCTCCTGGCGGCGTTCAGCGCGCACGAGGACATCCACGCGACCACCGCGGCGCTGGTGTGGGACCTGCCGATCGACGCGATCGACAACACGCTGCGCAGCAAGATCAAGGGGATGACGTTCGGCCTCGCCTACGGGCTGTCCGCCTTCGGGCTCGGCCAGCAGCTCGGCATCCCGCCGGACGAGGCCCGCGAGCTCATGGACGCCTACTTCGCGCGCTTCCCCAAGGTGCGCGACTACCTGCTCGGCGTCGTGGAGGTGGCCAGGCGCGACGGCTGGACGTCCACGCTGTTCGGCCGCCGGCGCTACCTGCCCGACCTCATGAGCGACAATCGGCAGCGCCGCGAGATGGCAGAGCGCATGGCGCTGAACGCCCCGATCCAGGGCACGGCCGCGGACGTCATCAAGAAGGCGATGGTCGCGGTGCGCGACCGGATGGCGGCCGAGGGGCTGCACTCGCAGCTGCTGCTGCAGGTCCATGACGAGCTGGTCTGCGAGACCGCCCCCGGTGAGACCGACGTCCTGCGCGCGCTGCTGGTCGACGAGATGAGCCGTGTGGTCGACCTGGACGTCGAGCTCGAGGTCGACACCGCGGTCGGGACCTCCTGGTACGACGCGGAGAAGCACTGATGTCCACCGAAGGCGGCGGGGACACCGATCGCAGGTCCGAGCCGCAGCCGACCACGGGCTCGGCCGGCTCCCCCGCTGCCGCGCCCGTCAAGCCGGGCCGCTTCGGTGGTCTCGGTGCCGACTACTGGAAGCTGTGGTCGGGCAGCGTGATCTCCAACCTCGGCGATGGCATCTCGTCGATCGCCTACCCATGGCTCGCCTCCACCCTGACGCGTAACCCGGCGCTGATCGCCGGAGTGGCCGTGGCCATCCGCCTGCCCTGGCTGCTCGTCACGCTGCCGGCCGGGGCGCTCATCGACCGCTCCGACCGGCGCACGATCATGGTTGCCGCCAACCTCGCGCGCGGCGCGATCGCCGCGGCGGTCGGGCTGGCCGTGCTCACCGGCAACATGACGATCCCGCTGCTGTACGTGACGGCGCTTGCGCTGGGCACCGCGGAGGTCCTCTACGACAACGCCGGGCAGACGATTTTGCCGCGCCTGGTGCCCAAGGAGCGCCTGGAGCGCGCGAACGGCAACCTGTGGGGCGCCGAGATGGTGCTCAACCAGTTCGTCGGGCCGCCGGTCGGCGGGATCCTCATCGGAGTCGCTCTCGCCGTCCCGTTCCTGATCGACGGCCTGACCGCTGTCGTCTCGGCCGGGCTGATCTTCCTGATCGCGGGGACGTTCCGGGCGCAGGAGGCGGACGGCGTCGATGTCGTGGCGGAGACGCGCCGGTCCATGGGCGCCGAGATCGTCGAAGGCGTGAAGTGGCTGTGGGCCAACCCGCTGCTGCGGACGCTGGCGATCTTCCTCGGGGTGATGAACGGCATCACAACCGCAAGCTTCGCCACCTTCGTGCTGTTCGTGCAGGAGATCCTCGGCCTGGACTCGACGGGCTTCGGCATCCTGATGACCGCCAGCGCGATCGGGGGCGTGCTGGGCAGCCAAGTCGCGCCCGCGATCACGAAGCGGATCGGCCCCGGCCCGTCCCTCTACGTCGCGCTAGGGGCGGGAGTCGTCACGGGGGCGGTGACGGGCTCGACCTCCGTCGCCGTGGTCGTCGGGGCGATGAGCGCGCTGTTCATGTTCACCGCGGTGATGTGGAACATCATCACGGTGTCGCTGCGCCAGACGATCATCCCCGACCACCTGCTGGGGCGGGTCAACTCCGTCTACCGCTTCTTCGGCTGGGGAATGATGCCGATCGGCGCGGCGCTGGGTGGCGCCGTCGTGACCTGGCTGGAACCGGCCCTCGGACGCGAGCTGGCGCTGCGCAGCCCGTGGTTCCTGTCGGCCGCCGTCCATCTGGTCCTGCTGGCCTTCGCGTTCGGCCGCCTGACGACGGCCAACATCGAGGCCGCCAA
>JACDBB010000001.1 GCA_013695145.1 Euzebyales bacterium
GCGAGGTGCTCGCGGCCACCCATCGCTGGGGCGCGCCCGCTGCGCCGGCGTTGCGCCACCTGGCGGCCGAGCTGCGCGCCGACCGGCGGGCCGCGGTCGCCGCGGCCGCTGAGCGCACGCAGCTCCACCTGATCTTCCCCACGACCATGCTGATGCTGCCGGCGTTCGCGCTCGCGGTCGTCACACCGCTGGTGTGGACGGCGTTCGCGGGCGGCGGCGGCTTCGGCGCCAACCCCTGAATGAGCAAAGGAGCACGTCATGATTCGCACCGACACGCCCGCGCGGCTCGCCATCCGCACCCACCTCGCCGTCCACGGCGCGCAGGAGCGCCTGGCCGCTGGCCTGGAGTCACGCGCACGCGCGCTGCGCGACGACGGGGAACGCGGTTCGCAGGCGGCGGAGTACGCGATGGTCGGCGGCGTCGGCGCCGCAGCGTGCGGCACGATCGCCTGGGTCCTCAAGGAGCACCCCGAGCTGCTGCAGAAGCTGCTCGAGACCGTCTTCGGGACGGTCAGCAGCTGGTTCAAGAGCCTGTTCTAGGCCGCCGTCGAGCGGGTGGGGGCGGCGTCCGCCGCCCCCACCGACCGCCCGATCGTGGAGGAGGTGCGGGATGACCCTGAACGAGGAGACCACTCGGCTCGGCGGTGAGCGAGGCAGCCAGGCTGCCGAGTTCGCCATGGTCCTGCCGATGGCCATCGGTCTGCTGGGGTTCCTCCTGGCCGCCGCGCTGGTCGGCGTCGAGCTGCTGGCCGCCCAGCACCTGGCCCGCGAGGTGGCCCGCGCCGCGGCGGTCACCTCCGACGCCGACGCGCACACCATGGCCGGACAGCTCGCGGAGGGCCGCACGCTCGAACTCGCGGTCAGCCCGCCCAGCGGCGCCAGGCGGCCCGGCGACCTGCTGACGGTCCGCCTGCGGTTGCGCAGCGCGGTCGCGGCTCGGCTGGGCGTGGACGTCTGGCTGCCGGCCACCGCCGTCATGCGCACCGAGGACGTCCCGTGACCCGTGCGTCGCGCAGCGATGGTCTCAAGCCGCCGAGCCGGACGAGCGAGCGCGGCGCCGCGGCCCTCACCACGACGGTGGCGGCGTGCCTTGTCCTACTGGTCGCCGGGACCGTGGTGGGTGCCCTCCTCGACCTGGCGGTGGCGTCGGCGCGCGCCCGCACCGCCGCCGACGCCGCAGCGCTGGCCGGCGCAGGAGCCTCACCGCTCGTCGGCGGCGACGGCGCCCCTTGCGCGTCTGCGGCAACCGTCGCGCGGGCCAACGGCGGCCACATCGTCGCGTGCGCCGTGACGCGACCCGACGCCCGCCGCGGCGAGGTGCTCCGCGTCGCCGTCACCGTCCGCGTCCCCACGGTCGGGCCGCTCGCCCGGCCGCTGCCGGACTCGACCGCGACGGCCACCGCCGCGGTCCTCCCCGCCGATCCGGTCGGCTGCTTGTCGAGTTCAGCCGCCCGCAGCGGCTGCAGTCGACACGGGCGGGGCCTCCGCTCAGCCCGGGTAGCGGGCCAGTACGGCGGCCAGCAGGCGCACGGCGGCGTGCTTGTCCAAGGGGTGGTTGCCGTTGCCGCACTTCGGTGACTGCACGCACGAGGGGCAGCCGTCGGCGCAGGCGCACGCCTCGACGGCCTGCAGCGTCGCCAGCAGGTGGGCGTCGCCGGTGCGGTAGCCGCGCTCGGCGATGCCGGCGCCGCCCGGGTAGCCGTCGTAGACGAAGATCGTGGCGCAGTCCGTGTCGGGGTGCCACGCGGTCGAGACGCCGCCGATGTCCCAGCGGTCGCACATCGCGAACAGCGGCAGCAGAGCGATCGCCGCGTGCTCGGCGGCATGGACGGCACCGGGAACCGCCTCGGCGGGGACCCGCGCGTCGTCGAGGACCTCATCGGGCACCGTCAGCCACAGGGCCTGGGTCGGCAGCTCGAGACTCGGCAGGTCGAGCGGGAACAGGCCGAGCGACTCCTCGGTGCCGAGGCGTCGCCGCTCGTAGGCGAGCACCGTGGTGGACACCTCGACGCGGCCGAGGTGCATGCGGCACGGCCCCCAGTCGGTCGCGTCGTCCACCCGCACGACGGCGATGTCGGTGTCGCTGCGTGGCTGGGTGTACTCCTCGCCCCGGTAGGCCGCCGCCAGCGCGACCCGCTCGGCGAGGTCAAGTGACCGGATCTCGTAGGTCGTGCCCTGGTGCAGGTAGACGGCGCCCGTGTGGACCGTCCGGTACGCGCGCGCCTCGTCCACATCGCCGATCAGCGCCCCCGACTCGGCGTCGACGATCGCGAACGGCTCGCCTCCGGCGCTGCGGATGCTCACCTGCGCGGCCGGCGACCCGCGCCCGGACCAGTAGAAGCGTCCACCGCGCTCGCGCAGCCGCCCGTCCGCGACCTCCTCGGCGACGAGGCCAGCGACCTCGGCCGGCGCGAAGTGCGGCTCGTCAGCCTCCAGCGGCAGCTCCCACGCCGCGCAGCGCAGGTGGGGCAGCAGGACGTAGGGGTTCGTGACGTCGGCCACCGCCGCCTCCAGCGGCCGGTCCCACAGCCGGTCCGGGTGCGCGAGCAGGTAGTGGTCCAGGGGGTTGTCGTCGGCCACGAAGGCCACGGCGGCCTCCCGCTCCCGCCTGCCGGCGCGCCCGGCCTGCTGCCACAGCGACGCGACCGTTCCGGGCCACCCGCAGATGACCACAGCGTCCAGTGCCCCAACGTCGATGCCGAGCTCGAGCGCGTCGGTGGCGGCGACGCCGCGCAGAGTGCCGTCGATCAGGCCGCGCTCGACCGCGCGCCGCTCCTCGGCGAGATGCCCCGCCCGGTACGCCCGCACGGAATCGGCGAACGGCGTCCCGTCCAGGAGTCTCAGCGTCGTCCGCGCGACGATCTCGGCGCCCTTGCGGGAGCGGACGAATGCCAGCGTCGCGGGACCCGCCTCGACCAGCCCGGCCAGAAGGTCCGCGGCCTCGGCGAGCGTCGAGCGCCGCGCGCCTGAGTCCGCGTCCAGCAGCGGCGGTTCCCACAGCCCGAACGCCATGGGGGGCCGCGGTGAGCCGTCGGCGGTGACCGCCACCACGTCGTGCCCGGTGAGGTTGCCCGCGTGCTCGGCGGGGTTGCCGATGGTCGCGCTGGCCAGCACGAACGTCAGACCCGGATGTCCGCTCTCCGAGTCTGCTCCTGCCGAGTAGCGGTCGCAGACCCGCCGTAGCCGTCGCAGTATCGCGGCCACGTGCGCGCCGAACACGCCGCGGGCCACGTGGCACTCGTCGACCACCACGAACGCGAGACGGTGCAGGAAGTCTCCCCACCGCCGGTGCTGCGGGAGGATGCCGACATGCAGCATGTCCGGGTTGGTGAGCACCACGTTGGCCGTGCGGCGGACCGCCTCGCGCTCCCCCCGCGGGGTGTCGCCGTCGTAGGTGGCGGCGCGCACATGCGGTAGCCGGAACGACCGGAATGCGCGCAGCTGGTCCTGTGCGAGCGCCTTGGTCGGCGTCAGGTACAGCGCGGTGGCCTTGTCGTCGGTCAGCAGTCGCTCGACGATCGGCAGTTGGTAGCACAGGCTCTTCCCGCTGGCGGTGCCGGTCGCCACCACCAGGTGGCGGCCACGCCGGGCAAGGTCGAGCGCCTCAGCCTGGTGGCTGTACAGCCCGTCGACGCCCGCAAGGAGCAGGCGCTGGCGCAGGAGCTCCGGGAGGTCGTCCGGGAGCGCCGCGGTGCTGGCCTGACGCGCGGGGAGGTGGCGCAGGTGAGCCAGCCGCGGCCGGTTCGCGGCCGCTGGCAGCGCGTCGGTCAACCGCGTGTCCAAGGCTCGCAGGAGCGACTCGGCATCCGCGGTCGTCGTCACCCGGCCAGCCTAGTCCTTGGTCCCAGTGCGGCAGTGGCGGCGCCACAGCGCGGGCGGGCCGCAGCGCACTGGGGTTTCGCGCCGCACACGCGGGGGAACACGAACAGGCACTGTCCGCAAGGTCAGCGGCTTCGGGCTGCGCCGCGAACGCCCGTGCAGGGCAAGGAGCAACGCGTGGAACTCACCCTCAACGATCGCAAGGACGGCGACTGGACGGTGCTGGAGGTCGGCGGCGAGGTGGACGTGTACACCGCTCCGAAGTTGCGGGAACGCCTCGTCGAGCTGGTGGGTGACGGTCAGTACCGCATCATCGTGGACATGACCAAGGTCGAGTTTCTCGACTCCACGGGCCTGGGCGTCCTCGTCGGTGGTCTCAAGCGCATCCGGTCGCACGAGGGGAGCTTGGCGTTGGTGTGCAACGCCGAGCGGATCCTGAAGATCTTTCGCATCACCGGGCTCACCAAGGTCTTCCCGATCTACGACACCCTCGACGAGGCCCTTCAGGACGCGACCTGATGTCGCTGGTCGAACTGCATCTTCCCCCCGACACGCAGTTCGTCTCGCTCGCGCGGCTCGTCGTCGTCACCGCCGCCCGCAGGTCCGGAATGGACGAGGAACGGCTGGAGGATCTGCGCATCGCCGTGAGTGAGGCCACGACCAACGCGATCCTGTCCCATCAGCGGACGGAGGAGGCGCAGCGGGTGGTGCTGTCATTCGGTACCCGGCCAACCGACGAGGTGTTCCAGGTCACGATCGCCGATGCGGGGCCGGGGTTCGAGCCGCTTCCGGCAGATGATCTGGTGGAACGTGACTGGCAGATGGAGGGCGGTCTGGGGATCACCCTGATCCGCAACCTTACCGATGACGTCGAGTTCGTCCGGGGCGAGGGCATGCAGGTGCACCTGCGCTTCGGCGTGTCGCTGTCCTCCAACGGCGCCAGCTGAGCGCGCGTCTTCAAGACCCTTCTCGCCTCCCGTAGCATCGGCGCCTCGGCCGGGGAAGCGCCCCGTGACCGCATCCGGGAGGCACGCGCGCACGTGGATCGTCGTAGCCAGCTGAGCATCGCCGCCTACGACGCCGCCGCCGCCGACTACCAGGAGTTCTGGCGGACGCGCAGGCCGCTCGACGCGGTGCGCAAGTTCCGTGGCCTCGTTGGCAGCGGCGGGCGGGTGCTCGACGTCGCGAGCGGGCCAGCTCTCGACGTGCGGTTGCTGCGGGACGCGGGACTGCACGTGATCGCCGGTGACATCTCACACGAGTCGATGCGCATCGGGAAGACGCTGTTCCCCAAGGGCTGTGTCGCCAGGTGGGACTACCGCCGGCTGCCCTTCGCGGAGGGGACCTTCGACGGCATCTGGGCGCCCGCGGCCCTCCAGCACCTGCCCCTCGGCGCGATCCGACCCGCCCTGGAGGAGCTGCGCCGCGTGCACCGCGGCGGACCGCTGTTCTGCAGCTTCCGCGAGGGCCGCGGCGACCTCGAGGCCGTCGACGATCCCCCGGCGGGGACCGTGTACGTCTCGACGGTCACTGCGGACGAGCTCAAGGCGCTCCTGCTGGCCGCCGGGTACACCGAGGTCGAGGTCGAGCCCCGTCCCGACCCGCTCGAGCGCAGCGACGTCAGCTGGCTGTACGGCTGGGGCCGCCTGCGCGCCTGACACCGGTCCCGCCGCCCGGCCGACACCCTGTCGACTTGACCGCGCATAGGACAGGAATGTCGACACGGTGTCGGTCTTCCAGCGACGCGCCGCGGCACCATCGGGGCCGAGACCCTGCCCGAGGTGGGGTGGCGGTCAGCCGAGGCCGAGGCTCACGAACGCCGGGGCGAAGATCAGGGCGACGACGGTCATCACCTTGATGAGGATGTTCATCGCCGGGCCGGAGGTGTCCTTGAAGGGGTCGCCGACGGTGTCGCCGACGACCGCGGCCTTGTGCGGCTCGGAGCCCTTGCCGCCGTGGTGGCCGGCCTCGATGTACTTCTTCGCGTTGTCCCACGCGCCGCCGGCGTTCGCCATGTAGATGGCGATGGCGAAGCCCGTGACGAGCACGCCGGCCAGCAGGCCACCGAGCGCATCGACGGACACGAACCCAACGACGAGCGGCACGATGACGGCCAGCGAGCCGGGGACCACCATCTCCTTGAGGGCTGCTGCGGTCGAGATGTCGACGCACTTGGCGTATTCCGGGACGACGCCCTCGTGGCCCTCGCGCAGGCCGGGG
>JACDBB010000004.1 GCA_013695145.1 Euzebyales bacterium
ACACGCCTCGGGGGTAGCGCCGTCGAGGCGCCGTCCTGACCGGTCAGACGGTGTGGGTCACCTTGGACAGCCCGAGCGGCGCGTCGGGGTCGTCGCCGCGCAGGCGGGTCATGGCGATGGCCGCCACCTGGCCGGGGATCGTCGCCCACGCCGGCGCCAGCCACTCGGGCCCCGCCGGCAGCGGCAGCGGGGTGTCGGCGGCGCCGAGCAGCGCCTCGTCGTCGCTGGCGACCAGCAGGCGCGCCCCGCGCAGGCGCAGCGGCTCCACCAGGTCAGCCAGGTTCGGCAGCGTCCGCCCTGACGGTGCGACCAGGAACACCGGGAGGCCCCGACGGACCGCGGCGATCGGCCCGTGCAGCAGGTCCGCCGCCGAGTACGGCGCGGCGATCGCGCCGGTCAGCTCCTTGATCTTCAGCGCGATCTCGTGCGCTGTCGAGTATGCGTACCCGCGTCCGATCACGGCGATCGCCATGGCGTCGGCGTAGGGGGCGAACGCGTCGGGATGGCAGTGCTCCGCGGCGAGGGCCAGCGCGGCCGCGACGCGCTCGGGGGTCGCGCGCACCGCCTCGGCGTCCTCGCGGCGGCCAGACAGGGCGGCGGACAGCAGCGCAACCGCGCCCAGGGAGTTGGTGTAGGTCTTGGTCGCCGCGACGGCGCGCTCCGGGCCGGCGCGCAGGTCGATCACATGGTCGGCGGTGGACGCCAGCGGCGATGACACCTCGTTGGTCAGCGCCAGCGTCGGGCAGCCCTGGGCGCGGGCGTCGGCCAGGACCCGCACGATGTCAGGGGACTGGCCGGACTGGGAGATGCCGATCACGAGCGCGCCGGTGAAGGTCGGGGGCGCCTCGTAGAGCGTGTGCAGCGACGGCGCCGCCAGCGCGACGGGCAGCCGGTGGCGTCCGCCGAACACGTACTGGGCGTAGCGGGCGGCGTTGTCGGAGCTGCCGCGCGCGGCGATCACGACCTGCGTGACGGGCGTGCGGCGCAGCCGGTCGGCCAGGACCGCGATCTCGTCCCCGGCGCCGCCGATCAGCCGCGCCAGCGCCTCGGGCTGCTCGGCCAGCTCGTCGTCAACCCGCGCCATGGGCGTCCTTGCCGTCGATGAGCACCCGGGTCACCTCGAGGTGATCGTCGAGGACCACGACGTCCGCGGCGCAGCCCGGCGCGAGCCGTCCCAGACCCCGCTCCAGACCCGGGCCAAAACCCCGCTCCGGACCCCGGCCCGGACCCCGCCCCAGACCTCGCCCCGCGTCCCGTCCCAGGTCTCGCCCAGCGCCCCCGAACCCGAGAACGCGCGCCGGCGCCGCGGTCGCGGCGCCGATCGCCTCGGCCAGCGGCGCGCCAAGGGCGTGCAGGTTGCGGACCGCGGCGTCCATCGTGAGCGCGCTGCCCGCCAGCCTGCCGTCCGCGCGGGTGACCCGGCCGTGCTCGGCGTGCACCGTGACGGAGCTGAGCGCGAACGTGCCGTCGCCCATCCCCGCGGCGGCCACCGCGTCGGTGACCAGCACGAACCGGCCGGCGGCCGCCCGCCAGGCCAGCTGGACCATCTCCGGCGCCAGGTGGTGGCCGTCGACGATCAGCTGGACGGTCACGTCGTCGCGCGCCAGCGCAGCACCCGCGACGCCCGGGTCCCGTGGCCGCAGCGGCCGCATGGCGTTGCCGAGGTGGGTCACCGTCCGGGCGCCGGCGGCGAACCCGGCGTTGGCCTGGGCCGCGGTCGCGTCGCTGTGACCGATCGACGCGACGACACCAGCCTCACCCAGGCGGCGCACCAGATCGAGCGCGCCGGGCAGCTCGGGCGCCAGGGTCATGATGCGCACGGGCCCGGCGGCCAGCAGCTTGTCGAGCAGCTGCGGATCAGGGTCACTGCGCGGCTCTGCAGGGTGCGTGCCGAGGCGCTCGGGGGACAGGAACGGCCCCTCGAGATGGACGCCCAGGACCCTGGGCAGGGTGACCGCGGCGGTCGCCTCGGCCATCGCCGCGACCAGCGTGTCGTGCGGGGCGGTGATGAACGTCGGCAGGAAGGCGGTGACGCCGGTGGCCGCCAGCGCCTCACCGACGCGCCCGTACCCGTCGGAGTCCGCGGCCATGAGGTCCACGCCGGCGAACCCGTTCACCTGCAGGTCGACGAATCCGGGAGCGGCCAGGCCGCGCCCGCCGCCGGGGCCGCCGACGTCGGTGACGGTGCCCGCCCGCGGATCGACGAGCACATCGCCGGGCACGATCGTCCCGTCGACGACCGCGCCCTGGACTCCCAGCCTCACGGCACCTCAACCCCCCATCTGGTCTAGACCTTACCGCGAGAGCCTACCGCGCCGCCACGCCGCCCGACCACCCGTCGGCCGCACACCGGCCAGACGCGCGGGTCGGCGAGGCGGCGGGTTCGGGTAGCCTCGGCCGCCACCCCTACCGGATCGGACCACCCGCGGTGAAGCCCTTCGGATCCTTCCGCACCCACGGCGCCGGCACGTTGCGAGTCGAGCACGACGGCGACGAGGTCACCCTCGCCGGCTGGGTGGCGCGGCGCCGCGACCACGGCGGGGTCGCCTTCCTGGACCTGCGGGACGCCTCGGGCGTCGTGC
>JACDBB010000014.1 GCA_013695145.1 Euzebyales bacterium
CACGAAGGACGTGCGATCGCCAACACCTGCGGCGGCGGCGCGCTCCGCTGCCGTCGTGATCGACCCCGCGTGGTAGTCCGCCCCGACGAACGAGGAGTTGGGAAACGCTTGCGCCATCAGAATGGTCGACGCTCCGTGGCCACAGCCAACGTCGGCAACGTTCGCCCCCTGCGTCAGCTTGTCCACGACGCCGTCAAGCTGGGGCAACCAGCCGGCGACGAGATGCGCCTGATAGCTCGGTCGGAAGAAGCGCTCGCAGCCGACGTGGACATCCGCGTTGTGCTGATGCCAGCCGAACCCGTCGCCGTTGCGCGCCGCCTCCAGGATCGATGTCGTGTCACGGATCGTCCCGTGGGCGATCTGGAACAAGCCGCCGACGAAGGCTGGGCTGGACTCGTCCGTCAGTGCCGTCGCCTGTTCGGGCGGCAGCGTGTAGCGGCCGGACGCCGGGTCGTAGGTGACGAAGGATCCCGCCGCCTGGGCGTTGAGCCACTCGCGGGCGTAGCGCTCGTCGGTCCCGGTGCGTTCCGCCAGCTCGGGAGGCGTCGTCGGGCCGTGCTCGGCGAGGTCCTTGTAGTAACCGAGTTGATCGCCCATGACGACGAGGGCGCAGTTCAACGCGGCTCCGACTTCATCGACGGTGCGGAAGACGAAGCTCATCAGCTTGTCGGGGTCCACCTGTACGCGATCGTCAACTGTGCTCATGACGCCTCCTTCTGATCGGATGTGCCGACCATCGCACGGTGACACCTCGGCCGAATCCGGTGCCCCACCTAGTAGTTCGGCCTATGATCTGACGATGCTCATCGGGCGTGACGCTGAGCAGTCCGCCGTCGCCCAGCTCATCGCCGGCGCACGGATCGGTCGCAGCGGCGTGCTCGTGCTCAGCGGCGAAGCGGGCATTGGCAAGACCTCATTGCTTGAGGACGCCGCTGCGCGCGCCGACGACATGCAGGCGCTCTGGGCCGCCGGCAGCGCGGCGGAGCGCAACGTCTCGTTCGGGGCGTTGTTGCAGCTGCTGCGGCCGGTGGTGCACCTGCTCGACAAGATCCCGCAGCCGCAGGCACAGGCGCTGGGAGTCGCGCTGGCGATGCGCGAGGGCAAAACCAATGACCGATTCGCTGTCGGCGCCGCCACACTCAGCCTGCTCAGCCGTTGTGCGGAGGAGCGGCCGTTGTTGCTGCTCGTCGACGATGCGCACGCGCTGGACCGGCCGTCGGCGGACGCCGTCGTCTTCGTCGGGCGCCGTCTGGTGGCGGATCGCGTCGCGATGCTGGTGGCCACGCGGGACGAGCCTGGCGCCGCGGTGTTCGACGCAGACCTTCCGCAGGTACGGCTTGGCGGCTTGGGATTGGCACCGGCGTCGGAACTTCTGCGCAGGCACGCCAAGCAGCGGGTGACCGAGGATCTGATCACCAGGTTGCACGCCGAGACTGCCGGGAACCCGCTGGCGCTCCTGGAGCTCGCCGGCGAGATCGACAGCCTCGCCGGCGCCTCACCGCACATACCGATACCAGTGCCGGAAAGAGTCGCCCGATCCTTCACCCGCCGCATCGAGATCCTGTCGCTTCCCGCGCAGGCGGCGCTGCTGCTGGCGGCCATCACCGGCGGTGATCTCGCGGTGGTGGCGGCCGCTGCCGAGGATCTGGACACCGGCGCCGCGCACCTCGCGGAGGCCGAGGCTGCAGGTCTCCTGACAATCGCGGCGGACCGGGTCGTGTTCCGACATCCGCTCGTCCGCTCGGGCGTGTACGCGGCGGCGCCACACGCGCTTCGCCGCCGGGCGCATCGCGCCGTGGCCGACGCGTTGCCGCCCCGCGACCACGAGCGGCGTGCGTGGCACCTGGCCGAGTCCGTTATCGGCTTCGACAAGGAGGCCGCTGCGGCGCTGGATCGCGTCGGGGACGGTGCCATGGACCGCAGCGCGTACGACGTCGCCGCCACCGCTAATGAACGTGCCGCACTGCTGTCGGAAGATCACACGCAGCGCGCTCGGCGCTTCTTCGCCGCTGGCGAGTCCGCGTGGCTGGCGGGGCAGGTCGAGCGGGCCGGCCCATTGCTGAGGCACTCCGCGCGCCTCACCTCAGATGTGGTGATGCTGGCCGACATCGACGCGGTCCGCGGCAACATGGCGTTGCGCGCCGGATCGCTGGAGGACGCACGGGCGATCTTCTCCGACGCCGCTTCTCGCATCGCGCCGACAGACCCGGACCGGGCGGTGTCACTCCTGGGCGACTTGGTGCTTGTGCACTTCTATCTGGCCGCCGCGGCGGGTGCCGTCGCGGTCGCGGCGACGCTTGACGGGCTTCTCCCGCGGCTGACCAGTGACCTGACCCGAAGTCGCGGCGACTTGATGGTCGGCGTGGCGCATGTCCTGGCCGGAGACCACGGCATCGACCGCATCCGCAGTGCGGTTCTGCGGATCGCGGCCTCCGATCACCGGACCGACGATCCCCGCCAGCGCACGTGGGAGGTTCTGGGCACCCTGTTCTTGCGGGAGTCGGACACAGGACGTGACCTCATCGCACGGACCCTGGAAGACCTGCGTCAACGCGGTGCCCTCGGCACGTTGTCGACCGTGCTGTTCTACGCGGCCCGCGACGACGCAACGACGGAACGCTGGCAAGACGCCGTCGCGAAGTATCAGGAGGCTATTGCGCTGTCGCGCGAGACCGGCAGCACGACTGATCTCGTTGTGTGCCTCGCCGGGCTCTCGTGGCTGCAGGGCAGGATGGGGCTCGCCGGAGAATGTGTGGCGAACGCCGAGGAGGCGATGCGCCTGGGCGACCGGCACCGGGTGCACCTCGGGCGCATCTGGGCGATGTACGCACGGGGCGATCTGGCACTGGCCGTTGGCGACGCGGCAGTGGCTGTGGAGCGGTTCACTGAGCTGTCCGCCGAGCTGGAGTCGATCGGCGTCGGCGATGTGGACCTGTCGCCAGGCCCGGAACTTGCCGAGGCCCTGCTACGCGTGGGGCGTACCGAAGAAGCGCGCGACGCCGCAACCGCGTACGCCGAGAAGGCCAGAGCCAAGGATCAACCGTGGCCGCTGGCGCGAGCGGAACGAGCGCTTGCGCTGACGTCGCACGGAGACGATGCGGAGCGCCACTTCGAACGGGCTCTGGCGCACCACGAGTCTGCGCTGGACGCTTACGAGGACGCCCGCACGCGTCTCGCCCACGGCGCCGTCCTGCGACGCCGCCGGCGGCGCGTCGCGGCGCGGCCGTACCTGCGGTCGGCGGTGGAGATCTTCGACCGGCTGGGCGCCGAGCCGTGGGCCGGCGCTGCGGCAGGGGAGCTCGCCGCGACCGGTGAGACACCTCACCGACGGGGCGCCAGCGCAGCCGAGATGCTCACCTCGCAGGAGCTGCAGATTGCGCGGATGCTGGGCGCCGGCAAGACGACGCGGGAGGCGGCAGCCGCGCTGTTCCTCAGTCCGAAGACTGTCGAGTACCACCTCCGCCACGCGTACACGAAGCTGGGGATCCACACGCGTGCCGAGCTCGCTCTTGTAATTGCCGATTCGCGATCTGCACGTCGTTGAACTCCAGGGCGTCGCCCAGACGGCACTGCCTCAGCCTCTGCAGTCGACACCGACTAGAGACCCGTCGATGACTCGGCCGGCGGCCTGGCGTCGACGCGACAGCGCCCTTGTCAATGTGTGCACGGCCCGGCTCGTGGATTCAGCGACGGCCTCGGCGTTGGCGTCGGTCAGCGCGAAGCCTGGCGCCGCGCTGGCGGCGCGGTGGGTGAACAGCCGCACAGCATCGCATTCGACCGCCGGTTCGACCTGCTCACCGCCGGCGCCCGGACCGCGCCGGCTCGGCACCGCACCCTGGCCGCCACGATCCGGTGGAGCCACGACGCCCTGGACGACGACGAGCGCGTGCTGTTCGCACGCCTCGCGGTGTTCCCCGGCACCTTCGACTACGACGCCGTCGAGGCCGTTTGCCGCCAGCCGCCGCTCGACCGCGCCGCGACCGTCGCGGCGTTTCCCCGCCTGCTCGACAAGTCGCTGGTATCAAGCCACCAAGCCGGCGCCCAGCAGGTGCGCTACCAGCTCCTGGAGACGCTGCGCGTCTACGCCAGCCAGCGACCGCCGGCCGCCGCGGCGGCATCGCTGCAAGAACGCCACGCGGCCTCCAAGCCGCCCGAACCCGCCGCGGACGACCAGACGCTGGCCCGAGCACGCCGCCCGAGAGGACGGCGTCTCGTTCTCCACCTGGCTGTCGGTGGCCGCCGAGCGCCGATTGCTGCTGCGTGAAGGACTGCACGGCGTACGCGAGTGGGAGCAGGAGGCAGGGCCGCTCACCGCCACCGAACGCGCCGCCGGTGAGGCTCTGCTTGATCGTCTGCTGGCCGGCGCCAACGAGCCACAGCCGGCGTGAGCGCGGAGGGGCTGACCTATGACACTGGCGCGCTGCTCGCCGCCGAGCGCGACGACCGGCTCATGTGGTCGTTGCACCGTGCCGCGCTTGCTCGTGGGTTGCCGCCTACCGTGCCCGCCGGTGTGCTTGGCGAGGCGTGGCGAGGCGGCCCGCAGCCGCAGTTGTCGCGGCTGCTCAAGGGATGTCGGGTCGAGCCGTTGACCGAAACCCAGGCGCGTGAGGTCGGTGCGCTGGCCGCACGTTCTGGGTTGTCGGACACCGTGGATCTCGCTGTCGCGGAGGGGGGGTTGCGCCGTAACCAGGCCGTGGCCACCTCCACCCGTACCCACATCGAGCAGGTGGCCGATGCGGTCGGTCGCCGCCTGGTCATCCACGCCGTGTGACAGCCGCTCGATCTCGCCGAGACACGACAGTTCGAGATCAGCGTTCCGCCTCGTTGGCGAGTTCGACACGGCGCTCGGCCACGTCGCGGACCTTCGCGCCGGCCAGGTACGATCCACGAGCTCGAACATGGCGTGCTCCTCGCCGAACGCGCCGACCCGGACCCAGGGGCGGTCCTGCGTCACTGGCTCGACGAGGCTGTCGCTACAGCGCTCGAGCAGCGTGTGTCGCCGTCGATGAGGTCATCGCCCGACGCGCAGCGGCGCTGCACGTCCCCGATCCAGCACCGTTCCGGGATGCGCTCGTCGGCGCCACGGCACTCGTCAATCGTATGGCTGTGGTCACCCGCAACGTGAAGGACTTCGAGCGGTTCGACGATCTCGCCATTGTGAATCCGTGGCGTTGACGTGAATCCCGGGCACTTGATCTGGGCGGTCATTCCAGCACGGATCCTTGCGTCTGTGACGCCGTACGTTCCACTTCGGATGTGATGGGCTTCTTTCGCGAAAAGGATACTCAACGCATCTGGGATCGCGAGCACGTCCGCCGATTCGATCCCGACGTCCAGCGGTCGCTCAAGCCACGCGCCCGCCTCGACGCCGCAGAATCGCTGGACGACTTGCGGGCGTTCGGCAGCCGACTGGAGAAGCTGCGCGGTGATCGCGACGGGCAACGACCTGCCGGTCAGGCCTCGCGGGAGGAGCGCCAGATGTCGATGTCGCCGTCGTGGGCGAAGCGGTCGATCTCGGCGAGCTCCTCGTCGGTGAAGTCGAGCCGATCAAGGGCGGCGACGTTGGCCTCCAACTGAGCGACGCTGCTCGCGCCCACCAGCGCGGAGGTCACCTGCGGGTGGCGGAGCACCCACGCGATCGCCATCTGCGCCAGGGTCTGCCCTCGCCCCTCGGCGATCGCGTTCAGGGCACGCACCTTGGCCAGGTTCCGCTCGTTGAGCATGTCATCCGACAGCGAGGTGTTCCGCGCCGCTCGCGAGCCGTCGGGGACACCGTCGAGGTACTTGCTGGTCAGCAGCCCCTGGGCCAGCGGCGAGAAGACGATGCTGCCGGCGCCGACCTCGTCCAGCGCCTCCAGCAGCCCGTCCTCGATCCAGCGGTTCATCAGCGAGTAGGACGGCTGGTGGATCAGCAGGGGAGTGCCCATGCCCCGCAGGATCCGCGCCGCCTCGCGCGTGCGCTCCGGCGAGTAGGACGAGATCCCCGCGTACAGGGCCTTGCCCTGGCGCACCGCCGTGTCCAGCGCGCTCATCGTCTCATCGAGCCGGGTGTCCGGGTCGAAGCGGTGGGAGTAGAAGATGTCGACGTAGTCGAGGCCCATCCGTCGCAGGCTCGCGTCCAGGCTGGCCAGCAGGTACTTGCGGGAGCCCCACTCCCCGTACGGCCCGGGCCACATGTCGTAGCCGGCCTTGGTGGAGATCACCAGCTCGTCGCGGTACGGCCGCAGATCCTCGGCGAGGACCCGACCGAAGTTCTCCTCCGCCGAACCCGGCGGTGGCCCGTAGTTGTTGGCCAGGTCGATGTGGGTGATACCGAGGTCGAACGCGCGCCGCAGGATGGCCCGCTGGTTCGCCAGCGGCTGTCCGCCTCCGAAGTTGTGCCACAGACCCAGCGACACCGCCGGCAGATGCAGGCCGCTGCGCCCGCAGCGTCGGTAGGTCATGGCGTCATAGCGGTCCGCTGCGGGGACGTGGCTCACTGCGTGCTCCTCGACGAGTTCGATCGGATGTCGACAAGGTTAGGGTGGCCGCCGCGTGCTTCGCCGCAGCGGACGAGCCAGGCGCTGGAGCTGGTGGCCCGTGCGTGCCGAGACCGGCGCCGAACTCGGGATCCTCCACGACGCCGACCACACGCGGCGCAGCGAGGGAGACCTCATCACCACGGTCCGCCGACGCTGGTCCGCGGCGCCGTACCCCCGATCCCAACAAGCTGTCAGGCCGCGCCGCCCTCGGCGCCCCGTGCGGCCCAGTGCGTGCGACGCGAGCGGCCGCCGGCGATCACGAGGGCGGCCGCGATCACCAGGGCGCCGGCGCCGGCGAGCCAGGCCGCGCCGTAGCTCATCGACTGCGCGATGACCCCGAACACCGGGGGGCCGAGCACGCCGCCCGCGTAGACACCCGTCTGGGTGAGCCCGGTCGCCGCGGCCGGCGCTTCCGGGTGCGCCCGGACGACCGCGAGGTTGAACAGTCCTGGCCACGCCCACCCGGCGCCGAACCCGAGCAGCGCGCCCGCGACGTAAAGCCACGGCACGACACCCGTGGCGAGCACAGCGAACCCGACGCCGCCCAGGAGCAGCAGCCCACCCACGACCCCTAGCGCGTCACCCGGCCGGCGGTCGGCCAACCACCCCAAGGTGACACGCACGGCGATCGACGAGCCGCTGCCCGCCGCGAACAACAGCCCGGCGGCGCCCGGGGCCATGCCTGCGGTGACCCCGCCGACCACGAGGAACGCGGCCATCGAGTTGGCCGCCGCGGACGCAAGGCCCCCGGCGATCGTCAGCGGCAACAGCGCGCGGACGTCGCCCCGCTGGGCCCGTGCGCCTCGAGCGGGTCCGGACGGGTCGCTGACCGACGCGCGGCTGAACGCCCACAGCGCCCACAGCGCGAACAGCGCCGCGACGGCCGCGCCGCCGCCGTATGCCCAGCGCCACCCCACCGTCAGCGCGACGATCGGGACGGCCAGACCGCCGAGAAGGGTGGCGCCGGGGATGGCCGACTGCTTGATGCCGAAGGCCACCCCCTGGCGCCCCGGGCGGACGCGGCGCGCCAGAGCCAGGTTCGCCGACGGCTGTGTCACGCCGTTCCCGATGCCGCCGACCACCATGGAGGTGACCAGTCCGAGCAGCGACTGGGCCAGGGTCGCGACGCCCAGCAGGGCCGCCAGGCTCCCCGCGGCGCCCACCAGGAGCCCTCGCTCCCCGCCGATCCGCTCGCTGAGGCGCCCTCCTGGCAGCGAGAACAGCGCCGACGCCGCGAAGAAGGTCGCCGTGGCGATCCCCAGCCCGGCTTCGGTCAGGTTGAGGTCGTCGCGCACCTGGACGGCCAGGCCGCCCAGCAGGAACACCGGCAGGACGCCGAGCATCGTCGCCGTGACGACCATGAGGACCGCAGGCAGCCCGCGGGGATCGGTCGCCGGGCTCTCGCGCCCCATCAGGTAGACATGGCTCGCATGAGCGAGATTGTATGCAGTCGCAGCCAAGCCCGAGAATAAGTGTTGACCGCGTGCTTGCTTCTTTCTAGGTTGTATACAGCCTGGTGGAGGCGTGCCGCGAGCGGCACACGGACGAGGGAGCGAGCCATTCACATCCAGGTCCGAAATCTGACCAAGGCGTACGGCAGCACGGTGGCCGTCGACGATCTCTCGATCGACATTACCGACGGCGAGATGCTCGTCCTCCTAGGACCGTCTGGGTGCGGCAAGACGACCACCATGCGCAGCATCGTCGGCCTGGAGACTCCCTCGACCGGGACGATCAAGATCGGCGACGAGACCGTCTTCGACAGCGAGCGAAACATCAACGTCCCTGCCAACCGGCGCCACATCGGCATGGTGTTCCAGTCCTATGCGATCTGGCCGCACATGACGGTCGCGCAGAACGTCGCGTACCCGCTGAAGATGCGTACCCGCAAGGCGCGCGCGGGTCTCGACATCGGGCAGAAGGTCGATCGCGCGCTGCAGACCGTCGGGCTGCAGGGGTTGGGTGACCGTGGCGCGAGCCTGCTGAGCGGCGGGCAGATGCAACGGGTCGCGCTGGCCAGGTCCATCATTATGGAGCCGCGCGTGCTCCTGTTGGATGAGCCCCTGTCCAACCTCGACGCGAAGCTCCGAGACCGCCTGCGCTTCGAGCTGCGCGACATCCAGATGTCGCTCGGCATCACCGCGATCTACGTCACCCACGACCAGGACGAGGCCCTCGCGCTCGCTGACCGGATCGCGGTGATGCGCCAGGGCAAGATCGTCCAGCTAACCGACCCGGTCACGATGTACCGCGAGCCCAACTCGGCGTTCGTGGCGGACTTCATCGGCACCAGCAACATCTTCGACGGCACGTTCGTAGGTTCGTCGTCCCGCGGTAGCCGTGTCCGGCTCGATGACAGCGGCCTCGAGCTTGAGACGGGTGCGGCGAGCTTCGACGAGGGCGCAGCGGTCACGGTCTGCATCAGGCCCGAGGACATCGTCGTCGAGGAAGGTGACGCCGAACGTCCGAACGTGTGGAAGGGCACCGTCCGGGTCGCGAGCTTCCTCGGCGACCACTTCCGTTACAGCGTGGCGCTCGACCAGGGGCCGACGCTGTTCGCGCTGTCGCACGGCTCCCGTGCCGGTCTGGCCACCGGGACCACGACGCAGATCCACATCCAACCGGACCGCATCCAGCTGCTGGAACGCTGAGCCCTACAGGCGAGGAGCGAGTGCATGCTGCTGCAGACCGGCGCCGCCACCACCAGGGCCCTGCGGCGTTGGCTCCCCGCCGGGGTCCTGATCGTCATCCTCACCTTCCTCGTGATCGTCCCGGTCGGGATGCTGCTGTACGCCTCGGTGCTGGACGCCCCACCGCGACCGGGGGCCGATCCGAGCAACCTCACGCTGGCGCACTTCCGCTCGCTGTACGGCTCGCCGGAGACCCGGCTCGCCATCCGCAACTCCCTGGCGATCGGCGTCGGCGGCACGGCCATGGCGATGTCGATTGGGATGCTGCTCGCCTGGCTGGGCGCCCGGACCGACGTTCCCGGACGCGGGCTGGTGCAGCTGTCCGGGATCGTTCCGCTGTTCATGTCATCACTCGTCGGGGCGCTCGCCTGGTCGCTGATCGGCTCACCGCGCGCCGGTTACGCCAACACGGTCCTCGAGGCGCTGGGCCTCGGGTCCGCAGTGAACATCTACTCGGTCGGTGGGATGGTGTTCGTGTTCGGGCTGTACTACGCGCCGTACGCGTACCTGTTCGTGGCCAGCGCCCTGGCGCTCATGAACCCCGAGCTCGAGGAGGCCGCGGAGGTCCACGGCGGCAGCATCTCGCGGGTCATGAGCAAGATCACGTTCCCGCTCGTGCTGCCGGCGACGATGGGGGCGTTCATCCTCACGTTCGTCCTGATCATCGAGAACTTCCCCGTCACGCAGATCCTCGGCTCGGCGGGCGGGGTGCAGACGCTCCCCGCCTACATCTTCCGACTGATGGCCGCCGCCCCGAGCCGTCCGAACCAGGCGAGCGCCGCAGGCCTGCTGCTGATGCTCATCATGGTCGTGCTGGTGAGCATCCAGGCGCGCCTGCTGGCCAGGCGCAGCTTCGTGACCGTCAGCGGCAAGGGCTTCCGGCCCCGCCGGATAGCGCTCGGGCGGTGGCGTTGGGCAGGCTTCGGCTTCGCCGTCGTCTACCTCGTCCTCGCGGTCGGCATCCCGTTCTTCGCGCTGGGCCAGGCGGCGCTGCGGCGCACGCAGTTCATCAGCGGCGTCGGAGACTTCTTCGACCCGACCGCTTTCACCCTGCGCAGCATGACGACGCTGCTGGACTACCCGCCGTTCGCGCTCGGTCTGCGCAACAGCATCGTCGTCGGGATCATGACCGCGGTCCTGGGTGGCGCGCTCCACCTGGCCACCGCCTACACGGTCCACCGGACCGACGTGCCAGGTCGCAGAATCCTCGACTACGTCGCCATGCTGCCGGTGACCGTGCCCGCCCTGGTGATCGGGCTCGGCTTCCTGTGGACGTGGCTCAACCTGCCGATCCCGCTCTACGGCACGCTGCTGATCCTCGTCCTCGCCTACACCGCCCGGTTCATGCCGCAGGGCTACCGGGGCATCTCCTCGACGATCCTGCAGGTGCACGCCGACCTCGAGGAGAGCGCGCAGGTTGCGGGAGCCAGCCGCCTTCGGGCCGCGACGACGATCGTCATCCCGCTGATCAAGTCCGGGATCTTCTCGACGATGATGCTGCTGTTCATCCTGTCGATGCGGGAGCTGTCGGCGTCGATCTTCCTGTTCACCTCGCAGACCCGCGTGCTGCCGATCGTGCTGTATGACCAGTGGACGTCCGGCTCGTACTCCCGCATGGCGGCCATCAGCCTCATCTACAGCTTCCTGCTGTTCGTGCTCACGATGCTCGGAAGGAAGTGGCTCGGCATGGGGACCACCACGGACTAGCCGCGTCACCTCGGACGAAGCGTGGCGCGCTCGCGCCACAGAAAGGTTGAGATCGCATGTCGCATCCAGGGATCCTGCGCAGGAGCGCAGCGCTGCTGTTCGCGCTCACTTTGGTGCTCGTCGCCTGCGGGGAGGGCGAGGAGGCCGTACCCGAGGCGGAGGTGCAGACCGAGGAGGGCGAGGCATTCGTCGTCGACGGGGAGGAGATCGCCGACGCCGAGCTGTACGCGGCAGCTCAGGAGGAAGGGTCGCTGGTCGTCTACTCCGGCTTCCCCGAGGCTGCGGAGTTGGCGATCCAGCAGGCCTTCTCCGACGACACCGGAATCTCCGTGGAGAACGTCCGTGCACCGACGGGCCAGCTCGTCGAGCGCATCCTCTCCGAGGGTGGGGCCGGGCAGCTCGGCGCGGACGCCATCCGGATATCCGACATCGCTCTTGTGACCGAAGTCGACGAGGCGGGCATCTACGCAGCGCACGAGATCCCCAACGCCGATGTCTACGAGGACCAGTACAAGGACCCAGACGGTCACTGGTACGCGTCGGTCATCCCGACCATGGGCCTGTCCTACAACACCGAGCTCGTCAGCGAGGACGAGGCACCGGCCAGCTGGGAGGACATGCTCGACCCGACGTGGCAGGGCAACATATGTGTAGGCCAGGCGGGCGCGGGCGGATCCACGTTCTCGTGGGCGTACTTCCAGCGCGTCGAGCTGGGGTTGGAGTACTGGGAAGCCCTCGCCGAGCAGGATCCACTGATCCTCTCATCGACAGCGACCGTCGCTGAGGAGAACGCGCGCGGCGAGTGCGCGGTGGCCATCAATCACCAGGGAACGACGGCGCTGCAGATGAACGACGGCGCCCCGCTGCAGTTCGTCTTCGCAGAGGAGGGAAACACGGTCTGGCCGCACTACCTGTCGCTCACCGCGGAGGCGCCGAACCCGAACGCCGGTGCGCTGTTCCTCAACTGGTCGATGTCCCTGCGAGGCCAGACGGTGGCCGCCACGGCTGCCACCGA
Source organism: Euzebyales bacterium (assembly GCA_013695145.1). Taxonomy (GTDB): domain Bacteria; phylum Actinomycetota; class Nitriliruptoria; order Euzebyales; family Egibacteraceae; genus JACDBB01. The sequence goes on from JACDBB010000014.1 coordinate 11,934, forward strand.
CTTCGTCCCGCACCCGGATGCCCCGTCACCCGCGCTGGGTGACATCGAGTTCCCGCCGCTGGCCGAGGTCGAACCCTACTTCGCCGACAACGACGAGTGGGTCGAGGTCCGAGCCGACTGGGTGCAGGAGTGGTACACGATGTTCGGCTACACCCCGTAGGCCGAGCGGAGCCTGCGGAGCGCGAGCCCCGCCGCCAGCCCATCCGTCCCGCAGCGCCCGGCGTGCCGGGATGACCCCCGCCCCCGGGGTCGTCCCGGCCCGCCGCGGCGCGACAACAGGTGAACGCGAGGAGAGGGGAGGTGAGCCCTTGACAGGTGACCCCTTGACAGGTGACCCCTTGGGTCCGCTCCAAGGTGTGCGGATAGTCGATGTCGGCACGCTCTTCGCCGGCCCGCTGAGTGCGACGCTGCTGGCCGACTTGGGCGCCGAGGTCATCAAGGTCGAGCACCCGCGCAAGGGCGACACAGCAAGGACGTTCGGCGCACAGAAGGAAGGCGTCGGCGTGTACTGGAAGAGCCTGGCGCGCAACAAGCGCTGCATAACGCTCGACCTGTCGCAGCCCGCCGGTCAGGTGCTCTTCCTCGCGCTCGCCGAGCACGTGGATGTCGTCATCGAGAACTTCCGCCCTGGGACGCTCGAGCGCTGGAACGTCGGGTGGGAGGAGCTAAAGCGGGTCAATCCCGGGTTGGTGCTGCTGCGCACCAGCGCGTTCGGTCCGGGTGGCCCCTACAGCGGCTTCCCTGGCTACGGGACCCTCGCCGAGGCGATGAGCGGCTTCGCGCACGCCACGGGCAGCGCAGACGGGCCGCCGACACTGCCGCAGATGCCAGTGGCCGATGGCATCGCGGGTGTCTTCGGCGCGATGGGAATCCTCGCTGCGCTGTACCACCGCGACGCACGCGGTGGGACCGGACAGTGGATCGACAACACGATCTACGAGCCGATCATGCGTCTGATGGAGCTGATGCTGTGCGAGTACGACCAGCTTGGCATCGTGCGGCAGCGTCAGGGCAACCACATCCCGGACTCTTCGCCACGTGGGGCCTACGAGTCGCGAGAACTCGGCCGCTGGGTCGCGCTGTCGGGCAGCTCCAACGAGACCGCGCTGCGCATCTTCACGGCCATCGAGCGCCAGGACCTCGTGGACGACCCGGAGCTGGCGACCAACCAGGGACGCCTCGCCCACGCCGACCGGATCAACGCAGCGGTCGCCCGGTGGATCGGCCTGCACACGGTCGAGGAGGTGTTGGAGCGGTTCCGCGCGGTCGATGCGCCGGTGGCGCCGGTGTACGACTCGGCGGGCATCTTCGCTGACCCGCACTTCCGTTCCAGGGAGACGCTGGTCGAGGTGGCTGACGACGACCTGGGCACCGTGACCGTGCCCAACGTTATCCCGCGGTTCTCCGCAACGCCCGGCGGCATCCGCTTCACCGGCCCCGCCCGCGGCGAGCACAACCTCGAGGTGTTCGGCGGTCTGCTGGGACTGGAGGCGGCAGAACTCGAAGCGTTGCGCGCCGACGCGGTCATCTAGAGGCGTGGATGCGCCCGAGAGCTTGCGAGGAGGCGGTATGAGTCGGGTCGGAGTCATCGGGCTGGGCGTCATGGGGCGGGCCATGGCGGCGAACCTGCTGCGAGCAGGCCACGAGGTCACAGTCCACAGCCGCTCACCAGCGCCCGTCGACGCCGCCGTGGCCCTGGGTGCGGCGCGCGGTGATGGGCCGGCGCACCTGGGCTCGTCATGCGAGGTCGTCATCACCGCGCTGCCTGACTCCGCGGCTGTCGAACAGGTCGTGCTCGGCGAGGACGGTGTCTTCAGCTCGCCTGCCCAGCGGCTTCTCCACATCGACACCAGCACCGTGTCGCCTGGCACGGCGAGGCTTGTCGCTGCACGAGCGGAGGCGCTGGGTGTCGGTGCGCTCGACGCGCCCGTCAGCGGCGGCGAGCGGGGCGCCGTCGACGCGACCCTGGCCGTCATGGTGGGCGGCGCAGCCGACGACGTCGCCGCCGCTCGCCCGGTTCTGGAGGCGCTCGGGTCCACCATTGTGCACGTCGGCCCCGCGGGGGCAGGCCAGACCGTCAAGGCCGCCAACCAGATGCTCGTCGCGGGGACCATCACGCTGGTCGCTGAGGCCATCGTGCTGCTCGAGCGCTGCGGCGTGGACCCGGCGACGGCGGTCGGTGTGCTCGCAGGCGGTCTGGCCGGCAACCGGATCCTCGACACCAGGACTGATGACATGATCGCGCGCCGGTTCGCTCCCGGAGCGCGCGTCGCGCTGCACCGCAAGGATCTCGGCATCGCGCTCGAGACCGCACGCGCGGTCGGCGTGTTCACGCCGCTGACCGCGGTGACCGAGCAGCTGTTCAGCGCGCTGCGGGCCCTCGGGCGGGACGGCCTCGACCACACGGCGGTGCTCACACTCATCGACGACCTGTCGGGCGACGGAAAGGACACCAAGCATGCCTGACGCCACCACCATCCACGTCCAGCCGGTCTGGGCTGAGCGCATCGCGGTGGACATCCTGAAGGCTGCGGGGGTCCCCGGTTCGCACGCGGCGATCACGGCCGAGCAGCTCGTGCTCGCCGACCTTCGCGGCGTCGACACGCACGGGCTCATGCGCCTGCCCAACTACATCGGCAGGATCAGGAAGGGTGAGCTGCACGCCGCTGTCGAACCCACCGTGCTCACGGAGACGCCAGGCACGGCCACCATCGACGGCCGCCACGGGCTCGGGCAGGTCTGTAGCCAGGTGGCGATGTCACTGGCGATCACCAAGGCCGGCCAGACAGGCGTGGGTGCTATCACAGTGAAGAACTCGAGCCACTTCGGCGCCGCAGCCGGCTACCCCATGATGGCGTCCGACCATGGCTGCATCGGCATGGCCACGACGAACGCGTGGCCGCTGCTCCCCGCGGTCGGCGGCGCCGCACGGCGGGTGGGCAACAACCCGCTCGCGATCGCGGCGCCGACCCGGCTCGGCTACCCGATCGTGCTCGACATCGCCATGAGCCACGTGGCCGCCGGCCGGCTGCGGATCGCCGCCGACGGCGACAACGTCATCCCGCCCGACTGGGCGTTCGGCAAGGACGGCCTGCCGACGACCGATGCGCGTCAGGCGCTGTTCGGTGGCGGCTTCCTGCGACCGATGTCGGACCACAAGGGCTTCGGGCTGGCCCTGATGATGGACATCCTGGCCGGCGTGCTGTCCGGCGCGGGCTTCGGCGCCGCCGTCACCGGCCCCGACGAGCCGGGCTACGTCCACGTCGGCCATTTCTTCGTCGCGTTCGACATCGGCGCGTTCATCGGCCTCGAGCAGTTCCTCGACCGAATCGATGAGCTCGCGGATCACATCCACTCGAGTCCCACGCGGCAGGGGGTCGACCGCGTCTACGTTCCCGGCGAGATCGAGGCGGAGAAGACCGTCGAGGCGCGGCGCAGCGGGATCGCCTACCGTCGCAACGTCTACGAGCGGCTGCTGTGCATCGCCGACGAGCTCGGCGTGACGGTCGCCGAGCCTGGGTCGCTCAGCGCCTGACGGCGTCCACCCCAGCGCGCAGCCCGTCGCGGAGGAGCTTGACGTCGTCGCCGTAGCAGATGCAGGAGAATCCCTGGTCGATGCGACGTCTGGCCTCCTCGACGCCGCCGACCTTGGCGGCAGCGGGCTTGCCGGCGGCGCGGGCGGCGGCGACGATCCGGGACACGGCGTCGGTGAAGGCGGGATGGTCGAACTGGCCGGGGATGCCGAGCGACACGGTGAGGTCCAGGTGCCCGAGCCACAGCACGTCGATGCCGTCGACCGCGGCGATCTCCTCGACGCGCTCGACGCCAGCGCCGCTCTCGATCTGCGCGATCAGCAGCTTGTCGGTGTTGGCCTCCGCCAGCGTCGCGCCGATGTCGTCCGGTGCCCGGTAGCCGGCGGCGGCCAGGCCCGCGATGACCCCGCGGTTGCCCAGGGGCGGGTACTTGGCCGCGTCGACGATCGCCTCCGCTTGCGCTCGGGACTCCACCATCGGGACCATCAGACCGCCGGCGCCGACGTCGAGCGGTCCCGACAGCAGGTGCGGCTGGGTGGCGGGCACGCGCACCAGGGGGACGGTGTCGACGCCTCTGGCGGTGGCCATCAGCATCCCGAGCGTCTCCACCGAGCACCCGGTCGCCTCCTGGTCGAACAGCACGAAGTCGGCGCCCGCGGCGGCGCACACCGCCGCGACCCCCGGTGTGCGGAACTCGAAGACCATGGTCCCGACGACGATGCCGCCGTCGAGCAGTCGTCGCTTGAGCGTGGTCGTCGGCATGGTCTAGCCCCCCTCGAGCAGGATGTTCAGCGCGGACAGGATGTGGGCGCGCATCACCGAGGCCGCCCAGTCGGCGTCGCCCAGCTGGATCGCCCGGACGAGCTCCTGGTGGTGGACCATGCGCTGCTGCAGCTGGGCGGGGGAGTAGGACCGCATCACCCGCTGGTGGAGCGGCACCTGCACGACCCGGGCGTGCGCCTCCAGAAGCCGGCGGCTCTTGCTGCCGACCAGCACGGCGCGGTGGAACTCGACGTCCAGCGTCGCGAGTTCGTCGCGGTCCGACTGGCTGCCGTCGCTTGACAGCTGTGCCATCCCGTCGGCGATCTCGTGCAGGCGCGCGACCTCGTCGGTGTCCATCGTCTCGGCCGCGAGCGCCGCTCCGTGGCCCTCCAGGAGCGCTCGCATTCGGAACACGTCCTCGAGGTCGTCGGATGACCAGGAGACGACCTGGGCGCCACGGTTCGGCAGCAGCTCGACCAGCCCCTCGGCGCTCAGTCGCCGCAGCGCCTCGCGCACCGGGGTCCGGCTGCAGCCCAGGAGCCGAGCGAGGCGATCCTCGCTGAGCCTGCTGCCCGCTTCGAAGGTGCTGTCCAGGATGCCGGAACGCAGCTCGTCATAGACCCGTACCGCTGCCGTGACCACCGCAAGCCCTCCTGACCTCATCCGGTCGCGCGGAACCGCTCCAGCTGGTCCTCGTCGACCTCGATGCCAAAGCCAGGACCGGTCGGCACCTCGACGGCCCCGTCGGAGCCCACCGTGATCGGCGTGGTGAGCAGACCCTCCCGGATCGGGTTCGGTGACTGGTCGAACTCCAGCAGGACCTGACCGGGCAGCGTGGCGAGCACGTGCAGGGAAGCCGCCATCGCGATCGGCGTGCCCCACACGTGCGGGTAGCAGGCGATGTTGAGCGCGCGCGCCAGGTCCGCGATGCGCTTCACCTCGGTGATGCCCCCAGCGGAGCACACGTCAGGCTGGGCGACGGACACGGCGCGGCGGTGGAAGATCTCGGCGAACTCCGACAACAGCGCCCAGCTCTCACCTCCGGCGATAGGCACGTCGAGCCGGCGCGACAGCTCGCAGTAGCCGGCGATGTCAGTCGGCGGGAGGGGTTCCTCGAACCACGTGACGCCGAGCGCCTCGGCTGCTCGGCCCACCCGCACCGCGTCAGGCATGCGGTACGCGCAGTTGGCGTCGACCATGATCGGCACGCCGTCGCCGACCTCATCGCGCAGCGCGGTCATGAGCGTCACGTCGGCGTCCGCGCCCCAACCGAGCAGCGCCAGCCCGATCTTGAGCTTGAGCCGCCGGAAGCTGCCGGCGAGGTTGCCGCGTGCCTCCTCGAGAACCACGTCGATCTGCCGGTCGAGCCGGTCGACCTGGCGGAAGTAGTGGCCGGTCGCGTACGCCGGCACGCGCGTGTGGACCGCGCCGCCGAGGAGCTCCGCGACAGGACGGCCGAGGAGCTTGCCCTTGAGGTCCCACAGTGCGAGGTCGACTCCCGACAGCGCGCTGTAGGGCGCGAACGAGTGGTAGGCCCAACGGAGCCTGAACGCGATCTCGTCCCACAGCCGCCCGGTGGCCATCGGGTCCTGGCCGATCACCAGCGGGGCGATGAGCTGCTCGACGACCTGCTGGTTTCCGGCGATGGGACCCCAGCACTCGCCGTAGCCGATGGTCCCGTCGTCGGCCACCAGCCGCACGATGAGGTACTGGCGAGCGGTGGTCCATCCCTGGCCGTTGCCGAAGGGTGCATCGAGCTCCTGGCGGATCGGGATCGTCTCGACGGCTCGGATGGTCATGACCGCCGGCCTATCCGGCGGGCTTGTGGTCGTCGAGGGCGCCCAGGATCGCCTCGGTGACCGCGGCGGTGTCGGCCGTGCCGCCGAGGTCGGGGGTGCGGACCTCGCCGTCGCCCAGCACGTCCTCGACGGCGGCGAGCATGGCGCCCGCTGCGGCGCCGTGGCCGAGGTGGTCGAGCATCATCGCGCCGGACCAGATCTGCCCGATGGGGTTCGCGACCCCCTTCCCCGCGATGTCGGGAGCCGACCCGTGGATGGGCTCGAACATCGACGGGTGCTCGCGCTCGGGGTTCAGGTTGGCCGACGGCGCGATGCCGATGCTGCCGACCAGGGCGGCGCCGAGGTCGGTGAGGATGTCACCGAACAGGTTGGACGCGACCACGACGTCGAGCGTCTGCGGGCGCAGGACGAACAGCGCGGCGAGCGCGTCGATGTGGTACGCGGCGACCTCCACGTCCGCGTACTCGGCGGCCACCTCCCGGCAGATCTCGTCCCAGAACGGCATCGTGTGGATGATCCCGTTGGACTTGGTCGCCGAGCACAGCGACCGCTCGCGGCTTCGGGCCAGGTCGAACGCGTAGCGCAGCGCACGCTCCACCCCCACCCGGGTGAACACGGACTCCTGCACGGCGAGCTCCTGCGGGGTGCCGCGGTACAGGCGCCCGCCGATCTCGGAGTACTCGCCCTCGTTGTTCTCGCGGACCACCAGGAAGTCGATGTCCCCCGCCTGCACGTCCCGCAGTGGAGAGGTGACGCCGCGCAGCAGCTTGATGGGCCGCAGGTTGATGTACTGGCGGAAGCGACGGCGGATGGGGATCAAGAGGCCCCACAGCGACACGTGATCCTCGACTCCGGGGCTGCCCACCGCGCCGAGGAAGATCTCGTCGTGCTCCGCCAGCGCATCGAGGCCGTCGGCCGGCATCATGGCGCCGTTCGCGCGGTAGTACTCGCAGCCCCAGTCGAACTCGGTCCAGGCGAAGGTGAAGCCGAACAGCTCGCCCGCTCGCTCCAGCAGGCGCAGCGCCGGCGGGACCACCTCGGCGCCGATGCCGTCGCCTGGCAGGACCGCGACGCGGTGAGTCGTCATTTCTGTCCTCTCGATCCGCTGAGGCCGGGCATTGTATACAACGCTGGGGTGGCGCCCGGCCGCCGCCCGATCAGCCTCACCGCAAGGCTTGTCGACTTTGACCGCTCACAACGGCTGAAGTCGACACGCGGGGGGGGCGACTTCTTGCGTGGGCCCCACAGGTCGCCGCGCAGCGCGCTAGCCTTGGCGTCCGACGTCGCCTCTCGGAGGTCGCATGACGCGCCAGTGGGAAGAGCCCGGCAGTTCACCGGCGGACGGGCCGACGTTGTTCGCCCGGTACGCCTACGCGCCGAACGAGCGCGGGTATTGCGGACCGGCCGACCATCGGGCACTCCTCGACTACGGGGCGACCCGCACCATCGACCCTGGGTTGGAGCAGCTCGCCCGCGGGTTCGCCGGCGCGTGGCCGTACCTGGCGTTCATCGCCCAGGCCACCGGGCTCGGCGACCCGCTCGCGCGCCGCGTCGTCGAGGGCTACTGGCTCGGGACGTCCACCCTCGACGGCATCGACATGCAGGTGTTCGGCCGCGCCCTCGAGGACCGTTTCCGGCCCGTCACCGGTTCGTCGTGGACGTTCCTGGCGGAGGCGATCCCCGCGGGAGCGGTGCCCCACCACAGCTTCCACGTGTTCGAGGTCTACCCGTGGACCGGACTGCTGGCGAGCTATCGGGGCGGGCACCCGCTGCATGTCCTCGACCGCTGCCGCATCCGCTGGGGCCAGGTCGTCTCCAGCCACGGCGACCAGGTCGTCGTGCGCTACCAGCCGCTGACCTGGGACGGCGCCGCGCTGGGGCTGGGGCCACCGGAGACGGAGACCGCCACCCGCGCCGTCGGCGGAGTCGGTTTCGTCGATGACCTCCTCCCCGGGGAGTGGGTCTCCCTGCACTGGGGCTGGGTCTGCGACCGCCTGACCTCCACCCAGCTGGCCAGCCTGCGTCGGTCGACCCAGCGGCAGCTTGAGATCACCAACCGCAAGGCCGGTCACCCCGGCGTGGCGATGACCCTTGGATAGGCGGGGTGGGTAGACGGCGGCGCGTGCGTGGCAGGGGGCTGTGGGCACTCGGCGTCGTGCTGCTGCTCGCGGTCGCGTGCGGCGCGGCTGGAGAGCCCCAGGCCGGGCAGACCGGCACGGATGCGGCGTCGCCGCGGCAGACCGACGAGGCCGCCGGGGGGCCGTCAGGCACACTGCGCGTGTACTCCACCGTCACCCAGGAGACGGTCGACGCCGTCGTGGCCGCCTACCAGGGTCAGCACCCTGACGTCGAGTTCGAGGTGTTCCGAGCACCCACCGGTGAGCTCAACGCCCGTGTCGCGGCGGAGCGCCGCGAGGGCGAGATCCGGGCCGACGTCCTCTGGCTGACCGACCCGCTGTCCATGCGGCAGTACGAGGCCGAGGCGCTGCTGCGGGCCTGGACGCCCGCCGAGGTCGACGTCGTGCCGCCCGAGTACCGCACCGGGGTGTCGTGGGGCACCCGCCTGCTGAACATGGTCATCGTGCACGGAACGGAGGTCCCGGCGCCGTCCAGCTGGGAGGACCTGGCCGACCCGGCCTACGCCGACGGCGTCGCGATCCCCGACCCCGGCTTCGCCGGCTCGGCGTTCGGGGCGCTCGGTTACTTCGCCGAGGCGGGCGATGGCCTGGACTTCTACCGCAGGCTGGCCGACAACGGCGCCGTGCAGGTCCAGGCGCCCGGCGACGTCGTCACGGGAGTCGCCGAGGGCCGGTTCCTCGCCGGCATGACCCTCGACCAGGCCGCCCGCCAGGCCGCGGAGGCCGGTTCGCCGATCGAGGTGGTCGCGCCCGAGCCCGGCGTGATCGCCATCTACAGCCCGATCGCGGTGCTCGATGGGTCGGCGAACACCCCGACCGCCGAGTCGTTCGTGGACTTCGTACTCACGTCCGAGGCGCAGGAGGCCATCGCCGCGACCGGCTGGCAGCCGATCCGCAGCGACGTCCAGTGGCCGCATGACGAGGCGGCGGTGTCGCCGGACTGGTCGGCGATCTACGAGCGCCAGACCGAGCTGCTCGAGGAGTACCGGGCCATCTTCGGTGGCTAGCCGCACCGACACCGGGGCCGCCGCTGCCCCGCGCGCCCGGTCCTGGCACGGCGCGGCGATCGCGCTCGCCGCGGTCGCGGTGGTGCTGCTCGTCGGCTTCCCGCTGGCCGAGCTGGTCGCGACGGCGTTCGCTCAGGGCGCCGGACCGCTGCGGGCGGTGCTGACCGGCGACCGGGCGCTGTCGGCGGTGCGCAACACGCTGCTGACCGGTGTCGTGGTCACCGGGTTCGCCCTGGTCGGCGGGACCGCCGCGGCGCTGGTCACCGAGCGCTCCCGCGCGCCGGGACGGACGTGGCTGCGAGTCGGTCTCCTCGTCCAGCTGGTCATCGCATCGTTCGTGGGTGCCCTCGGGTGGGCGCAGGCGTACGGACCCGGCGGCCTCACCGACGATCTGCTGGGGTTCGCGCTGCCCGGTCTGTACGGCGTGGCGGGGGTGGTCACGGTGCTGAGCGTCCAGGGCGTGACGCTCGCCTACGTGGTGGTCGCCGCGGGGCTCGCCTCCCGTGTCGAACCGGACCTCGAGCGGGCAGCGCGTGCGAGCGGGGCCAGCGCCTGGAGCGCCCTTCGCACGATCACGCTCCCGCTGCTGCGGCCGACGCTGCTGGCTGCCGCCGCGCTGTCGTTCGTGTCGACGGTCAACGCCTTCGGCGTCCCCGCGGTGCTCGGCAGTCCCGCCGGGTTCGTCACGGTCACGACCCGCATCTACTCCGACCTGATCCTGTCCGCCGACCCGGCCGCCTTCAGCCGCGTCATCCTGCTCGCGTCCGGACTGGTGCTCCTCACGCTGGTCGTGGTCGGCGCGGTCGACCTCGGCGAGAGCGTCCGGGGAGCGGTGACCCGCACGAGCGCCCCGCCGGGCGGTGTCCCCCCAGGCGTGGGCGGCCGCGTCGCCGCCGGCCTCTTGTGGGGCTACGTGGTCCTGACCACGGTGGTTCCGCTGGTCGCGCTCGTCCTGACGGCGCTCACCCGGGCGGTCGGTCTGCCTGCGGTGCCGGCCAACTGGACGCTGCGGCATTTCCGGGAGGCGCTGACGGGCCTGGGCGGCCAGGCGCTCGGGCGCAGCGTGCTGCTGGCCCTGGCCGCGGCCACGATCGTCGTCGGGCTCGGGGGCCTGCTGACCGCACTCCGCCGGCGCGTGGCCGGCCGCGGCCTCTCCACGCTGGCCACTCTGCCGTTTGCGGTGCCCGGTTCGGCGCTCGCGGTCGGTGTGCTGCTGGCCTACGGGCGCTGGCTGCGCGACACGCTGTTGCTCATTCTGATCGCCTACCTGGCCAAGTTCTGGGCCCTGGGCCACCGACCGATAGCCGGGGCGGCGGACGGGCAGCCGCCCGACCTCGCGCTGGCCGCGCGTGCCAGCGGGGCCGGACCGGTTACGGCGCTGCGCACGGTCACGCTCCCGCTCCTGCGCCCGGCGCTGGCCGCGGCGTGGCTGCTGGTGTTCCTCGCCGGGTTCGACGAGCTGACCATGTCGAGCCTGCTGTACGGCCCGGGCAGCGAGACCCTCGCAGTCGTCATCCTGAACCTTCAGCAGCTCGGCGACATCTCGGTCACCACAGCGCTCGCGGTGATCCTGACCGGGGTCGTGATCGCGGCTGCGGCGCTGCTGACAGTCGTGCGCCGCGCGACGCTGGTCAGCGTCTGGGGGCCATCGCTTCGCGATGGCCACAAGCGGAGATTGGGAGAATCGCTCCGCGGGCTCCGCGATTCGCGGCTCAGATGAGCCCGCCACCCGCGGTGCGGTGCAGCGCCCTCACGGTCGCCTACACCCACGAACCGGTCCTGTGTGACGTCGACCTGACGGTGCAAGCCGACGAGGTCGTCGCGGTGCTCGGCCCTTCCGGCTCCGGCAAGAGCACCCTGCTGGGCTGCGTCGCCGGCTTCGTGCCACCCCGCGGAGGCGAGGTGCACCTCGCCGGACGGATGGTGGCGTCGTCAAACAGGAGCGTGCCGCCGGAGTCGCGCGACGTCGCGGTCGTCTTCCAGCAATACGCCCTGTGGCCGCACCTGTCCGCCGTCGACACCGTTGCCTACCCGCTGCGCCGTCGTGGCGTCGCCGCAGCCGAGGCGCACCGCCAGGCCACCGAACTCCTGGAGCGCATGGGCATCGCCGGGCTGGCCGCGCGCCGGCCCGCCGAGCTGTCCGGTGGCCAGCAGCAGCGCGTGGGACTCGCCAGGGCACTCGCACGTGCGGCGTCGGTGTACCTGTTCGACGAGCCCACGGCCCACCTGGATACCGCGCTGCGGTCAGCGCTGCAGGAGGAGATGACCGAGCGAAGGCGAACGGGCGGGGCCGCCGCGCTGTACGCCACCCACGACTCTGGGGAGGCGCTGGCCGTCGCGGATCGGGTCGCGTTGCTGCGGGCGGGACGCCTCGTGCAGGTCGGCACGCCGACCCAGGTCTACGAGCAGCCGGTCGACCTGTGGGCGGCACGCCTCACCGGCCCCGCTTCCGTGCTCACGGTCCCCGCGGAGGCGGTCGGTGACGACAAGGTCGTCCTGACCCTGGGGGAGGAGACCATCCGCATCGACGGCGGCCGCGCCGCTGGCGCCACAGGCGAGGCGGGCACCGTGCTGGTCCGGCCCGAGTGGGCGGAGCTCGGCGGCCCGCTGCCAGGCACGGTCCGGCAGACGTGGTACCGAGGCCCGCACACCGACTACCGCCTCGACACCCCGGCGGGCGGCATCGACGTCCGCCACGCGGGAGCCCCCACGGCGCGACGCGGCGAGCGCGTCACGTGGAGCCTTCACCGGGCCTGGGCCATCGCGGGCGCTCCCGGCGGCTCCTAGTGTCACGGCGTGGCGGCCGACACGTCAGTCGACACGCTCGACACCGTGTCGGAATCCCCGCGCCGAGCGCAGCCATATCGACACGGTGTCGGGGTGGCGGCAAAGGACGCGCTCAGTCGAGGCGCTCAGTCGAGGCGCTCAGATCCGCGGCCAGCCGGATCGACTCCAGCAGCAGCTCGTCGCCGGTGAGCATCTCGACCTCCGTCGATCCGCAGCCGGCGCACATCGCAACCGGGTCCGCGGACTCGGTCTCGTGGCCGCACGCTTCGCAGCCGGCACGCACGGGCACCACCACGAGCTCGATCGCCGCGCCGTCCGCGACGGTGCCCGCCGACACCAGCTCGAACGCCTGCGTGAGCGCCGCCTCGACGACCCTGTGCAGCGTCCCAACGCGAACACGGACGCCGGCGACCCGGCGCCCGTCGGCCCGGCGCTCGACCGCGTCGATGATCCCCTCGCACAGTCCGAACTCGTGCATCGGCCCCGTCACCTCCCCCACGCGATCGGCCTGACGTGATCCGGCCTCACATGTTCTTCATCCGCAGATAGCGCTTCACGTCGGGCAATGACACCACCGCGACGGCGACGCCTCCCAAGACGATGGCGCCGAACAGCAGTCGCAAGAAACCCATTCTCATCCCTCCCCTCGTGTGGTCACACCAGCTCCTACAAGCTCGCACACGAGGCGGACCGCGTCATCGACAGCCGCCTCGACGGGTGCCGACAGGCCCATGGCCTCTTGGACGTCCGCGGGCTCGCAGCCCACGACGAGCACCTCGCCGACCTGCCCGCCCAACTCCCCCAGCAGCGCGAGCATCGAGTCGGGCTCCATGCCGTGGGCGTCGACGATTCCGGCGTTCTCCCGCCCGCCGCCGCCGCTCAGGTCGGGCGCGATCACCGACAGCGTTCCGGGCTGCTCGCCACGCGGTGCCGCGTCGACGAGGATCAGCCGGTCGTAGCCGTCCAGCAGCTGGAAGGCGAGGTGGACGCCCCGGATGCCGAAGTCCGCCACCTCGACACCATCGGGGAGGGTGTGCGCGGCCAACCGTCGCGCCACCTCGACACCGAAGCCGTCGTCGCCGAGGAAGATGTTGCCCACCCCGGCGACCAGCACGCGCGCGGTCACAGCGGCTCCACCTCGTCCGGATGGAAGTACAGGAAGCGCCCGTGCCACTGCTGCAGATCGGCGCCAGGGTCGTCGGTCAGGGTCACGGCCAGGTAGGTGTTGTAGTCCACGTCCGACAGGACCGCCTCCACCCTGGCGATCCTTCCGGCCAGGAACATGTCCTGCGCGTCGGTGCGTCGCAGCCCGGGCTTCAGCCGCACCTGGCTGCCCCTGGCGACCTGCACCTCACCGACCATGACGTGGTCGGTCTCCGGCGACACCGACTCGTCGGCGCCGGGATCCCACCAGGGCAGCGCGCCCGGGTCCGCGGCGCTGGGGTCCGCGGCGCTGGGATCCGCGCCGGTGACCCCCTCCAGGTAGCGCACCGTGCCGTGCAGCCGCTCCAGGATCTCGGGCGGCATGGCATCGACCCGGTCGATCAGGCGCGCCGCCCGAGGGTCGGTGCCGCGCGCCTGGCGCTTCTCCTCGTCGGTCAGCGCCATGGTCCGCAGGGAGAGGATCTCGTCGATCTCGGTGCCGTCGAACAGCTCGCCTGGGCTCTCGGGCGCGATCTGCGGGTAGTCGTAGAGGATGATCGGCGAGGACAGCATGACGTCGCGGCTGCCCTCCTCACCGACCAGCACGGGCCACATGCCGGTGTTCTGGCACGCCGCCACGGCGCCCGCGGCCCACTCGGGGTGGTCGAGCGGCGACACGAATGCGCCGTCGGAGATCGCGAGCAGCAGGTGGGCGGCCACCAGCGAGTGACGCAGAGCGATGTCGCGGGGGCTGCCCGGTTCGTCGAACGGGGTGTCGTTCTCGACATCGACGCGGACGCGCACCAGCCCGTAGGGCCCCTCGATGCGCTCAGCGGACGCGCGCACCACACCGGACACCGGCCACCTGGTGCGCACGGCCCGCCCGCCTTCGACCGGCTCGACCTCCTGCCCGCCGGGGACGACGATCTTGGTCTCGCAGGGCGCGTCGAGCAGGTCGGCGAGCGCGAACTCGGCGTCGGACTCCTGCTCCACGCCCTCGTCCCAGGTGGACCAGCGCTCGGTGCCGACCTCCAGCGCGTCGACCGGCTTGAAGTCGTCGCCTTCGCGCTCCTCCATCTGCTTGCGCTGGACCTGCAGGAACCGCACCGTGAGCTGCAGGCGCGCCGCCTGGCCGGGCTCGACGAGGCACTCGGTCCGGCAACGCCAGGCCTCGCCTGACGCCTCCGCGTGGGGGCGGGGGAGCAGCACGCCCCACTGCCACCGCACCTGGTTCTTCTGCGAGGACGCGCGGTAGGGGTACAGCACGTAGCCCTCGTACAGGACCGCGTCGGCCACCTTGCGGGCAACGTCGGTGCTCACCCTTCACCGGCCTGTTTCAACAGCGTCTCGAAGGCGTGCTCCCAGGTGGGCAGGGCACGGTCGGTCTTGTAGCGCATGAGCGCGTCGAGGGTGTCGCGGTGCAGCCTGATCCACCCCGAGTTGGGGAAGTAGGCGTCGATGAGCGCGTCCCAAACCTCCACGGGCAGGCGGTAGGCGCATTCCTTGTGCCACGGCACCTGCTCCACGGACAGGCCGGTGTCGCCGCGGTTGAACACGGTGCCGCTGAACAGCAGCAGCAGCGGGATCTGGCCGTCGTCGAGGCCGTGGAAGTACTTGGTCGCAGAGACCTCGAGGTCGTAGGTGCACGTCACCGGCAGGTCGATCTCGATGCTGCCCGAGAAGCCAGGCACCATCGTGGAGGTCTGCGCGAACTGGATCGGGTTGAGGGTGTCCGCGTAGCGCGACGTCGGGCCGAACAGGTCCCTCAGGTTCTCGACCTCCTCCGGCGAGTAGCGCCGCCGAGCCGGCTCGATGCGCAGCTGGCAGCGCAGAGCCATGGCGTGGACCCGCTGGCCGGTCGTCTCGGCGATGCGCAGCCGGAACTGCATGGTGGGTGCGGCTGCGAAGCGGTCGGGGACGGCGTCGACGCAGTCGAAGACCAGTTCGGTCACGACCGCGCCTCCGCCCCCACGCGTCGGCTCCGGGCGCGCAGCCCGGCGAAGAACTCGTCCAGATCCGCCCAGACCTCCGCCCCGCCCGAGAAGCCCTGCCAGCGCAGCTTCACCCGACCGACCAGCTCGTAGCAGGCGTCGATCGGTACGAGGAAGCACTCGAAGGCGCCCTCCTTCCACGCCTGCTCGCCTGCGGCCGCGCTGCCGCCCTCACCCGTGCGCTGGATGAGCAGCGCCTCGACGTCGGGTTCGGCGTCGGCGACCGCCGGGTTGGCGGCCATGACCTCCGCCCACGCGTCGAGGTCAAGCAGCGACTCGGTGGCCCCCCCAGGGCTCGGGTAGAAGCACACCGTCTTGTCGAGCGTGGAGTTGCGGAAGAAGAACGCCATGCGCACGGGGATCTGCACCGCATCCCATTGGGCGTCGGTCAGCACGAACGCGGGGTCGTGGAGGTAGCGCTCGGGCACGGCCCGGTACTTGCCGCCCGCCGCTCCCTCGTGGGTGAACAGCAGCGCGCACGGTCGGCACGTGCACTTGAGGGCGCGGCTGCTGGTGTCGACCACGTGCGCGTGCTCGTCGGCGAGGGGGGTGGCGCACAGCTCGCAGTTCTCACCGGGGCGGGGGCGCTGGCGTGGCGCGGTGAACCGCCGCAGGCCAGTCGGCCCTCCGGGGTCCGCTAGGCGCAGATACCCCTCCTGAAGGGCCCGAGCGAAGCCGGACTGCTCGTCGTTGCCGCTCGGGTTCGCCGTCATCGCATGGCGCCCTGAGGGATCGCGACCTTGACCTCCCCGGCGTCGGGCAGCAGCGGCACCGGTTCGAGGTGCAACGCCTCGTCGTCAACGCCTCGGCCTGCCAGCCGCACGTCGTAGGAGGTCGCGCACCCCGGGCAGGTGAACCGCTCGGCGTCCAGCGCGCCGCCGTCCAACGCGGACCCGCACGCGGCGCAGCGGTTGCGGTAGGCGTACAGGCTCCCCGCGACGCTGCACACCAAGAGACTGGCCCCGCCGACGTCCAGGACCGTGGTCTGTCCCGGGAGCAGGCGCAGACCCTCCACGCGCGTCCAGCCGCCGCCCGGCTCTGCCCCACCGCCCGCGCCTGCTCCCGACGCCGCGCTGTCGCCGTTGGCAGGCTGACCGCCGGGTCGCGAGCCGATCTGATGCAGCGCCGGCCCCTCCGCCGCGGCGGGCGGGGCGTCCGGCACACCTTCGGCCTCGACCCGCACGACCTCGGGCGCGACGTCGAGGATCGCCTCCTCGATGGCGTACTTCACGGTGATGATCGACGACGCGCACCCCTCGCAGCTGCCCTGCAGCTTCACGTGCGCGATGCCCTCGGCGTCGACGCCGAGGAACTCCACACCTCCGGCGTGCGAACCGAGGTAGGGGCGAACCTTCTCCAGGGCCGCGTCGATGCGGTCCTCGACGGTCACCGGGTGGAGGTCGTGGAGGACGAGCAGGCTGGTCACCAGCCGGTCGGCCAGCAGACGGTCCATGACGGCGCTGCCACCGGCCGGGTCGTCGGCGTCGAGGACCAGCTCGACGATGCGTCCCAGCCCGGAGCCGTACAGCTCCACCAGCGCGCGGACGAGCTCCTCGGCGCGCTCGACGACGCTGGCGTCGGCGTCGGCGCGCAGCTCAGACAGCAGCGTCTCGATGCGCGACTCCGTCGCGCCGAGCGTGTCGCTCATGCGATCGCCTGTGAGCGGATGGTCAGCGTTCCATGACGGTCGCTGCGCGACCGCCACAACCGAGATCGTGAGAATCGCCTCCGCGGGCTCCGGCGATTCACGTATCAGATGGTGTTCATCATGGACGGCGAGTGCTGCTTCTCGAGCGTCTTGCCGTTGCCGAGGTACATGTGCACGCCGCACGGCAGGCACGGGTCGAAGCTGCGCACCGCCCGCATGATGTCGATGCCCTTGAAGTTGTCCGGGCCGTTCTCCTCGAAGATCGGCGTGTTCTGGACCGCGTCCTCGTACGGGCCTGGCGTGCCGTAGCTGTCGCGCACGCTGCCGTTCCACGGGGTGGGAGGGTACGGGTGGTAGTTGGCGATCTTGCCCTCCCGGATGACCATGTGGTGGGACAGCACGCCGCGGACCGCCTCGGTGAAGCCGACGCCGAGGCCCTCGTCGGGGACGGTGAACGGCTCCCAGGTCTTGGTGTGCCCGGCCCGCACCTCCTCAAGCGCCTTCTCCGTGAAGTACAGCGCCTGCGCGGCGGCATAGGCCTGGAAGTACGTGCGCGAGCGGTTGCGCTCGATCGCGTTGGACCACTGCGGGATCTTCCACTCGAACGTGGCCTCGGGCTTGGTCATGGTCCGCGGCAGGTTGATCAGGACGCTGTGGCCGGTCGACTTGACGTAGCCGGTGTCGACGAGGCCGCCCAGCGCCGTCGCCCACAGCCGCGCGATGGGACCACCGCCGGTGTCCAGGGCCAGGTGGTCGGTGCCGTCGAACCAGCGGGGCGACATCACCCAGCTGTACTGGTTGTCGAAGTCGCGCTTCTTGGGCGCCGGGATCGTGTGCTGGTTCCACGGGTGGCGCCGGTCCACCGGGTTGCCCAGCGGGTCCCGCTGCACGAACGTCTCCTGGTCCTCCCAGTCCTTGTAGAAGCTGGACCCGAGCAGGATGCGGATGCCCAGGTTGATGTCGACGAGGTCGTTGGTGACCAGCTTGCCGTCCACGATCACGCCGGGGCTGACGAACATCTTGCGGCCCCAGGAGCTCATGTCCTTGTACTCGAAGTTGCAGTGGTCGGGGTCGTTGAACGCGCCCCAGCAGCCGAGCAGCACCCGCCGCTGGCCGACCTGCTCGTAGCCGGGCATGGCCTCGTAGAAGAAGTCGAACAGGTCGTCGTGCATCGGCACGACCCGCTTCATGAACTCGACGTAGCGCATGAGGCGGCTGAGGTAGTCGGTGAACAGCTGCACGGTCGCGACCGTGCCGACCCCGCCGGGGTACAGCGTCGACGGGTGGACGTGGCGGCCCTCCATCAGGCAGAACATCTCGCGCGTGGTGCGCGACACCTGCAGTGCCTCGCGGTAGAACTCGCCCTCGAGCGGGTTCAGCGAGCGCATGATGGCGCCGATGGTGCGGTAGCCGTGCTCGCCGGCGTGGGGAGCCTCCGTCGAGTTGGCCTGGTCGAGCACGCCCGGGTTGGTCTCGGCGACCATCTTCTCGCAGTAGTCGACCCCGACCAGGTTCTCCTGGAAGATGTTGTGGTCGAACATGTACTCGGCGGCCTCGCCGAGGTTGATGATCCACTCGGCGAGGTGGGGCGGCCGCACGCCGTAGGCCATGTTCTGGGCGTAGACCGAGCACGTGGCGTGGTTGTCACCGCAGATGCCGCAGATGCGGCTGGTGATGAAGTGGGCGTCGCGGGGGTCCTTGCCCTTCATGAAGATCGAGTACCCGCGGAAGACCGACGACGTGGAGTAGCACTCGGCCACCCGCTTCTGGGCGAAGTCGATCTTGGTGTAGATGCCCAGCGCCCCGACGATGCGTGTGATCGGGTCCCACGCCATCTCCACCAGGCCGTTGCTGTCCGTCTTGGTCGGGCTCATCGTTGTCCTCGCCTTCGTTGGACTGCGGTGCGCCACTGGCGCCCGCGGGTCACGGCCGGTTGGGGCTCACCACGGCCGCTGGTAGCCGGTCGTCAGCTTGGTGCCCTTCTTGCGCCACTTGGGCTCGGCGTCCACGGTCTTCATCGTGATGGTGCGCAGCGAGCGGATGACGCTGCCGTACAGGCCACTGGCCGCGGTGGACACGCGGGCGCCGGGCGGCTCGTCCATGAACGGCATGAACTTGTCAGGGAAGCCCGGCATCGTGCACGCGATGCAGATGCCGCCGACGTTCGGGCAGCCCCCGACGCCGTTGATCCAGCCGCGCTTGGGGACGTTGCACTTCACGACGGGTCCCCAGCAGCCGAGCTTGACGATGCACTTGGGCGACCCGTACTCCTCGGCGAAGTCGCCCTGCTCGTAGTAGCCGGCCCGGTCGCAGCCTTCGTGCACCGTCGCGCCGAACAGCCACGTCGGGCGCAGCGCCTCGTCGAGGGGGATCATCGGGGCCTGGCCCGTCGCCTGGTACAGCAGGTACAGGATGGTCTCGGACAGGTTGTCACCCTGGATCGGGCAGCCGGGCACGCACACGATCGGGATGCCCGCCTTGGAGCGCCAGTCCCACCCGAGGTAGTCGGGCACGCCCATCGCCCCCGTCGGGTTGCCAGCCATCGCGTGGATCCCGCCGTAGGTCGCGCACGTGCCGACCGCGAGCACCACGAGCGCCTTGGGCGCGAGACGGTCGATCCACCCGTTCATCGTCATCGGCTGGCAGTCGAAGACGCTGTCGCCGGAGTCGGGGTCGTAGCCGAAGCCGGTGAAGTAGCCCTCGCCGTTGATCTGCTCGTTGGGGATCGAGCCCTCGAGCACGAGCACGAACGGGTCGAGCTCGTCCCGGTCGGCCTTGTGGAACCACTCGATGAAGTCGTCGGCTCCGCTGGTGGGGCCGCACTCGAAGTCGATCAGTGGCCAGTGGACCGCGATCTTGGGCAGCCCGGGAAGCGCGCTGAGCGCGATCTCCTCGATGCTCGGCTGCGTGGCGGCGGTCAGCGCGACCGAGTCGCCGTCGCAGGAGAGGCCGCAGTTGATCCAGAGGATGTGGACCACCGGTTCCTCGGTGGTGGCCTCGTCGTCCGCCGTCGTGCGCTCCGTCGTGGAAGTCGCCATCCGTGTCCACCTCTCGAGGGTCCAGACATCTCCTACGGCCTCGCCGGCTCCAGACTCACGACCGACGGGGCTGGG
>JACDBB010000016.1 GCA_013695145.1 Euzebyales bacterium
CCGCCTCGCGGACGGGGAGGACCCGTGGATCCTGCGCGACCGCGCCGACACGGTCGCCAACAAGGTGATCCTCTCCGAGTTGGCCGCCCGCAGCCCAGGCGTGCCGGTGCTCAGCGAGGAGAGCCCCGACGATCCCAGACGGCTGGCGACGGACCAGGTGTGGATCGTCGACCCGCTCGACGGCACACGCGAGTGGGGCGAGGAGGGCCGGGACGACTGGGCGGTGCACGTGGCGCTGGTCGAGGCCGGCACGCCCGTCGCCGGGGCCGTGGCGCTGCCCGCTCGGGGGCTCACGTTCACCTCCGGTGCGGTGCGCCCACCCGCCGGGCGGGTGCCCGCGCGGCCGCGCGTCATGGTGAGCCGGACCCGTCCTCCACGATCGGTGGCGCCGGTGCGGGCCGCCATCGACGGGGTCCTGGTGCCGATGGGCTCGGCCGGCGCCAAGGCGATGGCTGTCGTCCTCGGCGAGGCCGAGCTGTACCTCCACGCCGGCGGGCAGTACGAGTGGGACTCCGCGGCGCCGGTGGCGGTGGCCCTGGCCGCCGGGCTTCACGCGTCACGGCTGGACGGGTCGCCCCTGGTGTACAACCAGCCGGACCCGTGGCTGCCCGACCTGCTGATCTGCCGCGTCGAGCTGGCCGACCAGGTCCTCGACACGCTGGCCAGGGTGGGCCGCGCGCGACACTAGGCTCCCGGCCGGATGCGGGAACGAAGGGAGGGCAGCGATGGCACCCGGCACGATCGCGCTGGCGGTCCTGGCCGTGCTCGGGCTCGCCGTGGTCGCGCTCTACAACCGGTTCGTCCGGTCGCGCAACCGCGTCGAGGCCGCATGGTCGGATCTTGACGTGCAGCTGGAGCGGCGCCATGACCTCATCCCGAGCCTCGTCGAGGTCGTCCGCGGCTACGCGGGCCACGAGCGCGCCACCTTCGACGCGGTGCTGACCGCCAGGTCGACCGGGATGGCCGCCCGCGACCCGGAGGCGCTCACCGGGGCCGAGGAGCAGGTGGCGGCGACGATGACCCGCCTCATGTACGTCGCGGAGGCCTACCCCGAGCTCAAGGCCGACGCCCGCTTCCGCGACCTGCAGATCGAGCTGGGCGCGACCGAGAACAAGATCGCCTTCTCCCGGCAGCTCTACAACGACGTGGTGACCTCCTACGCCAACGCGACGCAGTCGTTCCCCGGGCTGCTGCTGGCCGGTCCCCTCGGCTTCTCGCCGCCTGCGCTGTTCGCCGCCGACGCGCCGGAGCGCATCGCTGTCGCCGTCACGTTCGACACGCCCGAGCAGGGAGCCTAGTGCTGTACGACCAGATCGACCGCAACAAGCGCCGCACCATCATGCTGTTCGCGCTGTTCGCCGCGCTCATCTTCGGGCTGTCGTGGGCCGTGGACCTGCTCTTCATCGGGGCCGGGCTGGTGGCCGTCGCCGTCGTCGCGGGCCTGATCGCCGGCGGGTCGGTGACGTTCGCGTGGACCGCGGCGGACCGGGTCGTGCTGTCCGCGATGGGCGTGCGCGACCCCAACCCGGCGCATCCTCGCGAGCGGCTTCTTCCCGACATGGTTGGGGGCCTCGCGCTGGCGGCGCGGATGCCCGCCCCCCGCGTGTACGTCAAGGACGACCCCGCCCCGAACGCGTTCGCCACCGGGCGAACACCGGACAAGGGCGTCGTCGTGTTCACCACAGGGCTGATCGAGAAGATGGACCGCCCCGAGGTCGAGGCGGTCGCCGCGCACGAGCTGAGCCACATCGCCAACCGCGACTCGATGGTCGGTGTGGTGGCCGCGGTGCTGGTCGGGGCTGTGCTGATCATCAGCCGCCTCGCCCTGCGGCTGCTGTTCTTCGGCGGCGGACGGAGCCGGGGCAGGTCGTCGGGGTCAGGCGGTGGAGGGGGCGGTGGGCCCCTGCTGCTGGTCGGCCTCGCGGTGATGGTCGTCGCGCCCCTGTTCGCGATGCTGCTGCGGTTCGCGATCTCCAGGCGCCGCGAGAGCCTCGCGGACGCCAACGCGGTGCGGCTGACCCGCAACCCCGACGCGATGATCGGCGCGCTGCAGGTGCTGGCGGGCGACCACTCCACGGTGGACTTTCGGCACGGCTTCGCCGCGCACCTGTGGATCGAGGAGCCCGAGGAGGCGCGCCAGGGCTGGTTCGAGAAGCTGCTCAACACCCATCCGCCGATCCCCGAGCGCATCGCGGACCTCCGCGGAATCGCCGGCGACTCCCGCTACCGCTGACGTGCGTTGAACGCTTGATCCGGCATGCCGGATCAGGGTTCAACGAGCGGCGATGCGCCGCCGGGTGACGCTAGGATCTGCCCGCCGGTCGATGCTGACCGGGACGGGCTGACACAGGGAAGGGACCGGGCATGACCCGCACCGTGCTGCAGGGCGCGACGGTGATCGACGGCACGGGTGCCGGCCCGGCGGTCGCCGACGTGGTGGTCTCGGACGGGCGCATCCTCGACGTGGGTGTCGGCCTCGACGGCGACGAGGCTGTGGACCTCGCCGGGCGCTGGCTGCTGCCCGGCCTGATCGACTGCCACGTGCACGTGATGGTGTCCACCATCAACCTGCTGACGGCGGTGCAGACGCCGTTCTCCCTCGCCTTCTACCAGGCCGCCCACAACCTGGCCGCCACCCTCCGAGGCGGTGTGACCAGCGTCCGTGACGCGGGCGGCGCCGACCTCGGCGTCAAGGAGGCGGTCGCGCGCGGGCTCGTGCAGGGGCCCCGGATGCACATCGCCGTGCAGATCCTGTCCGCGACCGGCGGGCACGGAGACGGGTGGATGGTGTGCGGCGCGCACCTGCCGTTCCTTGGCCCGCACCCCGGCCGCCCGCCTTCGGTGTGCGACGGCCCGGCTGAGGTGCTGCGCCGCGTGCGCGAGGTCATCCGTGCCGGCGCCGACGTCGTCAAGATCTGCACCACGGGCGGGGTGCTGTCGGAGCACGACGACCCTCAGGCCAGCCAGTTCCTCCCCGACGAGATCGCCGTCGTCGTCGCCGAGGCCCGCGCCGCCCGCATCGGCGTGATGGCCCACGCGCAGGGCACCGACGGGATCAAGAACGCGCTGCGAGCCGGCGTGAGCTCGATCGAGCATGGCATCTACCTCGACGACGAGGCGATCGGCCTCATGCTGGAGGCGGGGACGTTCCTCGTGCCCACCCTCCTGGCGCCGATCGGTGTGCTCGACGCGCCGGAGGGAGTGTCGGAGGCCAGCCTGCGCAAGGCCAGCGAGGTGCTCGAGATCCACCAGGCGTCCATCGGCAAGGCCGCCGCCGCCGGCGTGCGCATCGCGATGGGCACCGACTCCGGGGTGATCCCGCACGGCCGCAACGCCGCCGAGCTGCGGGAGATGGTCAAGGTGGGCATGAGTCCCATGGCCGCCGTCCAGGCAGCGACGCGTGTCGCAGCCGAGAACGTCGGCGTGGCCGACCGGCGGGGAACGGTCGAGCCCGGCAAGGACGCCGACCTGCTCGCCGTCGCTGGCGACCCCCTCGCCGACATCGAGGTGCTGGCCGACCCATCCAACGTCACTGGCGTGTGGCTCGCCGGCGAGCGCGTCGTCGGCGCCTAGGACGGTCGAGACATGGACACCACCACCTTCGAGGTGACCACAGGCGGTGAGTTCGCGTGCGCCGACCTGACCCCGCACATCCGCGACTTCGCGCGCGGCCGCGGGGACGGGCTGTGCCACGTCTTCGTCCCCCACGCCACAGCGGGCGTCACGCTCCTGGAGCTCGGGGCGGGCACCGAGGAGGACGCGTCGGCGGCGCTGGCGCACCTGCTGCCGCGCGACGACCGCTGGATCCACCGCCACGGCAGCCAGGGGCACGGCGCCGATCACCTCCTGCCCCTGGTGTGCGGGCCCTCGTTGACC
>JACDBB010000017.1 GCA_013695145.1 Euzebyales bacterium
GGCCCGGACGGCCGCCGAGTCGGCGGCGTCGACCGCGACGACCCTGGCGCCCCGCGCGACGAGGGCCTCGGCCGCGGCCGTGCCGGACGCGGCGAGCCCGAGCACGAGGACGCCGCGGTCGGACACCTCCGCCAACGAGGCGGTCACGACGCCACCCCCGTGCGCGCGAGGTACTCGGCGTAGAACAGCCCGAGCCCGAAGAAGACCGCCAGGCCGCCGATGATCCAGAAGCGGACGATCACCGTCGTCTCATGCCATCCGATCAGCTCGAAGTGGTGGTGCAGCGGCGCCATCTTGAACGGACGTCGCCGGAACAGCCGGAATCCGGCCACCTGCATGATGACGCTGAGGGTCTCCACGACGAACAGGCCGGCCATGATGACGAGCAGGAGCTCGGTCTCGGTGAGGACGGCCAGCGCGGCGACCATGCCGCCGATGGCCAGCGAGCCCGTGTCGCCCATGAAGATCTTGGCCGGCGGCGCGTTCCACCACAAAAAACCCAGGCAGGCGCCCATCGCCGCGGCGGCCGCGATGGCCAGCCCGTCGGAGTGCAGCCACGCCTCCAGCGAGTAGTCGCCCACGAAGGTCGCCGGGATGATCCCTCCCGCGGTCGACTCCGCCGTCCCGTGCCGGAAGATCCAGAAGGCGATGATGGTGTAGGCGCCGAACAGCAGCCCGCTGGTCCCCGCGGCCAGCCCGTCGAGGCCGTCGGTGAGGTTCACGCCGTTCGTGGCCGACGCGAGGATGAGGAAGGCCCACACGACGAAGAACGGCCCGAAGTCGAAGTCGAGCGGCCCGATGAAGCTCAGGCTGGTCGCCGAGTCCGCGACGTACTGCGCGGCGACCGCGAAGACGATCGCCACGACGGCCTGACCACCGAACTTCGCGGTCTTGGACAGGCCGAGGTTCCGCTTGCGGCGCAGCTTGATGTAGTCGTCGAGGAACCCCACGAGCCCCATGCCCGTGAACGTCGCCATCGCCAGCAGCCCGCCCGCCGAGTAGCGCGGGCCGATGGTGAGGGTCGCGACCAGGTAGCCGACGACCGCGGCGCCGATGATCGCGGTCCCGCCCATCGTGGGGGTGCCCCGCTTGATCATGTGCGCCTGCGGGCCGTCCTCCCGGATCAGCTGCCCGTACCCGCGACGGCGGAGGAAGCGGATCAGCAGCGGCGTGCCCACCAGCGACAGCATCAGCGACACGCTGGCCGCAACCAGGATCGCCCTCACGCGCCGGCCTCCCCTGGCGCGGCCGCGTCGGATGCAGCGGGTGCGAGGTCGATCGCGACCCGCTCGAGACCCACCGAACGGCTCGCCTTGACCAGCACGGCATCGCCCCCGGACGCCTCGGCGCGCAGGAGGGTGAGCGCCGCGTCCGCGTCCGCGACCACGGTGGCGGCGTCGGCGGGCAGGCCTGCCTCCAGCGCCCCGGCCGCCACCGCGGCGGCCCGTCGTCCGACCACGACCAGCCGGTCGACGCCGGCACGCGCCGCGTGCGCCCCGACGGAGGCGTGCTCGGCGTCGCCGGTCCCTCCGAGCTCGGCCATCAGCCCGAGGACCGCCCAGCGCCTCCCCGGCACGTCCAGGGCGGCCAGGGTGTCCAGGGCGGCGCGCGTGGACGCTGGGTTGGCGTTGTAGGCGTCGTTGATGACGACGAGCCCGCCGGGGCCTGCGCGCAGCTCCATGCGCCAGCGCGACACGGCGGCGGTGGCCACCGCAGCGGCCGCGTCGGCCAGCGGGACGCCGACCGCGTCAGCCACGGCCAGCGCCGCGAGGGCGTTGCCGACGTTGTGCGCGCCCGACAGCGCCAGACGCACCGGCACCTCGCCGGGAGGCCCGTGCGCGGTGAACCTGGCGCACGCGCGTCCGTCCAGGTGCACGCCGCTCGCGCGCCAGTCGGCCGTGGCGGTGATCCCGTAGGTGATGACCCGCGCACCGGTGCGCTCGGCCATCGCCGCGACACGAGGGTCGTCGGCGTTGAGCACGGCCAGCCCGTCGGCTGGCAGCGCCTCGACCAGCTCGCTCTTGGCGCGCGCCACCGTCTCGATGTCACCGAGCAGCTCCAGGTGGGACGCGCCGACGCTCGTGACCACGGCGATGTCCGGCCGCACCAGGGCGGCCAGCCTGGCGATCTGACCGATGCCGCGACTGCCGATCTCGGTGATGAGGACCTCGCTGCTCTCGTCGAGGCGGCAGCAGCTCAGCGGCACGCCGAGCTCGTTGTTGAACGAACCGGGGCTCGCGACGCAGGCCCGACCGGCGCCGATCGCGGCGCCCATGAGGTCCTTCGTGGTCGTTTTGCCCTGCGAACCCGTCACCCCGACGACGATGGGCGCGACCGTGTCGCGCACCCAGATCCCCAGCCCCAGCAGGGCGTCGGCGCAGTCGTCGACGACGAGGGCGCCCGGCTCGGGGAGTGGTCGCGCGGCGGAGGCCACCAGGTAGCCGCTGGCGCCGCGAGCCATGGCGTCACCGACGAAGGCGTGGCCGTCAGCGTGCTCGCCCGGCAACGGGACGAACAGCGCGCCAGGCCCTGCGGCGCGCGAGTCGATGATGACGCTGGAGATGGTGCGGGTGCCGTCCGTGGCGTCGGCCACGTCACCGCCGACGACGTCGGCGAGCTGATCGAGGGTGAGCGGGATCACGTCGTCTGCCCGGATCGCTCGGCGTGGGCGAGGAGCTCGCGGGCGACCGCGCGGTCGTCGAACGCCACCGTGCGGTCGGCCAGCTCCTGGTAGGTCTCGTGGCCCTTGCCGGCGATCACGACGACGTCGGCGGGACCGGCCGAGCGCAGCGCGGCACTGATCGCGGCACGGCGGTCCGGCTCGACCTGGAACGCCCCGCCGTGCACGCGGCGCGCTCCCGCCTCGACCTCGGCGAGGATCGCGTCGGGGTCCTCCGTGCGCGGGTTGTCGCTGGTCAGCACGGCCAGGTCGGCCAGCCCCGCGGCCGTCTCGCCCATGAGCGCCCGCTTGCCGGTGTCCCGATCGCCGCCGCAGCCGACGACCACGATCACCCGGCGGATCGTGAGGCCGCGGGCCGTGGTCAGCACCTGCGCCAGAGCGTCGGGCTTGTGGGCGTAGTCGACCAGCACGGTGAACGGCTGACCGGCCTCCACGCGCTGCATGCGGCCCGGCACGCCGGCGAGCTCGGCGACCCCGGCCGCCGCGCGGTCAGCCGGGACGCCGGCGCAGTCCGCCATCGCCAGCGCCAGGAGGGTGTTGGCGACGTTGAACGCCCCCGGCAGCTGCGTGGTGGCGGTCACGTCGCCGCCGCGCAGCCGGGCGACGAAGCTGCTGCCTGTCGGG
The DNA here is from genome assembly GCA_013695145.1 of Euzebyales bacterium. Lineage (GTDB taxonomy): Bacteria > Actinomycetota > Nitriliruptoria > Euzebyales > Egibacteraceae > JACDBB01. Next base: position 3,305 of record JACDBB010000017.1, read on the forward strand.
GTCGAGACGATGTCGCGGGCGGTGACGTCGGCTGCCGCGCCCGCCGCCGACACCGTGATCACGGGGATCTCGGAGCGCTCCGCGAGGCGCAGTCCCCACGCGTCGTCGACCACGACGACGCCGACCTCGGCGTACGCCGGCGTGAACAGCGCGGCCTTGGCCGCGAAGTAGTCGTCCAGGTCGGCGTGGAAGTCCAGGTGGTCCTGGCTCAAGTTCGTGAAGCCCGCCACGCGAAAGCGTGTCCCCGCCACCCTCCCCAGCGCCAGTCCGTGGCTCGACACCTCCATGGCGGCCGCCGTGACCCGACTGGTCACCATGCGGCGGAGCAGCCGTTGCAGGTCGGTCGACTCCGGCGTGGTGCGCGCGCCTGGCACGACCTCGTCGCCGATGCGGGTCTGCACCGTCCCGATGAGCCCGGTCACGTGCGCGGCCGCTCGCAGGATGGCGTCGAGCAGGTACGTCGTGGTGGTCTTGCCGCTGGTCCCGGTCACGCCGAGAAGCAGCATGTCGCGCGCGGGGTGACCGTGGACGGCGGCGGCCGCGGGTCCCAGCCCGCGGGCGACGGAGCGGGTCACGAGCTGGGGCACATCAAGGTCGAGGGGACGCTCGACGAGCAGCGCGGGGCAGCCCGCGCTGACGGCCGCCGGCGCGAAGGCGTGCCCGTCGGCGTGGGTGCCCGGCCGTGCGGCGAACAGCACACCAGGGCCCGCGTCCCTGCTGTCGTGGCTCACGTCCGACAGCGCCACAGCCGCCGCGGCGTCCGGCGCGGCGCCGTGGAGGCGCCCGCCGTCGGGCAGCGCCGCGCGCACGTCGGCCAACGTGACCGGTCGGCGCTGGCGCTGGGGAGGTGGCACGGGGTCAATCCTGTTCATCCCTCGTCATCGAACGTGCGCGCCGCGCACGGCGAGCGGGCGCGCGAGGTGGCCGAGGTCGGCCACCAGCGCGAGGATAGAGGGGGGACCGCCCAGCGAACCGCAGGCCCCACGTTCCGTCGGACAGCCGGCGAAGGGCACGGCGGCGGGTCAGGGCGCAGCCGGGGTGGCGGTCAGACGGGCGCCGGGATCGCTGGGCGCGACCCGCTCATGGCCAAGGGCGAACTCCATGATCTCGGAGAACACCGGCGCCGCCGTCAGCCCGCCGTAGTAGGGCGTCGGGTCGTCGAGCATGACGGCGACGACCAGAGCGGGATCGTCGGCGGGCGCGAAGCCGGCGAAAGTCGCGATGTAGGCGCCCTCCTGGTAGCCCCCGTCCTCGGAGGGCTTCTGGGCGGTGCCCGTCTTGCCGGCGACCTCGTAGCCGGGGACGGCCGCCAGCTCACCGGTGCCGTCGGTGATCACCCCTACGAGCATCCGTGACAGCGTCTGAGCGGTCTCGGTGGAGACGACGCGGCTGCGCTCGGCCTCGGCGGCGGGTCGTAGCCTGCCGTCGGCGCCGACCGCTCCTCTGACCAGGCTGGGTTGCACCCATTCCCCGCCGCTCGCGATCGTCTCGAACACTCCGGCCATCTGCAGCAGGCTCGACGAGACGCTTTGGCCGATGGCCATCGCCGGCTGGTCGGTCACCCACCAGTCCGCCGGGTCCCGCAGCAGTCCGCGGCTCTCGCCCGGGAAGCCCAGGCCCGTCGCGCGGCCCATCCCGAACGCCGTCAGGTAGTCGTGGAACACGGCGGGCTCCAGCCGCTGGGCGACCTGGATCGTCCCGACGTTGGACGACTTGGCGATGATCTCGGAGAAGGTCATCGACTCGGTCTCGTGCGGGCTCGAGTCCTTGAACTCCTTGGGGCCGACCTGCCAGGTATCGGGGACCGTGAACACCTCGTCCGGCCACACCTTGCCCTCCTCCATCGCGGCCGCGGCCGCGATGACCTTGTTCACGCTGCCGGGCTCGAAGATGTCGGTGACCGCCCGGTTGCGGCGATCGTACGGGTCGGCGGCGCGCGGGTTGGACGGGTCGAAGCCGGGAGTCGACGCCATGGCGAGGATCTCGCCGGTGTCGGTGTCCATGACGACAGCCGACCCACCCAGCGCCCCGTAGCGGTCGACCGCGTCGGTCAGCGTCGACTCGGTCGTGGCCTGGATCTGGCGGTCCAGGGTCAGCACCAGGTCCGTGCCGGGCACGGGCGGCTCCAGCTCACGCCCGCCGTGGGCGATCTCAAGCCCCTGCGGGGCGCGCTCCAGCGACAGGCGGCCCGGGGTGCCGGCCAGCAGCTCGTCCTGGGACAGCTCGAGGCCCTCGAGGCCGATGTTGTCGACTCCCGCGAAGCCGATGACCTGGGACGCCAGGCCGGGAGCCGGGTACACGCGCGTGGGCTCCGCCAGAACACCGACGCCGGCGAGCTTCGCCGCCTCGACCCGCTGACCGACTCGCCTGGGCACCTGGCGCGCCAGGTAGGTGAATCCGGTGTCGCTTGTCAGCGCCTCCATGAGCTCCTCGAGCGAGGAGTCCAGCAGCGGGGCGAGCTCGGCCGCGATGAACGTCGGGTCCACGCCGCCCTCCCGCAGCTCGCGCGGGTTGGCGTAGATGGTGGCCGCGGACAGCGACATGGCCAGCGGCTCACCCGAGCGATCGTAGAGCTTGCCTCTGGTGGGAGGCAGCTCGACCGTGCGCTGCACCTGGCGGTCAGCCAGGTCGCGGTACTCGGCCGCTGACACCACCTGGACGCTGACCAGCCGCCAGCCCATCAGGCCGGTGAGCACCAGGTAGGACAGCAGCAGCACGGACAAGCGGCGCCCAGACCGGCTGCGAGCCAGCGCTCGTCCGAGGCCGGGGGCCGCGCGTCCACGGCGCCTCCGCGACCGCGCGCTGGCGGCACGCCCCCGTGATCGCGCGCTGACGGCTCCCCCGCGCGCAGCCACCCTAGGACTCGGACTCAGGGCCGCGGGCGGTGTCCCTGGCGTGCTTGACCGGGTCGGACACGGCGCCGTCGCCGTCGCCGTCGGCGACGATGTCGCGCTCCTGGCGCTGATCCTGATCGGCGGCGTCGTTTCCGGGATCGCGCAGCACCAGGTACCCGGGCTGCTCGGCGGGGACCATCCCGAGCTCGCTGCCGGCCACCTGGCGGATGCGCTCGGGGGTCTCGAGGCCGGCGACCTCGGCGGTCAGCTCGTCGTAGCGGTAGGAGAGCTCGTCGATCTCCGTCTCCAGCTCGCGCGCGGCGAAGGCGTTCTCGGCCCCCAGCGCCGACAGGGTGACGATGCCGAAGATCCCGGTGGCGCCGACGATCAGCAGCAGGGTGACCCACCAGCCGGTGCGCCCGGCTCTGCCCACGACGCGCAGCTCAGGTCGGGAGCGCGGGGTGGTGGAGACCGGGCGGGTGGGCCGGGGCGCGGTGCTCAGCAAGGCGGACATCTCAGGACTCCTGCGGGTGATCGGCGCGGGGAAGGACCCGGTCGTCGCCGGGGGCGGGCAGTGCGGTGGTGCGTTCGACGGCGCGGAGCCGAGCCGAGCGCGCCCTGGGGTTGCGACCGATCTCGTGCGCGTCCGGCCGCTGTGCGCCGCGGGTGAGGCGGCTGGCCAGCGGCTCGCGGCCGCACGCGCACACCGGCAGGTCAGGGGGGCAGACGCAGCCGCGCACGGCGTCGGCGAACGCGCGCTTGACGATCCGGTCCTCCAGCGAGTGGTACGCGAGCACCGCCAGGCGCCCGCCCTCCGCGCCCGCGCCCCCGGCCGTGTGGCCGGGGGCGCGGACTAGGAGTCCCAGCGCCTGGGGAAGGGAGGCGCTGAGCCGGGTGAGCTCGTCGTTGACGGCGATCCGCAGGGCCTGGAACGTGCGGGTCGCCGGGTGGGTGGGCTGACGGCGGACGGCGGCGGGCACGGCCGCGACGACGACGTCGGCCAGCTGGCGGGTCGTGGCCAGCGGCCGTGCCGCGACGATCGCGCGGGCGATGCGGCGCGCCTGGGGCTCCTCGCCGAGGCGGCGCAGGATGCCGGTCAGCGCCCGCTCGTCGAGGTCGCTGACCAGGTCCGCCGCGGTCTGGCCGGCGGTGGGGTCCATGCGCATGTCCAGCGGCGCGTCAGCGCGGAAGGAGAAGCCGCGGTCGCCCCTGTCCAGCTGCATGGACGAGACCCCGAGGTCGAACAGGATCCCCCGCACGGGGCCGACGCGGTCCGCCACCGCGGCCACGTGCTCGGCCAGCTCGTCGAAGGGCGCGTGCACCAGCGTCGTGCGTTCCGCGTAGGCCGCCAGCCGCCGTCCGGCCAGCTCCAGAGCGTCGGGGTCGCGATCGAGTGCCACCAGGTGGGTCTGGGGCGCGCTGGCGCCCAGGAGGGCGGCCGCGTGACCGGCGGCTCCGACGGTGGCGTCAACCAGCACGCACGGGGTGTCGCCGGCGTCACCGACCGCGAGGAGGTCGACGATCCGCTCGACCATGACCGGCTCGTGCATCGCCGGTTCTCCAACCTCGGTCACGATCCCTCCTTCCTCTCCCTCGCACGTCGCGGTGGGCGCCGTCATCTAGAACAGCCCCTGCCCGAAGGGCTGCTCGGTGTCGGCGAAGTCGGCCAGTCCCGCGTCGCGGTACTCGCTCCAGCGGGTGGCGTCCCACAGCTCCAGGTGCTCGTCGTTGCCGACGACGGCGACGTCCTTGGTCAGGCCGGCGTAGGTCCGCAGCCGGGCCGGCACCGAGAGGCGGCCCTGGCGGTCGAGCTGCTGGGGGTGGGCGGAGGCCATCATCATCCGGACGAAGCGACGCTCGCGCGCGGCGGTGGTGCGCAGCGCGCGCAGCTGCTGCACCACCTGCTCCCAGTGCGGTGGCGAGTGGACCGCGACGCTGTTGTCCAGCCCGACCGTCATCACGACCCCGTCCGTCAGCTCGTCGCGGAAGGCCGACGGCAGGATCACGCGCCCCTTGGGATCCAGCGTGTGCTGGTACTCCCCCACGAACATCGCGCGCCTCCAGCCGTCCTCTGCGGGGTCGGCCACTGCCATGGCCTCGCCGTTCACTCCCTGCCCCGGCACTCCAGGAAGCCCCACTGTCCACCACTTTCCTCCACCTGTCAATCACCAGTCGCCACTTTCGCCGGGATCTGAAGCGAGCACGCGCGGAAAGACGCAGGTCAACAGGGGTGGTGGCGAGTGGGGTGTTCCCGAAACCGATGCCCGCCCTCCTGCGTGAACACCCCGCCAGCGGGGTGCAGCCACGCGGGTGCGCCGACCAGCGCCCCCGCCGCAGGGTGGTCAGGCGGGGTGCGAGTGGTCCCGGTGGTGGGAAGTGGGGGATGTCCCCGTCAGCTGGTCGCGGGTCTCGCGTCGCGGGGAGATGGCACCGCCCGGATCGTCAGCATCGGCTCGTCGCCGACGCACCCCAGGTTCGCGTCCTCAGGCATCACGTCGACCAGCCCGCCCCCTCGGATTGACGGCGGTGTTCGGCGCGGCGATCCCCGCGAGGAGCCAGCGCAGCCCGCTCACGAAGTTCCCCGTCAGCTCCTCGCCGGGCACAGGGCCGCTGGCGCCGGCATCGATCGGCGGGCGTGTGGCGAAGGCCGCGAACCCGATCGTGTAGACGATGAGCACCCGCATGGCCTCGGGTGCACGGGCTCCGCTCACTCCCGCCCGATCGAGGAGCTCGAGCATGATCTCGCCGAGACGCTGCGCGTTGGGCCCTCGAGCCCCTTGGCGCGCGAGATAGGCAGGCACGAGATCGCGGTGGACCAGGAGGACCTGATAGGTCGAGATCATCAGGTCATGCAGCCCGGCGCTCGGGTCCCCGACGCCTGGAGCGGGAGCCTCGACCTCGGCCAGGACGTCGTCCAGGACGGCGTCGATGAGTGCGGTCTTGCTGGTGACGTGGCTGTAGAGGGCGTTGGGCGCCACCTCGAGGCGCTCGGCCAGGGTGCGCATCGTGAGCCCGTCCAGGCCGTGTTCGGCCAGCAGTCGGTGCGTGGCGTCGAGTACCTGGGCTCGGCTGAGGCCGGCCCGCTGGCCGGGAGTCCGACGTCGCTTCATGTTGCGTACTGTACGCCGTTCAACTATATTGGACAACGTACAGTTGCCATCGGAGGAGGAGGAGTCAGAATGTCGATCCAAGCCGCGCAGATCACCGGCGTCGCAGCCGGAGTCCCGTTCGTCGCCGTACCGCCCATCACCCCACCAAGCGGCTCGAAGCCGATCGTGGTGGCGTGGCACCTGATGGACGCCCCCCGCACGGAGGTGGCGTTCGCGGCCGCCTTGCCGCTCAGCGGGCTCGACGCCTGGCGGATCTACCTGGGTCTGCCGTTGAGCGGGTCCCGGACCCCTCCCGGCGGGGATGAGGAGCTCACGAGGCTGGGCTTCGAGGACGCGGTCCTCAACCTGCAGGGCCCGATCACCCACCAGGCTGCAGCGGAGTTCGTGCCCGCGCTCGCGGCCTTGCGCGGTCAGCTCGACCTCGGCGACGGGTCGATCGGGGTGCTTGGCGGATCGGTGGGAGCTGCGGTCGCGCAGCTCGTCCTTGCTGAGAGCGACGTCGCGATCGGCACCGCCGTCCTGGTCAGTCCGCTGGTACGGCTGCACCCGGTTGTGGAAGCCCTCGCGAGGCGCTACGACTTCACCTACCCCTGGTCGGAAGCTTCCCTGGAGGTGGCGCGGCGTCTGGACTTTGTCGCCCGTGCCGACGAGATCGCCAAGCGGGGTGAGCCGGCGGTGCTCCTGGTGGTCGGCGGCGACGACGAGCCTCAAGGCTTCCACGAGCCGGCGCAACAGCTCCGCGACGCCCTGGTGAGCCGCTATGCCGATCCGGAGCGTGCCGAGCTGGTGGTCATCCCGGGTATGGGCCACGCCCTGGCCGACGAACCCGGCGTCGAGCCCGCCCCGCAAGGCGTCCACGCAGCCCAGGTCGACCGCCACGCGGCGCGGTGGCTACGACGGCATCTGACCGGCACCGGCGGCGAAACGTGACCGGCCACGGCCGGCTAGAGCTAGATCGGGTTGTCGTGGAGCCAGTCGACGACCTGCTCGGCGTGCGCATCGGGGGGAAAGACGGGGTAGAAGACGTGCTCGACCCTGCCTGTGTTCACCACGAGCGTCAGGCGCTTGTACAGCGTTGAGCCCTCGACGGAGAAGGTCGGCAGCCGAAGTTGCCGCGCGAGCAGGAACCCGTCGTCGGACAGGAGCGCGAACGGCAGGTGCAGGCGCTCGGCGACCTCGGCTTGGTACTCGGTCGACTGGCCGGAGACCCCGAACACCTCGGCGCCGAGTTGCGTGAGCGCCTCATGATGGTCGCGGAAGCCGCACGCCTCCGGGGTGCACCCGCGGGCCCCCGGGATCATGTCCCAATCGGCTGGCGGTGCGACACCGGGCTGGCCGGTCATGGGGTAGACGTAGACGACGGCCCGCGGACTGCCGACGTTGCGCAGGTCGACGCTGCCTCCGTGGGTCGAGGGCAGCGGCATGGCCGGCACGGCGGAGCCGGGCAGGTGTCGAGCTGCGCCGTCGTCGGCTGGTTCCGGGAGACCCGGCGGTAGTTCTTCTGCAGTCGCCACTCGCCGAGCGTACGCCCCGGCGGCAAGCTCACGAGCAGACCCATGGGCTCGTCTTCGCAGGCTGCCCTTGCCTCGTGCCTTGCCGCACGCCAAGGACTGGCGCTCTGCTTGATCGAGGAGGCAGACTCACCGACCGTCGACGAGGTGCCGAGCGCCCCGGCGGCAGGGCTGGCGGACGAGTGTCGTTCTCGATGGCGGCCGATCTGGTCGGGGAGGACCGTGCTCGTCGTTGATGCGAGCGTCCTTGCGCCAGCGCTGGCCGATGACGCCTCCGACGGCGACACCGC
>JACDBB010000031.1 GCA_013695145.1 Euzebyales bacterium
CGCCGCGACAGCCGCACCTTCGTGGAGACGTAGGTGAGCGTCACGGCGGTCAGCCCGAACGACAACCCGAACGTCGCGGGTTTGCGCCACGACACCGGCCCGGACCACGGCCCGCCGTCGACGGCGAGACCCCGAGGTGGAACAGCCCGCTGGCCATCAGCAGCGTGCGGGTCGCGTACTCGACCCGCTCCGCGCGGCCAGCATCCCGCCACGCCTGCAGCACGGTGCCGACGAGCGCCATCGCCACGTCGCCCGCCGTCCGCGTCGAACCATCGGACATGTCCTGTCCCCTTGCAGCCCGGACCCCGCTCCTCGCGGGAGCGCACGCCACAGCGGGAGCCAGTCCGGTGTTCGTTGAACGGTTGATCCGGGATGCCGGCTCAACCCTTCAACGCGGCGGGAGTGGGTCAAGTCGGCCAGGCTCCGAGCAGGTCGTCCGCTGTGAGCACCAGATCGGGGTGTGCGTCGGCGGCGGCTCCCGTGGGAGCGACGGCGAGCAAGCGGGCGCCACCGGCGCGGGGGATCACGCTCCGCCCTTCGGTCAGGGTGGCGAGCTCACCACCGGTGACCTGCTTCCGCGGGCGCCACTTCACGGTGCCGATCGCAACGATCCGGTGGCCGCGGTCAGCGGCGACGATGTCGTACTCGCGGCTGTTGCTGCGGTTCCACCAGCTCCCCACCTCGGTGATGGTGGTCAGCGAGGGGTGCGAACCGGCGAGGCGGAACACGGCGTCGTGGACGACGGGTTCGATGGCCTTTCCTCGCCAGGTCGACCAGTCACGCTCGAAGGTCCCGATCGCGATGTCGTGTCGACCGCGTGAGATGCTGCTGATCTGTTGCTCGACGAAGCGGAACCAGAACCGCAGGTAGCTGTCGTCGATCCGGTACCGGCGCAGCTTCGTGCTCGGCTTGGCGCCGACTGGACGGTCCACGGCCAGGATGCGCTTGGTGTCGGTGAGCATCTTGACGGCACGAGTGGTGGCGGTAGAGGTCTTGTTGTCGTCGCCGAGCTTGCCGACAACGCTCGAGAAAGTGGCGTGGCCGACCTCGTGCGCTCCAATGGCGGAGAGGACCCTGCGAGCGTGGACACCCTCCGGAAACTCAGCATCCAGCGAACGCTGCCCGACTACCACGAGGTCGCTGTTCTCGTCGGCGAACTGATCCTTGACGAACGTGCCCACGGTGCCTGCCCTGGTGAGCTCGCTCACCAGGCGGGGATAGCCGCCGGTGACCAGGTAGGCATCGAGCGCCGCCACGGCGCCGGCGTCTGACCCGAGGACCGCGGCGCACTCAGCTGGGTTGAAGGGCTCGACCACCACGTCCTTGGTGCGTCCGTGCAGCGGGCGGTCGTGGGCAGTCAATCGCTCCATCATCGCAAGGTCGGATCCCACCAGCGCGAACAGCGTCGGGGAGGCCTCGAGTCGTTTGTCCCAGATGTTCTGCAGCACACCGTCGAGGGTCGGGTCGGCCCCCCAAGCCCAAGGGAACTCGTCGAGGATCACGACTGTGGGTTCCGTGGCGCAGGCCGCGGCGATCCGTGAGAACGCGTCGTGCCAGCTAGCTGGGCGGGCGGCGAACAGCACATCGGCGTCCGGCAGTGGGCGCCGCGCCGAGCGGACGTCGGTGATCAGGTGATCAAGCTGCGCCGGTGGGCTCGCGTCCTTCACGCCGGTGAAGAACAGGTATGGCAGCCCCGAGCTCTCCACCAGCTCTGTCAGCACGCGAGACTTGCCCGTCTGGCGTCGTCCGCGCACAGCCAGCATGCGGCCTTGGCCCGTCTGTTCGATGTCGGCGAGCTGAGCCCGAAGCCGGCCCAAGAGCGCAGCCCGGCCGTAGAACGGCCTCACGTGATCCCTAACCATCGATTCAGTAACATACTAAGCAGAATGTTACACCAACGACCCAATGTGCGCCAGCCTGCCGTTCGTTGAACGGTTGATCCGGTATGCCGGCTCAACCCTTCAACGAGGTGGGGAGTGGGTAGGCCTTGGGCATCCACCTGACACGTGAATGCGCCCGAGCTTGCGAGGGCGATTCTCCCAATCCCGGTGGTGGCGGTGCGAAGCACCGTCCTCAGATGCTGACACCGACAGGAGCGCACAGCATGCAGACCCGCACCATCGCCGGCAGGACCGTCAGCGCCATCGGCCTCGGCGGCATGCCGATGTCTCTCGAGGGCAGCCATGACGAGGACCAGTCGATCCGCACGATCCACGCGGCGCTGGACGCCGGCGTCCGCCTGATCGACACCGCGGACGCCTACTGCGAGAACGAGGCGGACACCGGCCACAACGAGCGCCTGATCGCCGCCGCTGTCAGCCAGTGGTCCGGCGACGCCAGCGAGGTGCTCGTCGCGACCAAGGGCGGCCACACCCGCACCGCTGACGGAGGCTGGGAGGTGGACGGGCGACCCGAGCACCTGCGCAGCGCGTGCGAGGCAAGCCTGAAGGCGCTCGGGGTGGACGTGATCGGCCTCTATCAGTACCACCGGCCCGATCCCGAGGTGCCCTACGCCGAGTCGGTCGGGACCCTTCGTGAGCTCCAGGAGGAGGGCAAGATCCAGCTCGCCGGCATCTCCAACGCCAGCGTGGAGCAGATCCGCGAGGCCATGAGCATCCTGCCGCTGGCCAGCGTGCAGAACGAGTTCTCCCCCCGCTTCCGCGGCTCCGAGGACGAGCTGGCGTTCTGCGACGAGCACGGCATCGCGTTCCTGCCGTGGTCGCCGCTCGGCGGGATCGGCAAGGCCAAGGATCTGGGACCGAGCCACAGCGTCTTCGCGGGCGTCGCCGAAGAGCGCGGCGTGTCACCGCACCAGGTGGCGCTGGCCTGGGAGCTGGCGAAGGCTCCCGTCGTCATCCCGATTCCCGGCGCCAGCCGGCCGGAGACCATCCGGGACAGCCTCCAGGCCGTCGACCTCGAGCTCACCCCCGACGAGCTGGCGCGCCTCGACGAGGCCAGCGGAACTAGGCTTGGGCTAGGATAGGAGCGCCTCCACCACGGCGCGGTAGCGGTCGAAGCCGGCAGCCATCCGCTCCTGCGCCCGCGCATCCGGTTCGTGAGAGCGAACCACCCGGACGGCCCGCTCCACCGCCGCCGGGACGTCCGCGTAGGCGCTGATGCCAAGCCCTGCGAGCATGGCTGCGCCACGGGCCCCGGCCTCATCGGCGTCCGTCACCTCGACGCCCAGCCCGAGCCCGTCCGCCAACAGCTGCGACCAGTGGCTGCTGCGTGCGCCCCCGCCGCACAGCCGGGCGGGGCGTCCGCGCACGTCGAAGGACCCGGACAGGACCTCGACGTGCGTGCGGTGGTTGAAGACGACGCCCTCGAGCACGGCCCGCAGCACGTCGCCACGGTCGTGCCAGCCGCGAAGGCCGACCCACCCCGCGCCTAGGTCGTCGCCGTGCGGAGAGCCGTACAGGAACGGAAGGAAGATCGGTGCGTCGTCGGCCTCCCCCCGCCGCGCCGCGGCGCAGCCCTCCGCTAGCGCGGCCTCGTGATCAGGTCGCCCGGAGGGTCCGTGGGGCCCGAACTGACGGACCACCCACTCGAGGTTGTTGGCGCTAGAGGGCGACGTGGACATGTGCAGCCACCGCCCGCGCTCCAGGAACGCGCGAGCCTGCCAGCGGACGTCACGGCGAGGCTCCTCCGCGACGACCTGGTTGATGCTGAAGGTGCCCATGACGACGCTCAGCGCCCCGGGCGACGTCGCCCCGACCCCCAACGCCGCGGCATCCACGTCGTGCGCCCCCGTGACCACGGGAATGCCCGCCGGCAGACCGGTGGCGCTCGCGGCCTCCGCGGTCAGGCGTCCCGCGAGCTCCGCGCACCCGCGGATCGGCGGCAGGGCCGTGGCCAGCTCCTCGAGCCCGTACAGGGCCAGCGCCTCAGCGCTCCAGTCCTGGGTGGAGACGTCGGCGAACGAGGCGCTGGCCTCCGTCGGGTCGGTGGCGACCTCCCCCGTCAGTCGCAGGCGGATCCAGTCCTTGCAGTGCAGCGCCCAGCGGACGCGCGCGTACGTCTCCGGCCGGTGATCGCGGAGCCACGCCAGCAGCGACGCGGGCGAGGCGGCGAACGGGACCTGGCCCGTCAGCTCCAGCGCCCGTTCCCCCACCGGGCCGGTGCATGTCCGCGCCGCGTAGCCGTGGGCACGGGAGTCCGTGGCGAGCACCGCAGGCTCGATCGGATCGAGCTTCTCGTCGACGAGGTACAGCCCGTCGCCGTGACCGCACACCCCCACACCGAGGACCACCTCGGGCTCCTGGGGCGCCGCGTCGAGGCACCGCCGCACCGCGCTGACGCAGCCGTCCCAGACCTCGGCCATGGACCGCTCCTGCCAGCGCGGCGCGGGGGCGGTCGTGTCGATCACCGCCTCGCCGCAGGCGACCTGGTGGCCATCCAGTTCGAACAACGCCGCCTTGGTGGTCGTCTGCCCAGCGTCGATGCCAAGCAGGAGCCCGTCGCTCAGGCCCATCCGAGCTCGACGGCGTTGGCCGCTGCGGGCACCCGACCCTGCCGTGCGAACGCCATCACCGCGTCGGCGACGAGTCCCGCGGACCGCCGGTTGGTGTCCTCGGTGTCCCCGCCGAAGTGCGTCGTGAGCGTCACGTTGTCGAGCTTGCGCCAGGGGCTGTCGGCCGGCAAGGGCTCCTCGTCGAACACGTCGAGCCCGGCGCCCGCGATGGCGTGGCGCTCGAGCACGTCGAGCAGCGCGTCGTTGTCCACCAGGCGGCTGCGGGAGACGTTGATGAAGTAGGCGTGCGGCGGCATGAGCGCGAGGTGCCGGGCGGTGATGAAGCGCTCGGTCTGCTCCGTCAGACGCGCCTGGACCACCACGAAGTCGCCGGCGGCGAAGACCTCCTCGAGGCTGGACGCGCGCTCCGCGTCGTACCGGGCGAGCAGCTCGTCGGAGCATAAGGGGTCGTGTGCGAGCAGGCGCACGCCGAAGCCGGCGACGCGCTGGGCGAACGCGCGGCCGACGTGCCCGAACCCCACCATGCCCACGACGCGGCCTGTGAGCTCCAGGCGAAGGCCTGGGAACTCCTTGCGCCAGCCTCCCTCCTTGATGCTGGCGTCGGCGCGAGCGATGTTGCGCGCCTCAGCCAGAATGAGGCCGATCTGCAGCTCGGCGACGGCACCGGCGTTGCGTCCGTGGGCCGGTGCCACGCCGATGCCGCGGGCAGTCGCGGCGGTGACGTCGACGTTCTCGAGGCCGCTACGAGCCACGGCGATGAGGCGCAGGCGAGGAGCCGCGTCCAGCAGCGCCCGCCCGACCGGCGCGAAGTGCAGGCACAGGGCCTCCGCATCGCGCATGGCGTCCAGGAACTCGAACGGCGGGTCCAGCACGTTCGGGCCGGCTCGCTCCATGCGCTGCTGCAGCTCGTGCTGCTCTGCCTTGTCGCCCGCCCAGTCGACGGCGCGGACCGCGATGAGCTCGCCGTCGTCGTGGGTGCCGAATGCGTCGAGGTAGCAGCGGGCCGGGATGAACTGGTCGCCGACGATCAGGACGTCCACGGATGCTCCCCGCTGTTGCGCGACAGGCGCGGCTGCACCTGGATCTTGCGGCTGTCTCCTGACTGGAAGCGGGTGATCGCCTCCGCGTAGTCGGTCAGCGGGACCCGGTCGCTGATCAGCACGTCGGGGCGCAGCGCTCCGCCGACGAACAGCTCGCCTGCGCGCTCGAAGCTGTGCAGCACCGCCATCGACCCCGTGATGGTGATCTCGGAGTTGTAGATTCGGTAGGGCGAGATGCGGGCTGTGGCCTGCTCGGCGCTCACGCCGAACTGGAGGAACGTTCCGCCGGGTGCCACGCGGCCCAGACCGTCCTCGATCGCGGCGACGGCACCGCTGCAGTCGATGACGATGTCCCACCCGCGCTCCCGTTCCAGCTCGTCCGCTGCCGTGACCGCGTAGGAGAGGGACAGCTCCCGAGCGGCGACCAGTCGCGAGGGGTTGATGTCGACCACGCTGACCGTGGCAGCACCTGCGCGCTGGGCGAGCTGCGCCATCATCAGGCCCATCGTTCCGGCGCCATAGACGAGGTAGTGGTCCGCCAGGGCGTGCTGCAGCACGTCGAAGCCCCGGACCGCGCACGCCAACGGCTCGATGAGGGCGGCGTCCGCAGGATCGCAGCCTTCGGGGAGCACGAAGCAGTTCGCGACCGGTACGACGGCGTAGTCGGCGGCCCCGCCTGCGGTGGTGACCCCGATCGCGGCCCACCGCTCGCAGAGGTTGCCCCGACCGCGGCGGCAGTAGCGGCACTCGCCGCAGTGCAGCGAGGGGTCGACGGCCACCTGGTCGCCGACAAGAACCTCGGTTACGCCCGAGCCGACCGCCACGACCTCGCCCGCGAACTCGTGCCCCGGCACGACCGGCAGCGACGGGGCGAATTCCCCCTCCAGGATGTGCAGGTCGGTCCCGCAGATCCCGCAAGCAGCGACATCGACCACCACCTCGCGTAGGCCCGGCGCCGGATCGTCGACCGTGGCCACCTCCAGCTCGCCCGGCGCGCTGATGACGGCCGCCCTCACTCGACGGCCCCCAGCGACAGGCCGCGCACGAGCTTGTCTTGCGTCGCCCAGCCGGCGATGAGGACCGGCAGCGACACCAGCGTCGCGGCGGCGCACAGCCGTGCCAGGAACAGCCCCTCGTTGGTGATGAAGCCGACGAGAAACACCGGCGAGGTGGCGGCGCGGGTGGCCGTGAGGTTGACCGCGAACAAGAACTCGTTCCAGCTGAAGATGAAGCAGATCAGGCCGGTGGCCACGATCCCGGGAAGGGCGACGGGCGCGACCACCGACCTGAGCGTCGTGACGAGCCCGGCACCGTCGACCTGCGCCGCCTCCAGGATCTCGCGCGGGACCTCGCGGAGGAACGACCGCATCATCCACAGCGCGATCGGGAGGTTGAACGCGGTGTAGAGGACCACCAGCGTCCAGACGTTGTCCAGCATGTTGAGCCGCTGGACGATCAGGTAGATCGGCAGCAGGGCGGCGATGACCGGCAGCATCTTCGTCGACAGGAAGAAGAACATCACGTCGCGCCACCGCTCGACGGGGCGGATCGACAGCGCGTACGCGGCGGGGATGGCCAGCCCCAGCACGAGCAGGGTGGACAGGACCGACGCCATGAGAGAGTTCACGAGGAAGGGGGTGATGTTGCGCCCGAACAGCAGGCGGTACTGGTCGAGCGTCAGCGGGGCGAACAGGCTCGGCGGGTTGGTGGCGGCGTCGACCTCGGCGTGCAGCGAGGTCAGCACCATCCAGGCCACCGGCGCGAAGAACACCGCGGCTGCGATCCACGCCAGGACGGTCCACGCGCGTCCACGCCTGCGGACAGCGGTCTCGGGCGGACGCGCCGAGGGTCGGATGCGGCCTCGGCGCGCGGTCGTAGTGGCGGTCACGTCACCCTCTCGTCTCTGAGCAGCGAGGACACCACGCGCAGTGCGAAGGTCGCCACGATGATCGTGCCGATCACGACCACCACGCCGGCCGCGGCCGCCTCGCCGTACTCGTACTTGCGGAACATCGTCAGGTAGATCTCATAGGGCAGGTTCGTGGTGGCCGTGCCCGGTCCGCCCTGGGTGATGGTGAACACGGCGTCGAACGTCTGGACGACGTAGATCGAGCCGAGCAGCACGGCCAGCTCCAGGAACTGGCGCAGATGGGGCAGCGTGATGTAGCGGAACGTGGCCAGACCACCCGCACCGTCCACCGAGGCAGCCTCGATGACCTCGGTCGACTGGCTCTGCAGCCCGGCCAGGAGGATGAGCATCATGAACGGCGTCCACTGCCAGACCAGCGACGCCACGACCGCAGTCATCGGCATCGTGGAGATCCACTCCACCGTCGGGGCCTGGAACCCCAAGACCTGGCCTGCGGCGTTCATGGTGCCGTTGAGCAGACCGTAGCTCGGGTTGTACAGCGCATGCTTCCACAGCAGGGCCGACGCCATGGGCATTACCAGGAACGGTGCGATCAACAGCGTCCGGACCAGGCCCCTGCCGCGGAAGGAGCGGTCGAGCAGCATGGCGAGGCCGAGCCCGATCAGCAGCGCCACCAGGACAGTGGACGCGGTCAGGACGCCCGTGTTCACCGTCGCCGCTCGCAGGCGGCCGTCGGTGAAGACCGTCACGTAGTTGCCGAGACCGGCGAAGCCGCGCTGCCCGGGACGCAGGATGTTCCAGTCAGTGAACGAGATGCCCACCGTGGTGAGAAACGGCAGCTGGGTCACGATGATGAGGAACACCAGCGCCGGCAGGAGCGGCAGGCGCCGGCGCCACCGCTCCCGCCGGTCGGGAGCGTGTGTCCGTAGTGGGGGCGCGGAGCGTCGCGGACGCGTGGCCACGGCGGTCATGACGTCAGTCCCGGTAGTTCTCGGCGACCGCCTCGGCCTGTCGCTGCCCGTCAGCCAGGGCCTGCTCCACGGTGCCCTGCCCCGCGATGGCGGCGCTCACCTCCTGCGACACTCGGGTGCCCAGGTCGGCGAACTCCGGGATGCCAACGAACTGCACGCCCACCGTCGGCCTGGGCTGGACGCCCGGACCTTGCGGGTCGGCCTCCTGGATCGCGTTCTGGGTGATCTCGTAGAAAGCGGCGGCGGCCTCCTGGTACTCGGGGACCTCGGCGGTCGAGGCACGCTTGCCAGCTGGCACCCTGGCCCAGCCCAGCTCCTCGCCGACGAGGCGCTCGTAGTCCTTTCCCGACGCCCAGGAGATGAACTCCCAGGCCGCCTCGGCCCGCTGGGTAGTCTGCGGCATCGCCCAGGCCCAGGCCCACAGCCAACCGGACGATTCGGTCTCCTTGACCGGTGCATAGACGTAGCCGACGTTGCCAGCGACCGAGCTGACGTTGGGGTCCTCCACGGACGCGGCCGCCGACGTGGCGTCGTACCACATGGCGGCGCGACCCTGAGCGAAGGTGTTCAGGCACTCTGTGAAGCCCGACTGCGCGGCACCGTCCTGCCCGTACTCGCGGACCAGGTCGACGTAGAACTGCGTCGCCTCGGTGAACTCCGGCCCATCTACCTGTGCCTCCCAGTCCTCGGTGAACCAGGTGCCGCCGAAGGTGTTGACGACAGTCGTGAGCGGGGCGAACAGCTCACCCCAGCCGGGCAGACCGCGCAGGCAGATGCCCGCCACCCCCGGCTCGATCCCGTCCAGCTCCGCGGCGAACTCCGCCACCTCGTCCCAGGTCGGCCGCTCCGGCATCTCGAGTCCGGCCTGCTCGAACAGGTCGATGCGGTACATCAGGAAGGACGACTCTCCGTAGAACGGTGCCGCGTAGAGGTTGCCGTCGGACCCGGACAGCGACGTGACCATCGGCTGCAGTAGATCGTCTCCGTCGAACTCCTCGTCCTCCGCGAGGTATCCGGAGAGGTCGGTGAGCCAGCCGTTGTCCGCCCAGATCGGCGCCTCGAAAGCACCGATGGTGACGACGTCGTACTGGCCGGCCTGCGTCGCGACGTCCTGGGTGACCCGGTCGCGCAGCTCGTTCTCCGGCAGGATCGTGAAGCGGACGTCGATGCCGGTCTCCGCGGTGAAATGCTCCTCGGTGAGTCCCTGGATGTCTTCCATCTGCGGGTTGCCGACCATGAGCACGGTGATCGTGTCCGCACCTGCGACGGTCTCGCCGGTGGCACCGTCGGTCGGTGGCGGCTCCCCGGCGGCCCCGACGCTTCCGTCGTCCGACGGGGTGCCTGCACCGCTGCAGGCGGCGAGGAGCGCGATGGCGACCCCCAGCACGATGGCGCTGACGATGTTGCGGTTGGAGCTGCGTGTCACCACGGCTTCCTCCTGGTTGCTGAGGTCTCGTTCGGCTGGTGTCGTAGAGGTGGAGCTGTCAGTCCTGCCGCCCATCAACCGCATGAGCGTGATCCTTCTCATGCCTGGACCACCTCGACGCCCTGCGAGCGCAGCTGCCGCACGTAGCGCTCCGGGGCCGCGCGGTCGCTCACGACCGCCTCGAGGTCGCGGAGGCCTGCGAACCGGCAGAAGGAGTCGACGCCGAACTTCGTGTGGTCGGTGAGCAGGATCGTGCGCCGGCTGGCGGCGATGCCCGCGCTCTTGACCGCAGCCACCGTGGTGTCCGGACACGTCAGCCCGTGCTCCAGGCTGATTCCGTTCGTGCCCGTCACCGCCAGGTCGAGGACGAGGTCGGCGAGCATGCCGACCGCCCAGTGGTCGACGACACCGAGGGTGTGCCCACGCACGCGCCCCCCGAGCGCGAGCACCGTAACGTTGGGGCGCTGGGCCAGCAGGCACGCCGTCGGCAGCGCAGCCGTCACCACCGTGAGGGGGCGTTCGGGGTGCAGCTGCTCGGCGAGCGCCTGGACAGTCGAGCCCTCGTCGAGGAAGACCGACTCGGCGTTCTCCAGCATTACCAGGGCTGCACTGGCGATCCTGGCCTTCTCGTCACGTCGCGCGTCGGCCCGGCGTTCGAGCTCACCCTCGAAGCCGAGACGCTCTACCGGGATGGCTCCGCCGTGGACGCGCCGGACAAGGCCCTGCCGCTCGAGCGCGGTGAGGTCTCGGCGGACGGTCTCGGGTGCGACCCCGAGCTCCTCGCAGACTCCCGCGACTTCGACGCGGCCCGCCGCGCGGGAATGCCGCACGATCCAGTGTCGTCGCTCGACGGCGTACATGGGTTCGCCTGTCCTTGCCCGATTCGTGACCGAACACGACCGCCTGCGAGGACTTCTAGCCCACAAGTAGCCTCAGCACAAGGGCAGCGACCAAGTGATGGGCTACCCATAGCGAAACGGGCACAAACGGGCAGCGGGAGGGCTGCGGACCGTTTAGGGCCTCGGGCGAATGCTCGGCGGGGGGTGGTCCACCGCCGTCGGCAGCAGACGGGCGCGGCCGACGCGGTCGACGGCGAACGCGCGCTCGCCCTTGCGCAAGTGGCACCAGCCGCGCAGCAGGTCGTCGCCGAACGTCCACGGGTCCACCACACGGTCGGTGGCCGCACCGCCCCGGC
>JACDBB010000061.1 GCA_013695145.1 Euzebyales bacterium
GCGATGCCCCCGACGGCCCCGATGCCCTTGATCCAGTTGCCGACCCCGCCGCTCACGCCGCCGATGAGCCCGCCGATGCCGGTCTCGAGCGCGACAGGACCCCACTCGATCTGGCCGGGGCAGAAGCAGCCCGCCTCGATCAACTGTCCGGCGGCCTCCGAGCCCCCGCCGACCACCGCGCCGATCCCGGCGCCGATGGCGATGACGGCGATGACCGGCAGCACCTGGTACTGGCCGTAGCCGCCGCCTCCGAGGCCGACGCCGGCCCCGGCGACGCCCATGCCCAGGCCAGCGCCGGAGCGCAGGCCGATGGGGTTGTTGCCGGCGAGGCTGTACCCGGACTGGAAGCCGCCCTGGCCGGCGCCGGCGCCCCCGGAGGAGGTCAGGAAGGCGCCCAGCGTCGGGTCGTAGGGGCGGCCGCCCATCTGGTACAGGCCGGTGAGGTCATCCTGCATCGACCCCGCGAACCGCGGGTGTATGCCCTCCGCGGCCGCGCCGGACGCGCCGGCGTCGGTTCCGAACGGCCCGTAGTCGAACCGCGCCGACACCCCGCCGTCCGGGCCGGTGGCGGTGACCGTGCTGCCGTTGAGGTCGCCGGTGAGGTAGTCCGAGCCGCCGTCGTCGGCGCGCTGGGACACGACCCCCAGACCGGCGAGCATGGTGTCGGTGGAGCCGCCCTCGGACACGACCGTGGGACTGGCCTGCGAGCCGAGCGGGTCCCACAGCGACTCCGTGTTCCCCGACGGGCGCTCCGCGCGGACCTGGCGACCGGCGCCGTCGTAGGCGTAGGTGGCCTCGCCGTCCGGCGTCTGGGCGCCGGTCATGCGACCGGCGAGGTCGTAGCTGAACGTGGTGTCCCCGAGGCGGGTGACGTTGCCCGCCGCGTCGTGGTCGACCTGGCGGTCCTCGCCGCCGCCGTCGACGCGCGTGAGCTGGCCGCCGTCGTCGTAGGCGTAGCTGGTGGCGGCGCGGTCCCGCTGCGCGGAGGTGCGCCGTCCGGCGGCGTCGTAGGCGAACGCCAGCTCCCCGGTAGCCTCGCCGTCCGCGTCGGTCGTGGTGGCCTCGACGAGCTGGCCGCGCGCGTCGTAGGCGTAGTCGACCGCGCCGTCGGGGGTCCGTTCGGCCGCGACGCGGCCCGCCGCGTCATAGGTGTAGACGCGGGCGTCGACCTGGCCCTCGGGGCCGGACGTGGCCGCCTCGAGCACGCGCCCCACAGCGTCGTGGCTAAGCGCGGTGGTCGTGCCGTTGCCCAGGACGGCCTCGGTGAGGCGACCGCTGACGTCGTAGGCGTAGCTGGCGCTCGCGCCCCCGCCGTCGACGCCGACCAGCCGGTTGACCTCGTCGTAGGCGTAGGCCAGCGCCGAGCCGTCCGGCAGGGTGCGTTCGGTCAGGTTGCCGGCCGGGTCGTAGGCGTAGCCGAACGACCGCCCGTCGCGCTCGAAGCCGACAAGGCGGTCCGCTGCGTCCCACTCGTAGGTCTCGGTGCCGACACCGTCGTCGAGCGCGACCGGACGTCCTGCGGCGTCGAGCGTGACCTCGGCCCCGGGCGTCCCGTCGCCGTAGGCGGTGCGCACCGGCCGGCTGAGGTCGTCGTAGGCGATGCTGATCGTGCCGGACTCGCCCTCCCCGCGGGGGTCGACGACCTCGGTGAGGTTGCCGGCGGGGTCGTAGGCGTAGGTCCACTGCTGGCCGGTCGGCGCCTGGACCCGCGTGAGCCGGCGCGCGGGGTCGTAGCCGTAGGACGTCCGCTCGCCGGTCGGGCTCGTCGTGCTCGCCAGGTTGCCGGCGGCGTCGTAGGCGAACTCGGTCCTCGCCCCCAGCGGGTCGACGACGCTGGCCAGCAGGTTGCGCGCGTCGTAGGCGTAGCGGGTCTTTGCCCCGTCGGCCGCGGTCACGCTCACGACGTTGTGCAGCCCGTCGTAGGCGAACGCGACCGCGTCGCCCAGCGGGTCGGTCTGGCGGACCAGCCGGCTCGCGTCGTCGTAGGCGAACGTCCAGCGGTGGTCGGCGGCGTCTGCGCCTGACGTGTTGCCGAGCGCGTCGACGACCTCGGCGAGGTTGCCGCGCCGGTCGTAGGCGAGGGTGAAGCGCGCGCCGTCCGCGGTCACGACCTCGGTGGGCTGGCCGAGGTCGTCGTAGGCCAGGCGCGTGGTGTTGCCGTTGGGATCGGTCAACGCAGTGGCCAGGCCGGGCAGGTCCGCGTCGTAGGCCAGCGTCGTGGTCGCGCCGTCGGGCTGCTCGACCCGGGCCAGCGACCGGTCGTCGTTGTAGGACAGGCGGGTGACGCGACCGAGCGGGTCGGTGGCGGTCAGCAGCTGGTTGTCGTCGTCGTAGGTGAACGACCAGTCGGCGTCCTCGGGTCCCTCGATGGCGGTCGGGTTGCCCGCGCCGTCATACGTCAGGTGCATCGCGTTGTCGTTGGCGTCGGTGAAGCGCGTGACCTGGTTGCGCTCGTCGTAGCCGAACGTCACCCGGTGGCCCAGGGGGTCGGTCTTGGCGACCAGCAGGTGCTTGCGGTAGGCGTCGACCCAGTCGCCGCCCGCGGGGTCGGTGTAGGTGGTGGTGACCTCACCCTCGCCGCCCTCGTAGGCGAAGGCGTGCTCCTCGCCGGCGGCGTCGACCTGGGCGACCACGCGGTGGGAGTCGTCGTAGGTGTTGGCCACCACCAGCTCGCCGTCGGGGTTGACGACCTCCGCGACCCGGCCCGCGTCGTCGTAGGTGAACCTGTGGGTGGCCCCGGCCAGGTCGGTGACCCCCGTCAGCAGGCCGTCGCGGTCATAGGCGAAGGTGACCTGCCGGCCGTCGTGGGTGGTGAGCGAGGCGAGCCGGTCGTCGGCGTAGGTCAGCTCGGTGGCGCGGTCGACGGCGTCGGTCACCTCGGCCAGGCGCCCGTTCGAGTACTCCAACGTCGTGGCCAGACCCAGCGGGCTCTCGATCGCCACCAGGAGCCCGTCGTCGTCGAAGCGCAGGACCTCACCGTCGGCGCGGTCGATGCGGTAGCCGTCGTCGTCGGCGGACAGCGACGCGGTCACGCCGGGGTGGGCGCTGAACCCGCCGTCGTCGTCCTCGGTGTAGCGGATCAGCGCCCCGGTCTCGTTGCGGAAGACGACCTCGCCGGCGTCGATGACCAGCCCGGCCTCGTAGCCGTGCATCCAGCCGCGCCCCAGCGCGCCCACGCGCTCGCGGGTGGAGTCGTACGTGCGCAGCAGCTCGAACCCGGGACCAGGGCCGCGCGTCGCGGCGTCCACCGACGTGACGACGAACGCCCCGCTCAAGGTGTTGACCGGGTCGCCCGCCTCGTTGTCGTTGGTGTTGGAGTCCGAGCCGCCGCCAGGGTCAGACGGCCCGCCCGCCTCCCCGTCCTCCGGCCCGTCGCCAGGCGGGTCACCGGGGTCGCCGCCGTCCCCACTGCCGGGATCGCCGCCGTCTCCGGGATCGCCGCCGTCCCCACCGCCGGGATCACCGCCGCCGGGATCGCCGCCATCGCCACCGCGGGGACCGCCGCCAGAGCCAGGGTCGCCTGCCACCTCGCAGCCCGCCCCGCCAGCCAGGCAGTCGATACGCTCACCGACCGCAGCCACCAACGACGAGCCCCAGCCGCCCGCGGCGGCCACCAGCGCCAGCACGAGCACCATGACCACGACGACGACGCCGACGTACTCCATCGACAGCGAGCCGCGCTCGTCCCGCCTGTCCCAGATCCACCGCATGATCGGCACTCCTCGCGCGTCTTCGTGACCACGGTCCGTGTCGGACCTGACCAGCACGGTAGGTCCCCGCTGACGGCGGTACGAGGGCTCCCAGGCCCAAGTTCACGCCCCCGCGGGGCCCACAGCCCTGGGCCCCCGGGGGATCTCAGGCGTCGACGGGGACGAGGCGGACGTCGGCGCCCAGGCTCCATCCGCTGCCCGAACCGCCACCCGCGCCGCCGCCTGCGCCGCCTGCCACCTCGCCCATGACCTCGTCGATGAACTTCGGATCAAGGTCCTCGAACTCGGGGATGTGGCTAGTCCGGAACTGGCCGTGGTACGGGCTGTTGTACGTCAGCCAGCCTGCGCCGCCGTTGGGTGCGCTGCCCGTTCCCCAGCCGCGACCGCCGATGGAGATGAAGATGTGGCCCTCGTAGGCGTGGATGACGACGCCCTTGCCGCTGCCCGGCCCCGATGCCGGCCAGTCGACGAACTGGCCGGACACCGCAGGGCCGATGTCATATCCCGCGCCGTAGCGGAGCACCGCGGACACCGCGCCGGAGCAGTCGAACGGGCCGTTCCGTGGGATCGGCACCTGGTGCCCGCCCCCCCACAGGTAGGGGAGCTGCAGCGCGTCGATCCGGCTGGCTTCCGCCACCAGTGCCCGGAAGCGGTCCTCGGTCGTCTCCGGGGCGTCGGCGAGCAGCGGGGGATGAGGGTCGCCGGGCGGCAGGCCACCGCCGCCACCTCCGCCAACGCCTGGGGGCAGGTCGCCCGGGTCGACCTCGGCGCGGGCGGTGGCCGCGACGGTGCCGTAGTCGCGGGAGCGCCACTCAGCGTCGGGGTCGTCCGGGTCCGGTGAGCGCCCCGGGATGGCCTCGACGGAGTCGAGCGTGCGGACGGTGACCACCACACTGAACGGCGCGCCGGGCTCGCACGACGTCATCTCGGCGCCGTTGCGTCCCGCGTAGTCGTCGGCTTTGGCGCAGACCTGCGGCCAGTCGAAGCTCGAGACCGTGGCGGTGTGGTCCATGCGGTACAGCTGGTCGCGCATCTCCTGCGCACCGGCGAGCGCGGCCGCGTCGGCCGCGGTCTGGGCGTTGGCGCGGAACGTCGCTCCGACGCCCATGGGGGCGAGCAGCACGCCGAGGGTCACCAGGGCGACGGCAAGCAGGAGCAGCAGCGGCGAGATGGTGCCGCGCTGGTCATCGTGGATGACGGTGCTCATGGGCATGGACTCCGCGTCGATGCTCCGGCGATCGGGTCGGCGCACACCGCGAGGCGACGGCAGTCCGCCGCCGCCTCGTGGCGTCGCTGTGGAGCTGGGCTGGATCAGGCGCCGAGGCTGGAGATCCACTGGTCGACCAGGCTCGTCAGCCGGGGAGCCCAACCCTGCGCCCCGGCGATGAGGGCGGTGACGAGGACGCCCAGCACGACGATCACGCCCGTGAGCTCGATCGACAGCGCGCCCTGCTCCCGCTCGAGCCGGTCCCGAAGCGTCGAGAGCCATGCCAGTCCGCGGATGGTGAGTTCGGTCATGGTGATCGTCTCCTTGAGGTGTCGGGCTCGGGGCGGTGTCCCCTGTGGACACCGGCACGACCTGGTGACACGTTAGGCCGGTCATCGCTGCGCGACGAGGGCTCACGGGCCCAACTTTCTGCCCGTGGACGGACCCAAAGACGTGGGCCCCCCATCCTCGATCCCCAGCCACAGGGCCATGGCCTCGGCGCGAAAGCGGGCCCCGAGCTTGGCGTAGATGCGGTTGACATGGTTCTTGATTGTCTTGTCGGACAGGAACAGCTCGTCGGCGATCTGGTGGTTCGTACGTCCGCGTGCGATCAGGTCCATCACCTCCGCCTCACGGGCGGTGAGCCCGTGCTGGTCCCGTGGCGCCGGCCGCGGCTGCTCGCGGACATGGCGCAGCAGCAGGCCCGCCACCTGCGGGGACAGCATGCTCTGTCCGTCGGCGACGGTCCGCACCGCGCGCACCAGCTCATCGGGGTCGAACTGGCCGTGGACCAGGTACCCGGCTGCGCCCGCCTGCACCGCCTGGAGCACCACGGGCTCGTCCTCGGTGTAGGTCAGCATCATCACCGGCATCGAGCCCGCGAGGGTCGCGGCGGCGGTCACGCCGTCGGTTCCCGGCATGCGGACGTCGAGCAGCGCGACCGTGGCCCCCGACTCCCGGGCCAGGCGTATCGCCTCCGCCCCGTCGCTGGCCTGGGCCACGACCTGG
Source organism: Euzebyales bacterium (assembly GCA_013695145.1). GTDB lineage: Bacteria > Actinomycetota > Nitriliruptoria > Euzebyales > Egibacteraceae > JACDBB01. Next base: position 5,926 of record JACDBB010000061.1, read on the forward strand.
ATCCCCTCCTGGCCGTCCAGCAGGGCCGCGAGGCCCTGCCGGACCACGGGGTTGTCGTCTGCGATGAGCGCGCGAATCATACGAGCGCTTCCATGTCGCTGGCGGACAGTGGGACGCGCACGGCGATGGCGGTCCCCTCGCCAGGTCGCGAGCGCACGTGCAGCCGGCCTCCAGCCCGCTCGGCGCGCTCGTGGAGGCCCACCAGCCCGAAGTGGCCCGCGTCGGCGAGCGTCGCGAGGTGGGCGGGCACCTCGAATCCGATGCCGTCGTCGACGATCCGCAGGACGGCGCAATCATCGTCGATGGCCAGGTCGACGCGGACGTGTGAGGCCTGCGCGTGGTGTGTGACGTTGTGGAGCGCCTCCTCCGCGATGGCGACCAGCTCATCGCAGGTGTCCGGTCCGAGTCGCTGGATCTCGTCCAGGCTCAGCTCGACCTCGATGTCGCCACCGTCGCGCCACGAGCCGATCCTCGTCTCCAGAGCCTCCCGTAGGGAGCCGTGGTCAGGGCCGGAGCGCAGGCCTGTGATGAGCGCTCGCGCCTGGCTGGCCGCGACGAGCGCCGCGCGGGCGATCGCCTCGGCGTCGGCTCCCGCGCGCTGCGGCTCGGCGCTGATCCGGTGCGGCAGGGCGGCGGCCGCCAGCTGGATCCCGTGCAGCGTCTTGCCGAGCGAGTCGTGCAGCTCGCGGGCCAGCCTGGTCCGCTCCTCCGCGGCGGCGGCGCGCGCGTTGGCGTGTTCGAGCCGTTCCTCGGTGGCGGCCTGCCGATCGAGGAGGGCTCTGATGCCGGCGCCGACGGCGCCGATGATCGGGTAGAGGGCGGGGATCCCGACGAGGTTGTGGAAGGTCGGGTCGATGTCGATCAGCCGCGCCGCGAAGGTCACCACCAGCCCGTAGCCGGCGAGCATGATGAGGCTGAACAGCGTGGCGCCCACCCAGCGGTACAGCAGGCCGCCGAGCGCCGCGGTGCCCAGGGTGAAGTAGAAGAAGGGGCTGTGGGGTCCGGCGACCAGCATGACACCGAGCGCGACCACCGCGTCCAGGGTCAGCAGCAGGGGATGGCGCAGCAACGCGGGCCCCACCCGGTCCCAGGACAGCAGCGGTATCACCGACACCGCCATGGCGACCACCAGGGCGATGCTGAGCGCCTGCGTCTGGACCACCGCGGTCGGCAGCGACAGGATCGTGAGGGCGACCGCGACCAGCCGGATGCGCAGGATGCCCCGCGCGAGGTCGGCCAGCAGGTCGGTGACCGGCGGACGACCTGGCGTGAGGGCGGTCCCCGTCATGGAACCCGGGAGGCGCGGCTGAACATGCCCAGATCCAGATCGGCGCCGAACAGCATGGCCCCGAAGACGAGGATGATCACCCCGGGGACCATGACGACGGTGACGATGAGGCTGACCTTCGGCGCCGCCCTGGACGCCTGTTTCCTGGCGCGCTGACCGCGCTCGACCCGCATGTCGCGAGCGATGCCGGCCAGCGTGTCCGACAGTGGGGCGCCCAGCTCCTCGGCCTGCAGCAGGGCCGTCACGAACGAGTCGAGCGTCTCGGCGTCATTGCGCTCGCGCAGCTCCTCGAAGGCGTCTCGGCGCGAGGCCCCGAGCTCCATCCGGCGCAGCGTGGTCATGATCTCCTCCGACAGGGCGCTCGGCAGCGCCTCGGCGACGCGCTGCATGGCGTTGCGGAAGCTCGATCCCGCGCTGATGGTGACCGCCATGATGTCGAGGAAGTCCGGGAGGTTCCTGGTGATCTCGGCCTGTCGCCGCTTGCCCTCCTGAGCGATCCCGATGTCGATGAGGAACCAGCCCCCGAGCACGACGAGCGCGCCCACCACGATGTTGAGCGAGACCGCCACGACCAGGCCGGCTGCGGCGCCGAGCAGCGCCCAGAGCGCTTTGCGACCCGCATAGGTGCGCACCGTCATGCCGTCGGGGTAGCCGGCGCGGGCGAGCCGTCGCTGGGCTCGGTCCAGCCGACGCGGGCCGAGCAGCTCCATCATCGACGTCGCCAGCCGGTCGATCGCCGCGTCGATGGCTCGCTGGACGACCGATGGCTGGTGGTCGGACGCCTGCTCGTCACGCCACTCCTGCAGCCGCCGCGCGGTCGGACCCTGGTCGCGGGCAAGCGCCACGCCGCGGACGGCCAGGACGTAGCAGACCAGCGCGGCGATGGCGGTCAGCAGCGGCGACACGTCAGACCTCGACCTTGCTGACGCGCTGGATGAGCACCAGGCCGAGCGCGAACAGCCCGGACCCGACCCCCACCACGGCGGCGCCCACCGGGGAGCGCAGCATCTCGTCGAACACCCCCGGGTAGAGCTGGTTCATCCCGACCATGATCAGCACCCCCATCCCCGCCACCGCCCAGCCCGTGAAAACGGCCTCGGCGAGGATGGTGCCGACCTCGCGGTTGAGCTCCTTGCGGGCCTCCAGGGTCTGTGCCATCTCACGCAGCGCGCGCACCGCGTCTCCGCCCGAGCGCTGCTGGATGAGCAGGCTGCTGACCAGCACCCCGACCTCGCGCGACGGCACCCGACGGTGCAGCCCCTTGAGCGCGCCCTCCAGCGACTGGCCGAGGCGCAGCTCCTGGGCGACCCGCTCGATCTCAGCGCCCGCGGGATCCTCCAGCTCCTGTGCGGCCAGGTCCAGGGAGCGCACCACGCCCAGCCCCGCGGAGGCGCTGTTGGCCATCAGCCGCGCCAAGTCTGGCAGCTGACCGACGAAGACCTCCAGACGCCGGCGGCGCTTGCGCTCCACGTAGACCCAGCAGGCGAGCACCGCCAGGATGGCGATCGGTCCGGCCAGGATGCCCGACAGGAGCTGGCGCACGATCAGGTACGCGCCGGCGGCGGCGGCGGCGTTCCCGGCGAGAAAATCGATCGCCCGCCACCGCAGCCCGGCGGCCGTCAGTCGGCTCGCCACCAGCTGGCCGAAGACCGTACGGCGCAGCAGCGCGTCCAGCCGGTTCAGCGGGTTGCGATCACCATGTTCGGCGATCTCCAACGCGCTGCGCTTGCGCAGGGCGAGGCGCTCCTCGGTGCCGCGCACCAGCAGCCGGGCACCGAGCAGGGCAAGGACCAGCACCGCCGCGGTGGCCAGGAGCAGCAGCGACTCACGCGGCATCGCGGACGCCTCCAGATCGTGGCGGCCCGGCCGCCAGCTGCCAGCAGAACGCGCCGAAGCTGAGCTCCTCGCCGTACTGGCGCTCGAGCCGCTCGTTGGCCTCCTCCAGCGCCCGCTCGATCTCCTCAAGCACCGGGCCGGCGGTCTCGCGTATCTGGACGTTCTGCTCCTGGGCCCACTCGCTCGCGGCGATGACCAGCTGGCTGATCTCGGCGTCCTGCTCCCGTGACCATGAACCGCCCTCAGGCGGTCCCTGCTGACGCAGCTCGTTCATGTGCCTGGTTGACTGGATGCTCTCGTTGGTGAGGCACGCGCCCATCAGCGCGCCACCGGTCGCCACGCACACCCTCGCCTCGGCCGCCTCGACGGTGACGCCCAGCCGCGCGATCATCGCCTGGATCAGCGACCCGCCCGTGTCGGCCGGCAGGAACTCGCCCCCGCCGGCGTCGGCGATCTGTTGCAGCTGGCCGACCTCATCGTCGGGCACGTCGAAGCCGATCACGTCGACCGTCACGGCGATGCCCGAGGACTGCAGCCGCCGCGCCGCCTCGACCGGGTCCCCATCGCAGGTCTCCAGCCCGTCCGACACCAGGATCACCCGGTTGTCGCCCTCCTCACGGCCGGCGAACGCCTCCTGCGCGTGCTCCAGCGCCCGCCCGATCGGGGTGAACCCCGCAGGATCGAACTCGCCCAGGACGCCGGGGACCGACTCATGATCGGCCTCGCCCAGCGGCGCCAGCAGCTCCACACCCTCGCAGGACTCCTGCTTCTGCGCAGGATCAGCGGAGCCCTGGTGCCCGTACACCATGAACCCCAGATCGGTGGTGTCGGGCGTCCCCGTGGCGTAGAAGGTGATGGCCTCCTTGGCCAGATCGATCTTCCGCCCGTCCGCCACGTCCTCGGCCATCGACCCCGACGAGTCCAGGATCAGCAGGGTCGACTGCTGCACCGACGCCAACGAGCCGATGTCCGCCCCGGTGACGCCGGGACAGTCCAGCTCCTCCAGGCAGTCGATCGCCTCGGGGTCAAGGCCCAGCTCCGCCTCGACGAAGTCGGGGACGAAGTTGCCGTTCGAGTCCACATACCACTCCTCGGGCAGCGTCCTGCCCGGCGTCGGCGACGGTTCGGCGGTTGGCGTGCCGGGCGGATCATCCGTGGGCTCCGCCGACGGGCGCTCCGGCGTCGGCGTGTCGCCAATCGACGGGGCGTCGGGTGTGGAGGCCTGCGCCGTGGAGGTCTGGCCCCCCGCCGCCGGGCTCGGCGCCCGCGCGACAGGCGGCCCGTCAGGGTCGTCGCCCGTGCACGACGCCAACAGCAACCCCATCACCAGCAGAGCGGCCAGGGATCGACGGCGGGCAGCGCGCAGCACTTACGACGCCTCCCGGACGGTCGCCGCGCCGGCGTCAGCCTGTGTCAGGAACTCCGCCGGAGCCTCCTGGGCGGCGAGCCACATCCGCTCGGCGATCGCGTCGGGCAGGCGGTGGTGCGCGAACCGGCCCGTGACCTTGCGGTCAGCCCCGATCGGGTCCTGGTCGAAGCGCATGACGGAAGCGAGCCGGAACTGCTCGCGTCGGTGTGAGGCCACCACGGCGATGTCGCCCACCCTGCGCGATCCGTCCGCCCCGCGCACGAGGTGGACGATCACCTGAACCGCGGAGTTGATCTGGTCGCGCAGGGCCTCGAAGGCGATGTCCAGCTCACTCATCGAGGCCAGCGTCTCCAGGCGGGTGATCGCGTCCTCGGGCGAGTTGGCGTGGACGGTCGCGAGGGAGCCGTCATGACCGGTGTTCATCGCCTGAAGCATGTCGAGGGTCTCGGCGCCCCGGACCTCACCGACGATGATGCGGTCGGGCCGCATCCGCAGGCTGTTGCGGACGAGATCCCGGATGGTGACCTGGCCCTTGCCTTCGACGTTGGGCGGCCGCGCCTCCAGGGAGATGACGTGCGGCTGCTGCAGCTGCAGCTCGGCGGAGTCCTCGATGGTGACGATGCGCTCGGACTCGGGGATGAACGCGGACAGCGCGTTGAGGAAGGTGGTCTTCCCGGTGCCCGTCCCGCCCGAGACGACGATGTTCAGGCGGGTCCGGACCATCCCGGCGAGCAGCCTCGTCGTCAGCTCATCCAGCGAGCCCATGTCCTGCAGCTGCTGCAGGGTGTAGGCGCGAGGGAAGCGCCGGATGGTGAGCGTCGCGCCGGTCCTGGCCAGGGGCGGGATGATGACGTTCACGCGCTCGCCGCTGGGCAGCCGGGCGTCGACCATCGGGGAGGACTCGTCCACGCGGCGGTTCACGCCCGCGACGATGCGGTCGATCGTCTGCAGCAGCTGGGCCTCGTTGGCGAAGCGGGCGTCCACCCGCTGCAGCCGCCCGTCGCGCTCGATCCACACGTCGGAGGGACCGTTGACCATGATCTCGGTGATGCCGGGATCGGCCAGCAACGGTTCGAGGACGCCCAGGCCCAGGGCCGCGTCGACGACCCTGCGGATCAGCGAGCGCCGCTCCGCGTTCGACAGAACGGGCCCCTCACGGGACAGCAGGCCGCCGACGATCTTCTCCAGGCGGGCGCGGCGCTGGGTCGGGTTGAGCGAGGCCAGCTCCTCGAGGTTGACTTCCTCCAGGAGCAGGCTCCGGTACCACGTCACGTGGTCGTGATGGTCGTCTCGGGGGCCGTTGCCGTTCTGCTCACCGGTCAGTCGATCGCGCAGCGCCATGGTCGCTCAGTCCTTTGGGAACTCCGCGGTGCGGGTCACCGTCCAGCCGGGGTGGCTGACGCCCGGCAGCACGATCGGGATGGGGACCGTCACCTCGATGGCGGTGGAGCCGGAGACGGTCGCGTCGGCGCCGTCTCGCAGCCAGGGCGACAGCGCCTCGATCGCGGTGCTCTGGCCGTTGGCGGCAGTGCTCAGCGAGGCCTCCCGGCTGCCGGCACGGGCCGCGTTCTCGGCGGTGGTCGCGACCAGCCCGGCGAGCAGCAGCTGCCACACGACGAGCGCCGCGAACGCCACGATCGGCAGCATCCCGACGAACTCGACGCTCAACGCGCCGCCGTCACGGCGGAGCCGGCTCATTCCTCGATCACCGTCCCCATCCGTGAGGTCACCAGTGGCGGCGTCTGCCAGTTCGGCCACACGATCGGGAAGCCGAGCCGCACCTCGACCCACGAACCGCCTTCCTCGACCTCCAGCCGGTCCTGCCATGCTGGGGGCAGGTTCGCCTCAGCGGCGGCACGCACGTCGCTGCCGACCGCCAGGGCTCGGGAGCCCTCCTGAGCGGCGTTGCCGCTGAGCACGAACGTGTAGCCGATGAGGGCCAGCTGCCATACGAGCAGCACCGTGAGCGCCAGCAGAGGAGCGAGGCCGGAGAGCTCGACGGACAGCGCGCCAACCTCCTGCCGGCTGCGGTGGCGAAGTCCTCGCCTGCCGTTGCGGGAGGGGTCCGCCGATCGCGCGCCGAGCAGGCCGAGCTCGCCTGCGAGCCTGTCGAGCGCCTTGGCGGTCGCTCCGTCCTCCAGCCGGTCCGGCGCGCCGGTGTTCACCGCCGGCTGGAGCTCCTTGAAGCCCGCGGGGATCGTGGTAGACAGCAGCGGTGCCGCGACCACCTTCCCGGCCAGCTCGGGCTGAACCTCCATCGCCTTGCTGGTCTGGTTGAGCAGAACGCGCACACCGTCGGTGCGCACCTGCAGCCGATCCCACAGCTGGAGGAGCCGGTTGACCGCCCGCATGCACGGCACGTCGGGTGTGGCGACGACGAGGATGTCGTCGGCCATCTCCACTGCGACCGCTCCCGCGTCGGTCACCGTCGTGCCGACGTCGACGATGACGACGTCGAACCGGGAGCGGATGCCGCCCAGGATCGCCCGCGCCGCAGGTGCGTCGACCTCCTCGGCCCGCTCACCCTCAGGCGGTGGCAGGAGGACCCGAAGCCCGGACCGGTGGGGGTACAGGGCCTCGTCGAGGTGCTGCACGTTGAGGTCGCCAGCGACGTCGACCAGGTCGATCACGCTGCGCCGGTGGCTCAAGTCGAGCAACAAGCGGACGTCACCCGCCTGAAGGTCGAAGTCGACGAGACAGACGGACTGACCGCGCCGCTTGGCGGCCCGCATCGCGGTATGGACCGCGATCGTCGTGGCGCCCGTCCCGCCCTTCGCCCCGGCGACGGCGATCATCTTGGCGGTCCTGCCCGTCGTCTCGGTGCGCTCGTCACGGACGCGGGCCTGGAGGGCGGCCGACCACTGCGCCGCGCTCTGGGTCGTGCTCTGCAGCTCGTCCAAGTTCAGCGGCAGACCCACCACCCCACGCGCCCCCGCTTGCAGGGCGGCGCGCAGGACCTCGGCGTCGGGCTCCTCCACGAGCATGACGACGCCGACCTCAGGGTGGTGGGTGCCGAGCTCGCGGGTGAGGTCCATGGCGGACATGGATCCGATCTCCTGGTGCACGAGCACCACGTCGGCCGAGTCCACAGCCAACATCTCGTACAGCTCCTGGACGGTGGTGGCCAGGCCGGCGACCTGGAGCTCGCTGCCCTCCTCGATGAGCGCGGCAGCCTCGAGCGCGAGCGCGGACTCTGGGATTGCGAGCAGCACGCGGTTGCTCATGGAGCGGCCTCCTCCTGCTCCTCATCAGCTGTGCTGCGCTCCTCCTCGATCTCCTGCTGCCGCTCCTCCGCCTGCTGGACCGCGGCCTCCAGGTCCTCGAGCGCTGAGCGCAGCGCGCCCTCGACGGCGCCCAGGCCGGCGGGGTCGCCCGGCTCGAAGCGCCGGTACACGCGTTCGGCCTCGACGATCTCGTGGGTCGATCCCGGCGCCTTCAGACCGAGCCGGACGTTGGTGGCATGGCTCTCGGCGTAGGCGAGGACGAGGCTGTCGGACACGGGCAGCGCGAAGGTGATCGGGATCACCATGTCCTGCGCCGCGCCGCCCGGACCCTCGTCCGCGATCTGCGTGGTCTGCACGCCCACGTCGACGACGAGCGCGTCGGTGACGATGATCTCGGCGCTGGGTGGCTCCTGCCCTTCCGGGGTGTCGTCGCCCGCGAAGGTGGCGTACACGTCCACCCGGTCGCCGGGCCCGACCTTGCCGGCGACCCCCGTCTCGGCGTCGACCATGATGGCCAGCTCACGCTGCTCGTCGGCCACTTCCGGTGGGGGCCGCAGCATCGATGTCTGCAGCAGGGCGCCCGGCTCAAGGTCGTTGACCGCGACCATCCCGTCGAGTGCGGCGACGTCCCGCAGGGCGCCATCGGGCACCCAGCGTTCGGGGACGTCGCGCTCGTTCACGGCGTCGGCCGTGACCGGCTGGAAGGCTGGAACGTCGGCGTTCACCTCGAGCACGGTCACCAGCGGGCCGACCTGGCTGCGGATGTCCGCGACGTAGCTCGAGATCGACACGAAGACCACGACCGCGCCGACGGCGGCCAGCAGGATCAGGACAGCGCCTCGGCGCTGGCGCGGGTTCACGAACGCGCGCCTTCCCGCAAGGTGCTCTCCTGGACGCTCCCACAGAACGGACAGGTGGACGAAGTGACGGCCTCCCCGCACCAACGGCAGGGCTCGGCGGGGTCGGAGCGATTGCGGGAGGCGGACAGAACCAGACCGAGATCGACCGGGAACACCACCGCCTCCGCGTGCGGCGCGCTGCCCCAGTACCTCGTCGCGACCGGACTTGGCCGGATCCGGTGGACATCGGCGTCGGGCACCCACCGCTGGCAGGTCGTTCGCAGCCAGTCCAGATCCGCCCCGCTGTCGGCCACAGCCACGCCCACGGAACCGTCACGCTTGGGCAGGTTCGGGCGCGACCGCTTCTTGCCCAGCGTGTGCACTCCTGAACGGGAACCGTTCAGCACCACGGCGAACGCCGCACCGGGTGCGTGGGAACGCAGGTGCTGAGCCATGGACGGTGCCGGCCGCTCCAGTCCCGTGACCGACCGGAGCCAGGCGAGCACCGTCATCTCGCGCTCGAGCACCGGCAGCGCGGCGAGCAGCTCGTCGGGCGTGTTCACCCGGGCGGCCAGCTGGCCAGCCAGCACGGCCAGGATGCCTCCCGCCAGCGGCGGTAGGGCGCTGCTGTAGGTGAGCATCCGGTCGGTCCCGCGCAGTGCTCGCACGGTCGCGATCCGGCCGCGGGCTGGCTCGTCGGCCCACGATGGCAGGACCAGCAGCAAGGTGCGGTGGGCGGACAGCGATGCCGTGACGGCATCGACGAGCAGGTGAACCGGCGGCGCGATGGGCAGCGAGGCGACCGGCGGCACGCCCTCACCCAACGAGCAGGTGGGGAAGCCGACGGCCAGGACGTCGATGTCACCGCCCCGAGCGGCGATCGCGGACTCGTTCATCTTCCCCCGGTTGGAGCACACATCGACTGCGGACACGCCGCCCGCCGTACCTGCTGCGGAAGAACCCGATGTCCGAAAGCGGAAACCGGCTCGAGGCGCATGCGGCTCGGAACAGGGTGACACGCGGGCACGGACTTCCCCTGAACGGGGGGAGCATAAGTCATCCGGTGACCCGACGCAATCGGCTCGTCGCCGTCCGCAATCGTCCCGCCGCCTGCGCAGACGTGGCACCGTAGGGCAGCAGCAGACGGTCGGCGCGGTCGAACGTGGGAGCCACGGTGAGTTCACGGGCACGGGGATGGGGGATGCTGATGGTCGGCGTCATGCTGACAGCCTCCTGCTCCGCCGACCTCCCGGACAGCGCCGGCTTCCCCGGCGAGCGCGATGCGGTGGCGCGGGCGCCCGTCACGCCGACCGCCACAGCGGACCCTGGCCCGCTCCTGCCGGAGCAGTGGACCACCGACACCAACGACAACGGCATCCCCGACTTCATCGAGGAGGCCGAGGGCTGGGACCTGGATCAAGTTCGCTGCCTGGCCGACCTGGACTGCGGCGGCGGGACGGACGAGCTGCTCCTGCGGCAGGCCTCGGTGCTCCTGGTCCTCGACGCGTCCGGGTCGATGGCGCAGGAGGTTGCCGATGGCCAGAAGATGAACGTGGCGAAGGACGCGCTGGAGTTCTACGCGACCGGGGTGCCCGACACGGTCGATCTCGGCTTCATGGTGTACGGGCACAAAGGGTCGGCCGACCCCGCCCGGAAGCAGGAGTCGTGCGAGGGTGTGGAGCTGCTGGCGCCGCTCGGGGAGGCAGACCGCGACTCCCTTCCTGGACTGCTCGCGGAGTTCCAGCCGGCGGGCTTCACGCCGATCGCCGGCGCTCTGGCGCAGGCGCGGCAAGCGTTCGCCGGTCGTGAGGACGGCAACAACCGAGTCATCCTCGTGTCCGATGGGCTGGAGACCTGCGACGGTGACCCCGTCGCCACCGCCGCCGCACTGCGGGAGGCTGGTGTCGCCAAGCTCGACGTCGTGGCCTTCGACGCGCCCGAGGACGAAGCCGCCAGCTTGGCGGCCATCGCCGAGGCCGGCGGCGGCTCGTTCGTGACCGCCGCCGACGGCGGAGCGCTGCGCTCCGCCTTGCGCGACGACCTGCAGGCGTTCTACGGCCTGCTCGCCTCCCAGGCCTGCGTGGTCAGTGGATCGGTCACTGCGAAGGGCTGCTTGGCTGCCCAGCAGACGCGGGTGACGCTGCGCTTCGACGAGCTGCTGCTGGAGGGTCCCGGCGACGGCCAGGTGTGGACCGACCCGCAGCGGGAGGAGATCCTCGAGATCCTCAAGCAAGCCGAGCAGCGCAACCTGCGCCAGCAGCGGCTCCTGGAAGGCGAGGGGCTCGCCCGCATCACGGAGCTGAACCGGGCTCTGCAGGATGCCCGCCGCCGCATCGAGGAGACCTACGGGGAGACCATCGAGGTGGGGTGGGGGCCGCCGCCGGCGTGCCTGCGCGGAGCACAACTGGTCGGCGGGCCGATCGGGGGAGGCGACCCGGCATGAGAGGTCAAGCGATGCGGTCGAGTGCGGGGGCTGTTGGCGGTGCTTGCCCTGCTGCTGGCCGCGTCCACGGGGGACGGTGACCCACGACCCGACGAGATCGCGGGGGCCACGGAAACCGAGCCCGAGCCGGAGCCCGCCGGTGGGACGACGTTCGAGCCGCCGGACGGTCCCGACGTCGGCTGGCCCTGTTGACAACTGGATGCGCTTCTCGCGCCAGCTCGCGTCGGGGGTGGCCTTGGGGCGGATGGTGCGGGCGGCCCAGCCGGGGGGACCCGCACGTGCGAGAAGACCGTCGCCGGACCCCGACGGGGTCCCATCCGCGGTAGGTTTCTCGCCTGGTACGAGCACGATGAAGGAGATGACGATGCTCGACCTGGCTGTCGTGGACCTGGCCGATCTGTGCGTAGCGCTCGAGGACCACTCGTATGAAGCGTCGTGGTGGCTCGATCCACGGACCGGCGAGATCCGCTACCACGTGCCGGACGTCGATGACGAAAGCGACGAGGACCTCGACGACGCAGGGTTCAGCCGCATCGATCCGATTGCCTCGCACGAGGCGTACCGGGACATGGAGGACTTCGTGACCCGCGTGCCGGACCGCCGCGCCGCCGATCTCCTCGGCCGCTCGATTCAGGGCCGCGGAGCCTTTCGGCGCTTCAAGGACACCCTGTGCGAGTTCCCGGAGCTGCGCGAGCGCTGGTTCGCGTTCCACGACGCGCGCATGCGTCGCCGTGCGATCTGGTGGCTGGCTGCGGAAGGTTTCGTCAGCCACGAGGTCGCCAAGCGGGCCGCCGACGAGTACCCGGACCCACCCGTCGGCGAACGCGCGGTCGATATCGACGCGCTCGCACGCGACGTCGCCCGTGACCTGCGGGTGCGTTACGGCGAGCGCCTGGCCGAGGTGCTCGTCTTCGGCTCCCACGCCCGCGGGGACGCCGGGAAAGAATCGGACCTCGACCTCCTGGTACTGCTGGTAGGTCCCGTCGACCCCTGGGAGGAGCTGCGCCGCATCGACGACGTGCTGTGGCACCACTCGCAGCTCAGCGGCGTCACCGTCTCGGCGTTCCC
>JACDBB010000084.1 GCA_013695145.1 Euzebyales bacterium
GCGGTCGCGGACCAGACCCGGATCGCCGCGCAGGTCGTGTCGGGCATCGGGTTCATCGGCGCCGGCGTGGTCTTCGCCTCGGGCGGTCGGGTCCATGGGCTGACCACGGGCGGCGTCGCTGTGGAGCGCGTCGACGACAGGCCTGGTCGTCGGGCTCGGCGAACCCGCCCTCGCGCTCGCGCTGGTGGTCGTGACGGTGCTGTTCCTGTGGCCGGTCGACTGGCTGAGCGATCGAGCGTTCGCGAAGCTGTCCCTGGACCAGCGCACGTTCCAGCTGGTCGTGCGCGAGCTCGACGACTTGACGCGCATCCAGCAGGCGCTGACCGACAACGGGATCCGGGCGCGCGAGTTCACCCTGGCGCGATCGGCGGCAACGTGAGCGTCAGGGTGCTGGTCCGCTGCCGTCAGGCTTAGGCGCAGCGGCTGCTGTCGGCGTTCGCGGAGCTGCCAGGCGTCACGTTCGTCACGGACGAGGCCCTTTCCGACGCCGACGGCTGACATGTGAATCGCGGAGCCTGCGGAGCGATTCTCACAATCGCCGGGTGTGGCCGTCGCGCAGCGATGGCCATGAGCTGCTGATGACTCGTGAATAGGCCGCACGCCGCCCGGTTTACGGTGGATCCTTGGCGCTGTGAGGTTGGCGAGTCGGCCGCCACGCCCTCGCTGACGCGTCACGCTGGGACGGCGCCCGGCGCTCGGCGCTTTCTCGCTGGACAGCGTGTTTCCATCGCGGCAACCGCCGCTGGCGGCCACGCTGGGACGCAGGTTGCGCGCTTTCTCGCTGGACAGCGCGTTTCCGCTGATGCGCGCAGTGACCGCAGGCCGCCTGGACTGCGGCGGGATTCTCATCCTCCGGGGTGGGGGCGCCAGCCGCCATGAAGTGCTGACCATGAATCGCCCGAGCTTGCGAGGCGATTCTCCGTACTCTGGGTGTGGCCATCGTGCAGCGATGGCCATGGAATGCTGACGCGGCGTAGGCTCGACGCCGGCCGGGGGTGTAGCCCAACTGGCAGAGGCGCGCCGCTTAAAACGGCGTCCAGCGTGGGTTCGACTCCCACCGCCCCCACCGAACCGACAATGGTGCGCAGGCCCATCGGCGCATGATGTATGCTGTTACATCATCTGGTGCGCTCGCATCGCGGATCGGGAGGAGTGACCGTGAAGATGCACCGGACGCAGATCCTCCTCGAGGAGGAGCAGTACCGACGGCTCAAGCAGGCCAGCGAGGAGACCGGACGCTCGATTGGTGCCATCGTCCGGGCGGCTGTCGGTGAGCATCTCGCGGACGGGACGGTCGACTCCTTCCTGGCTGCGCTCGACGAGAGCTTCGGCGCCTGGGACGAGCAGGACTTCGATGGGCGTGATTGGGTCGACCGGGCTCGCGGGGGTCTTGACCGGCCGATCGGTGCGATGGCGTGGAGGTGATCGTCGCCGACTCGTCGGTGCTCATCGACCACCTTCGTGGCAAGGAGTCGAGTCGGCAGGCGCTCCGGGCAGCGCGCAGCGGCGGTGCCCGTGTGCGAGCGTCAGTCCTCACCCGGACGGAGCTGCTGGTCGGGATGCGTGCGTACCAGAAGCGGCTCACGCAACGTCTGGTCGACGAGATCGAGTGGATCGCCGTGGACGAATGGATCGCCGATCGTGCGGGCGAGCTCGGACGCCGCTACCGCGCCTCCCACCATGGGATAGGCGTGATCGACCTGGTCATCGCCGCCACCGTCGAGAGCGAGCAGGGGCGCCTGTGGACGAGCAACGTGAAGCACTTCCCGATGTTCGAGAGCCTCGAGGCGCCCTACTGACCGTCTGACCGGTGAATGACCCTGGGCAGCACGTCTCGTCACCGCGAGTTCGCACGGGCACAGCGTCCTAGCGGTGTGCCGATCGCTGCGGACAAGTCGCGGGTCAGGGTGCCAGCGTGATCGGCGAAGCGACGCTGCAGCTACCGCGCACTCACGCCGAGCTGATCGGCCAGCGCGTCGATGACGACCCTGTCGGCGCGGTGAGCGCCGCCGCGCGCCAGACCCAGGATGGGCTCGACGATCCGCGTCGCGCGGACGAGGAGCTCGATGGCTGTTTCGGACGCACCACCTACAAGAGGGCGGTCGACCGCTTTGTCAGCTTCGACCTGGTGATCCACCGTTGGGACCTGGCCGGGGTGCCGGCCTCGACGACGGGCTCCCCTTCGACATCTGCAGCACGCTCGGGTGCTGCTGTTGTCGCCGTTGGCGGCCTGCTGAAGCGAGGTCGCTCAGGGCGAGCGTCGTGAGGCGGTCGCCGACGGCAGGTTCCAGCGGCCCTCGATCTCGCCATCGATGATCTCACCCGTGGGGACGAACCCGTGGGTGAGGTAGAACGGCTCCGGCGAGCCCTTGCCCTCGACCCAGCTGGTCAGCAGGGTGGTGCCACCCCTGGCCCGGCACTCGTCGGCGACGAGGTCGAGGAACACGGTGGCCAAGCCCTCGACGCTGGTGCAGGCGGTCGATCAGCAGCCGCCACAGGTAGGGCTCCGGGTGATGGGGAGTTCGCAGCGCCAGCCTCACGAAGCCGACGATCTCCTGGTCGGCGACCACGGCCCGCAGCCACACGGCTCCAGGGGTGCGCCGTTGTCGATCTCCGGGAACAGCGCGTCCCCGAACGATGCTTGAACCGGCGCGACGAGGCGCTCCTGGGTCCTGTGGGTCGTGAGCCTGCCCACCGTCCGTACGTTCTCGGCGGTGATCTCGGCGAGCCGGAGGTCGTCTGGCGGCGTTCGAGGCCGGTCGCGCCACTGCTCCCAGTCCGGCCGGGTCAGCCCGTAGATCCAGTCGTCGGAGCACTCGTCACCGACCCAGGTCGACGAGCGGGTGTGCCCTTCGAACAGGAAGCCAGTGCGTTCCAGCACCATCGCTGAGGCCGGGTTGTCCGGGTGGAGCATCCCGACCGCCCTCGTGACGCCGAGGTCTCGAACAGGTGGCCGACCAGCCAATGGCCGGATCAGCAGGCGGTCGGTGCGAATCGGGCTGAACACGCAGCCATTCAAGCACCCCGCCGGGCCGTGCATGACCGGACGGCGCTCGGTCGGCGCAGGTGGGCGAGCGAGGCGGGCGTGGCATCCCGGTGCGGGTCGACGTCACCGACGACCCAGCCGTCGCCAACGCCTTCGACGGCAACGCCCTGCCCTTCGCCGGCGGCCCGTTCTGGACCCTTCCGTGGGAGCACTGGCAGAACATGATCGACGCGGGCGTGCGTGGCCACGCCCTCAGCTCCTGGCACTCCAGGGCCTGGCCGTGCTCACGGGTTACCGCCAACCCGAGGATGCTGTCCTCGCCGGCCACGTGTTCTACGACCTGGCCATGACGGCGATCAGCCGGTTGGCCACCACCCTGGCCCACGACCTCCGCCCGCACGGCGCCACCGCCGCTCCCTGAGCGCGTGGTCGCGGGACCAGGACCATGCGTGCCCACGGTACGCTGCGGTCGTGGACGGACGGACCCTCAGCCAGTACGCCGGGATGCTGGACCCCCGCGATGACCGCTGGAACCTCCGGCTGCTGCTGCACGAGTTCGGCTTGGTGTGGCAGGACGCCACAGCCGGGGAGCGGCGGCAGCTGATCGGTGACGCGCCACCACCGACCGGCAGCCGACGCTGGGACGCCTTCCTCGGTGCCTACGCCGAGCACCTGGCCTACCACGCCGGCCAGCCGGCACCCAGTTGGGCGACCTCGCCTGACCGGTACCTCCACACCGTCTGGTTCCCCCTCACCGACGACATCGCGACGCTCCGCGTCGAGGCGCTGGTCCATGCCCCGGCGCACTTCGACGCGCACGGGGTGTTCATCGCCCGGCGCGAGCTCGAGGTGGTCTGACTGGACGCGACGACGATCCGAGGTCTGCTCGGCGAGGTGGCCGCAATCCTTCGTCGACAGGGCGTCTCGGCCAGGCTGTACGTGGTCGGTGGTGCCGCGATGGCCCTGGCCTATGACGCCGAGCGCACGACACGCGACCTGGACGCGGTCGTCCTCACGGGTCACGGTGCGGTGATAGCGGCCGCCCACGAGGTCGCTCGGCGCCACGACCTGCCGCGGTCATGGCTGAACGAGCAGGCCAGCGCATACGTGCCACCCGGGGACGATGCGGGGCGGGTCGTCTTCGACGCGCCGGGCCTGGTGGTCCTGGCTGCCTCTCCCGCGCGCTTGTTCACGATGAAGGCGCAGGCGGCACGGGCGCCTGATGTGGAGGACATCCGGACGCTCGCCGGGATGCTGGACATCCGCGACCTCGACCGAGCCACCCGGGTCTGCGACGAGGTCATGCCGGACCAGCCGTTGACCGCACGCAGCCGTGCGGTGTTGCAGGAGGTGTTCGAGCAGGAGCCGGACGAGAGGTTCTGAGCCTGCGGCGTGCTGCTCGGGGAGTCGGGCGCGGGCGTCGCTGCTCTATCCTCACCGTGTGGACCTGCCGGTGGACCTCGAAGCCGTCCGGGGCGCACTGCGTGATTACGGTGTCCTGGTCGCCCTGCTGTTCGGGAGCCACATCACCGGCACGGCCCGCGCGGGATCCGACGTCGACCTGGCCGTCTGGGCCGACCGCCCGGTGGACGACTGGCGGCTTCGCGGGGCCCTGCCCGACGACGTCGGGTCCGCCTCGGTGAGCTCCCCGTGCCGAGCTCGGTCCCTCCAAGGCGTCGAGCACGCGGGCGGTCATCTCCTCCAACCACGGCTGGACCGCGCGCGGTTCGATCTCGGCGCCCAGCCAACCTTCCAGCCGGCGCCGCTCCCTGCCGACGACCTCACGGGCAGCGCCCGCCTCGAACACCCGGACGTCGACGGCGGGCACGAAGAACAGCGTGCGGCGGATCGTGTGCCAGGGTGGGAGGCGCGGTAGCGCGTCCGAGCTCGCCTGCGCGGTCGGCGATCCATTCGTCGACGGCGGTCCACTCGATCTCGTCGACAAGACGTCGGGTGAGGCGCCGCTGATGCGCTCGCATCCCGGACCAGCAGTTCCGTCCGGGTGCAGCTCGAGGCCGAGCTGTGGGAGCGCCGCCGGCGTTGGCGCATGCACAGGACGATCATTCGACTATCGCGAACGCGCGGACCGGGAAGGTGCCCAGCCCACGAACCTTGACGGGCACGGCGAAGAAACGGAAGCGCTCATCCGCGAGCCGGTCGAGCCCGGCAAGATGTTCGACGACGGGGATCTCGGCGGCGAACAGAGAGGAGTGAGCGGGCCGTTCACCACCGCGCGTGTCGTCGATGTTGACCGAGTCCGTGCCGACGAGTGCGGCGCGCCCGGCCACGAGCGCGGCCGCCGTGTCGGCGGTGAGGTAGGGGTGCTCGCCGGCGCCGTAGCGGTCCGTGCGCCAGTTGCCGTCCCAGCCGGTTGAGAACAGGACGGCGGCGCCGGCGAGATCAAGCCCAGCCACCGCGTCAGGGCCGATGGCTTGGTCGGTACACGGTGCCCTTTCCGACGCCAGCGGCAGCGGCGATGTCGTCCATCGTCGCCCCAGCGATGCCGCGTTCGGCGACCAGGCGCCGCGCCGCGTCGAGCACGCGCACGCCGACCTGTGGTGAGTACCCGGCACCGGTGCATGATGAAGCGCGACCGGGGCGGGTGCGCTCGGACGCCGGTGGTCGTCGAAGCGATCGTCATGAGATGCTTGATGCGTGAATGACCCTGGCGCCGCGAGCCGAGCAGCGCCGCAGGGCCCGCTACTGCCGGGTCGCCTGCGGGCCGGTGCGCGGATCGGCGTGGTCGCCCCCGCCAGCCCGACGGCGGACCGCACGCGCGCGCAGCGCGGCAACGCGGCGCTGGAGAGGCTGGGCTACACCGTCGAGCTGCGAGTCGACCCGCTGCGCCATCACGGCTACTACGCCGGGACGGACCCTGAGCGCGCCACCGCGCTCGTCGCTGCGCTGACCGACGACGACCTCGACGCCGTCCTGTGCCTGCGCGGCGGCGAGGGCTGCATGCGGACCCTCCTCGCGCTGCCCGACCGGGCGGTCGACCGCATCCGCGACGCGCGACCCAAGCCACTGATCGGCTACTCCGACATCACGATCCTGCACGCCTGGCTGCAGGCCGAGATCGGCTGGGTCGGCTTCTCCGGGCCGATGCTCACCTCGTTCGCGGAGGCAACCCCCTACACCGTCGAGGGCTTCCAGCGGGCGCTGGCTGCGCCGGCACCGTTCACCGTCGCAGCGCCGTCAGACGGGCCCCAGATGCGCACGGTGGTCCCCGGGCGGGCCGAGGGCCGGCTCGCCGGCGGCTGCCTGTCGCTGGTCCAGGCGCTGGTCGGGACCCCGTGGCAGCCCGACCTTGACGGCGCGCTGCTGTGCGTGGAGGACATCGGCGAGCCACCACGGCGCATCGATCAGATGCTCACCCAGCTGCTGGCGGCCGGGCTGCTGGACCGGCTCGCGGGCGTGCTCGTGGGCGAGCTCGTCGACTGCAACCCCGGGGTGCGCGGCGACGCCTACCCGCACTCCCTGTCGATCGAGCAGGTGCTCGACGAGCTGCTCGCCCCGCTCGGCGTCCCGGTCCTGTCGGGGCTGCCGATCGGGCACGGGCTGCATCTGGCGACCCTGCCAATGGGGATTCAGGCCGAACTGGACGCCGACGCCGGCGTCCTGCGCGTTCAGCCCGCCGTGACGTAGCCACTCCGAGCTGGCTTGGCGATGGCCGCGCGCTGCGGCCACCGATACCGCCGACGCCATCATGGACGCTGATCAGGTCAGGTCCAGGGACGTCCCCTGCACGGCGGCGCTGACCGACACGGCGGTGGACAGGCCGCGGGCGTGGGACAGCAGCTCGTCGATCTCGGTGTCGGTTCGCGCGGGATCGTGGTGGAACAGCACCACCGAGGCGGCCCCGCAGTCCTCCGCCAGCCGCACCGCGTAGTCGGGGGTCGCGTGGCCGAAGTGCCCGCGTTCGGCGAGCTCCTCCACGCGGTACTGGGCGTCGTGGATCAGCACGTCCACGCCGTCGATCAGCGCCCGGGCCGCAGGGTGCCGTTCGCCGAGCCCGTCGGGGCCAGGACCTAGCGCCGTCGGCTGGTGGTCGGACAGGTAGGCGACGGCGACCTTGCCGTCATCGACGCGGTACCCGAACGTGCGTCCCCCCTTGTGGGGGATCTCGCGCGCCAGCACCCGGAACCCGGCCAGGTCATGCGTCCCCTCCTCCAGCGCGTGGAACCGCCAGCGGCCCCGCAGCTGAGCCGGACGGATCGGGAAGTGCGGGGGCGACATGCCGCGGGCCAGCAGCTGTTCCGGGTCGGCGCCCTGAGCCGGGAGATGCAGGTCGACGCGGGCTTCGGGGTGGTCCCCTCCCCCGAAGAACGGCAGCCCGTGGGTGTGGTCCCAGTGCAGGTGGCTGAGCAGCACCACGCCGTCGAACGCCGCGCCGTCGAGCAGGCGGGAGACCCGCCGCGCGCCCGTGCCGGCGTCGAGCAGCAGGTTCGGGGCTTGCCCGTCATGGGCGATGGCCACGCACGAGGTGTGACCGCCGTAGCGCACGAACTCGGGACCGGGGGCCGGTGTCGAGCCCCGCGTTCCGCAGAAATGCAACCGCAACGGCTACCCGTCCTCCCGACGGTGCGCTCTGGCCACAGCGACCAGCGCCTCGGTGTCCACCTGTTCCGCTGAAGCGACGGCGACCCTGCACGGCGTGACGGCCACCATGGTGGAGGTCCGCCTTCCACCCTCCAGGATCGCGCGCTCCCCGAGCAGCGCGCCGGGCCCGACCTCGGCCAGCGCCGCGCCGTCGACCTCGATCCGCAGGACCCCGTCGAGCAGCAGGAACAGCTCGTGCCCCTCGTCGCCCTGCTCGACCAGCGACTGGCCCGCGCTGACCTTGCGCATCCGCGGTCTGGCGCCGCCGCGCATGATCTTCGTGGACAGCTCGCGCTCCAGCGCGGTCTCGACCTGAGTCACCACGGCCTCCGAGTCCCGGTCGCCCCACGGGCTGTGGTCACCGAAGGCGCGCAGCGCCCAATCCTTGTAGTCGATCAGTCCCGACTTGGCCACCAGCGCCCCGTCGGCGTCGTAGACCCAATGGCGGGGGAACGAGCTGGCCCCGACGAGCTCCCGCTCGGCGCCGCCGTCTGCGTGGATCGTCAGCGCAAGGGTGGTCCAGGCCGTGGGCGAGGTGATCTGGACGAAGGGTGCGCGGGCGACCCGGCGCGGCATCGGCGTCCCGGTCCGTCCGCCGTTGGTCTGCTGGAATCGCACCCAGCCGTCGCCGACCTCGGGGGCCGCCCGAAGCTCCGGCAGCGCGATCGCGGTGAACGTCACCGCCTTGGGGCCCAGGCGCGCGATGGTGACGCCCATGTGGCCGGCCCCGCTCTGACCGTGGTCCACGATGCGTCCGTCTGAGACCTCCACCCAGGCGCGCAGCTGGTTGGCGAAGCGGAAGCGGTGGGCGGCCTGCAGCGCCTCCAGATCGTCCAGCACGTCGGGAGGAGGGTCGTCGTAATGGCCGATCCCCAGGTCGAAGGGCAGCTTGAACAGCCCGGTGAGCGCCTCCGAGGGGATCCACGACACCGACGTGACCGACGACTCGAACCGCATTTGCCCGCCTCCTGCTCGCCGCTCTCCGCTTGACCTGCCCGCGTGACGAGCGTCGCGCCTGCGTGCGGCGATGTCGAGGGTGGGAGCACTCAGCCGCCAGGGTGGTTGGCACCACCCCTCGGTCGGGGGGATGGCACCCTGGACACGGGCCGGCTCGTGGGCCACTATGATCGTCACGGGCCTCGGGTGACGCGGGAGACGGGGCCCGCCGACGCGTGAGGTGGGACTCGCGCGGAGCAGGCTGAGCAAGGGCGGAAGACCAATGCAACCAACACGGATCGGCGTGTTCCTCGCCGACGACAACCTCATCGTGCGCGAAGGCGTGCGGGCGCTGTTGTCCCTGGAGGACGACCTGGAGGTCGTCGGCGTCGCCGCGGACTACGACGAGCTGATCGCAGCCGCCGAGCGGGCGGCGCCGCAGGTGCTGGTCACCGACATCCGCATGCCCCCGACCTTCCAGCGGGAGGGGATCGAGGCCGGCAAGCAGCTGCGCAAGCGGCACCCCGGCACCGGTGTGGTGATCCTGTCGCAGTACGACGACCCGGAGTACGCGATCTCGCTGCTGTCCGAGGGGGCCGCCGGCTACGCGTACCTGCTGAAGGACCGGGTCGCCGAGGGCGACCAGCTCGCGCGCGCCATCCGGGAGGTCGCGGCTGGGGGCTCGATGCTTGACCCCAAGATCGTCGAGGCGCTGGTGCGGCCCATGACCAGCGACGACGACCTGTCCCCCGCGGACGAGGAGCTGCTGCGGATGGTCGCGCAGGGCAAGCCGATCAAGGCGATCGCCGTCGTGCGCCAGACCACCGCCTCGGACGTGGCGGACGCGATCGAGCGGCTGTTCATCGCCCTGGCGCAGGGGCTGAGCAGCGGCACGGGCGGCTGCCTGGAGCGGCTGAAGATGCTTCACCAGGCCATCGTCGACCGCGAGGAGCAGGGCGAGTCGCTCAGCCGCCTCCTGCCGGGGGGGATCGCCGAAAAGCTGCGCGCGGAGGGCAGGCGGATCGGTGAGACGGAGGCGTTGCGCGTCACCGTGCTGATGTCGGACATCCGCGGCTACTCCTCGATCGCCGAGCACAGCCCGCCGAGCCTGCTGGCCCGGCAGCTCAACGAGCACCGAGCCGAGATGAACAGGGCGATCCTGGGCGAGGGCGGCACGGTTATGCAGTTCGTTGGTGACGCGGTCATGGGGGTGTTCGGCGCTCCAGTCGCGCAGACCGACCACGCCGACCGCGCGGTGGCCGCCGCGCTGGCGATGCACGAGGCCCAGGAGCGCGTCAACCTGCGCTGGACGGCGGAGGGGATCGAGCCGTTCGAGTTGGGGATCGGCCTGTCGACCGGTGAGGTCGCCGCGGCCCTGCTCGGCTCCGAGGAGCGCCTGGAGTACTCGGTCGTCGGGGACACGGTCAACCTGTCCCAGCGGATCCAGCAGTGGGCGGAGCGCGGAGAGACGGTCGTCAGCGAGCCGACCTACCGCGAGCTGACGGCCCCGCTCGCGGCCGAGGCCCTGCCGGCGCGGCTGGTCAAGGGCCGTCAGACACCGGTCGCGGCTTACAGGGTCGCGCCCGCGACCCGGCCGCTCGCGGCCAGGAGGGGATGACGATGTCACGACGACTGCTGTGGCTGTTGGTGGGCGGCTGCGCCTGCCTCGCCGCCGCCTGCGGCACGGACGCGTCCGCGGCGCAGACCCGCCGGGTGCTGGTCGACTACGTCCACGACGAGGTCGCCAGCTCGTTCCTGGCGTACTTCCCCAGCGACGTGACGGTCCGCCCAGGCGACACGGTGCTGTTCCAGCAGGAGTGGACCGGCGAGCCGCACAGCGTCACCATGGGCACGATGGTCGATGAGATGATGAGTGTCGTCGGTCCGCTCATCGAGGAGTACGGCGACAGCCCCGAGGAGCCCCCTGAGGACGTGCTGGCAACGTACGAAGAGGCGATGGCCCCGCTGCCGGAGATGCTCGACTTCGGCGCCAGCTTCCTCCAGGTCAACCAGAACGCGGGCCAGCCCTGCTACCTCGACAGCGGCGCACCACCCGAGGACGGCGACACGCCCTGCGACGACGCCCAGCAGGAGCAGCCACCCTTCGACGGCCGCCAGTCGTACTACAACAGCGGATTCATCCCCTACGAAGGCCCTCAGGGCAACGAGTTCACCGTGCAGCTGGCCGACGACATCGCGCCGGGGATCTACAGCTACTACTGCAACCTGCACGGCCCGTTCCAGTCCGGCACGATCACCGTGGTGGACCCGGACGAGCCGATCCCGTCGCAGGACGAGGTCGCCCGCCAGGCCAGGGCCGAGATCGAGGAGCAGGCGGCCCCGCTGCTCGCCGCGTTCGAGG
Organism: Euzebyales bacterium; assembly: GCA_013695145.1. GTDB lineage: Bacteria > Actinomycetota > Nitriliruptoria > Euzebyales > Egibacteraceae > JACDBB01. Next base: position 10,884 of record JACDBB010000084.1, read on the forward strand.
CCGCGCCGCGCGAGGGCACCGCCGAGGTCTTCGGCATGACCGCCGAGCCGCCTCTCGCGGGCTGGACCTCGGAGGAGCAGATGGTGTCGCAGACCTTTCTCAACGAGTTCATCCCACGGGACATCGAGGTCCGGGTCGGCGAGCCCGTGACCTGGACGTTCGTCGGTGGCCACACGGTCAGCTTCGGGGTCCCCGAGTACTTCGCCCAGGTCGTCGTCGAGGACGACGGCACCGTCGTGTTCAGTGAGGACGCCTCGCGGCCGGTCAACAGCCCGCCCCTGCCCGAGGGGTCGCTGGGCCCGCCGGAGCCCGAGGGGTCGGAGGCGCCCGAGGAGGCGGAGGGGAACGAGGGGTCCGAGGAGGCGCAAGAGCCGCCCGGGCCGCCCGAGCCTGTCCTCGTCGATGCGGGCGAGTGGGACGGGGAGCAGTTCATCTCGTCGGGTCTGGCGGGAGGGATCCTGTACCGGCTGAGGTTCACGAAACCGGGCACCTATCCCTACGCCTGCCTCATCCACCCGCAGATGGTTGGCACCGTCGAGGTGAGGTAGGTGCCGGCCACGGCATCGAGACCCCGGGCGGAGGCCGCCGTGACCACAGCGGGCGCTCCCGGTCGCGGCCGCCCGCGCGGCGGCCCGCGGCTGAGCGCCGCTGATCTTGCCTTCGCCGCCGCCTTCGCCGTGTACGCGGCGTACACGCTGGCAGTGCTCGCATCCGGCCTCGTCGCGGCCGCCGCGGGGATCTGGCCGAGCCTGCACGAGACCCTCCACCTGTGGGAGCTGCGGCCGACGCTGGTGGGACGCGCGGCGGGTGCGATGGCGGACGCCGCCCACCACACGGTGCCGCTCGCGGTCGTGGACTACGCCTTCAGCGCCTTCAACCTGGGGCTGGCCGGCTTCCTGCTGTGGCTCCGTCCGCGGGACCGCACCGCCCGGCTGCTGGCCGTGGCGATGACCGGCACAGCGGCGGTGTTCAACCTGCAGGCCTACGGGGTGTACCAGGAGCTGACACCGACGACACTCGACACCGTCGCGCACAGCGTCTTCGGGGTGCTGGCCGCCACCTCCTACGTCCTGGCGCTCCTGCTGTTCCCCGACGGCAGGCTGGTGCCACGCTGGTCGCGGTGGAGGCTGCTCGCGCTCTACGTCCCGGTCAGCGTCGCGGTGGTCGCCGCGGTGCTGGGCATCCAGTCGACGTCGCGGACCGTCGCGCTGATCATCGTGTTCGGGCTGCTCACGCCGGCGGTAGGTGTCGCCGCGCAGGCCTACCGCTACCGGCGCGCCGTCGGGACGGTGGAGCGCCAGCAGTCACGGCTGCTGTTCTGGGCGCTGGTCCCCGCCCTGCTCATCGGCCTGTTCGTGCTGAGTCGCGGCATCAACGCCTCGGCGTTCTCCGCGTTCGAGGGCCGCTCGATCGCCATCATCCCCGTGGCGCTGTTCCGGGTGTTCCAGGCGGCTTTCGGGATCATCCCCATCGCGCTGTTCATTGGCCTGCTGCGGTTCCGGCTGTGGGACATCGACCGGGTCCTCAACCGCGCGTTCGTCTACGGGGCGCTGGCCGGCTTCGTCGGCCTGGTGTACGTCGCCGTCGTCGTCGGGGTCGGCAGGCTCGTCGGCAGCCAGGGCGACAACATCGTGCTGTCGATCGCGGCCACGGGGCTGGTGGCGGTCGCCTTCGAGCCGGTTCGCGAGCGTGTTCAGGTAGTGGCCAACCGCCTGGTCTACGGCCACAGGGCCACACCGTACGAGGTCCTGTCCAGCTTCTCGACGCGCATGGCCGACGAGCTGGCCACCGAGGAGCGCCTCGCCGGCATGGCGCGGCTGCTCGCCGAGGGCACTGCCGCCCGGCGGGCTGACGTCTGGCTGGTGGTCGCCGGGGAGCTGCGTCACGCGGCGTCGTGGCCGCACGACGAGACTTCCCCCGCCCAGGCGTTCCCGCTGGCCGGTGAGGAGCTGCCCTCGCTCGGGCCGGTGACCGGCTGCGAGCCAGTGCGCCATCACGGCGAGGTGCTCGGCGCCCTGTCGGTGACCAAACCGGGCTCGGAGACG
>JACDBB010000087.1 GCA_013695145.1 Euzebyales bacterium
TGCATCACGGCTCGCTGCGTTGCTTCGTCGCCCAAGTACGGCCCAGTACGAGGCGCTCCTCGCGCCTTGCGAGCCGCGCGCAGTCGTGCCCTCGGTGCTTCACGGAACTTCCACGGAGGAGCACTAGCTGATCTCCCGTCTGGCGAAGACCGCGACCGCCACGCCGCCGAGCACCAGCACGTAGCCGGCGAGCACAGCTACAGCCACCACAGGTTCGATCTCGGGGACTGACCCGAACCCGCCGGTGACGTCGATCCCCGGCGTCAGGCTCCCACCCAATGCGCTGGCGTTCACCGACAGCAGCCCACGCTTGATGGCCTCGATGGTGCCACCGAAGGGCAGCGCGCTGAAGGTGGCCTCGACGACGAGGCCCCAGACGAGGCCGATCCCGATCGGCAGGCCGGTGCCGCGCAGCAGCACGCCCAGGGCCACACCGAGGCTGACCCACGCCAGCAGCACCAGCCAGGCGGCACCCAGGGCCGCGATCAGGTCGGAGCCGGAAGGCGGGGTGGTGGGCTGGCCTTCCAGAACGGCGATCAGGGTCGCGGACAGCACGGCCGACAGCAGCGTCGAGATCGCGAGCAGGACCGCGCCCACGGCCAGGGCGCCGAGCTTGCCGAGCAGCAGCGCGACACGGCGCGGTCGCTGGGTGACCATCAGTCGGACCGTGCGCAGGGTGTACTCGCTGCCGGTCGCCAGCACGCCGAGGATCAAGGCGATCGGTCCGCTGATGCTCGACGAGTTGGACACCGCATACCCGCCGGCCGCCTCGGGGCGCAGCGTGGCCAGCAGCGCGTCGATGACCCCTGGTGGCAGCCCGTCGTCGGTGGGCAGCACCACAACGAACAAGTACGCGATGAAGTAGCCGAACAGCGCTACCAGCGCGACGTTCACGCCCAGCAGGATGAACGTCGCGGGACGCTTGCGCAGCTTGAGCAGCTCTGCCATGAAGGCGCCGGGCATTCTAGGAGCCCACCTCCTGGGGAGTGGGGCCGGTGAGCTCGAGGAAGACGTCCTCCAGCGACCGCACGAGGGGTCGCAGCTCCGAGACTCGCACGCCAGCCTGGACGAGCTTGGCGTTGAGGTCCGCGGCCCGGTCGGGATCGAGCAGGATTCGCAGTCCGGAGTTCTCGGCGTGCACGGCCTCCACCCCCTCGAACGAGGAGGCGATGTGAAGGGCGCGCTCGACGGGTTCGGCCACAAGCCACACGGCTGCGGTGCCGCGCAGCTCGGCCACGGGCCCCTCGGCGATCAGGCGCCCCGCCTGGATCACGCCGACGCGGTCGCAGACCTGCTCGACCTCGCCCAGCTGATGGCTTGACAGGACGACCGTCCGGTCGCCGGTGCCCAGGGAGCGGACCAGCTCCCGCATCGCGGCGATGCTGGCGGGGTCCAGCCCGTTGGTGGGCTCGTCGAGGATCAAAAGCTCCGGGTCCTTCAGCAGCGCCGCGGCGACGCCCAGACGCTGACGCATGCCGAACGAGTAGGACTTGACCTTGTCGTCTGCGCGTTCCAGCAGCCCGACGGTCGTCAGCACGGCGCCGATCCGCGCGGTGTCAACCCCGGTGTAGCGCGCGATCGCCCGCAGGTTGTCCCGGCCCGACATGTACGGGTAGTAGGCGGGCTCCTCGACGAGGGCGCCCAGCCGGGCGAGACCCTCGGGGTGCCCCGGCGGGCGGTCCAGCACCGTCGCGGTGCCCGCCGTGGGCCGCTGCAGGCCAAGCAGCATCCGCAGCGTGGTGGTCTTGCCGGCCCCGTTGGGGCCGAGCAAGCCGTACACCTCGCCCCGGCGCACGTGCAGGTCAAGCTGGTCGACCGCCGGCTCCCGCAAGCTGCCGAAGCGCTTGGTCAGGGCCGCCGTCGTGATGATCTCGTTCACGACTCCCCCGTCAGTCGTGAATCGCCGGCGCTCGTGCGGAGGCGATTCTGGATAATCTCGGGCGTGGCGGTCGCGGCGCGACCGTCGCGGCAAGTTGGTGGCCCCTGGGCGGCGGGGGCCGATCGAGACGCGGCGAGCGTACCGGACACGGAAAGACGCCGAGTCCTCCCAGCGGGGGATCCCCCGGTCCGTCGGAAGTCGGAGGTTGCACCCGCCCATCCTCAGCGGCGCTTCTTCTTCTTGCGCTTCGGCACCTTCTTGTTGCGCGGGCGCCCGCCCGCGGGGCCGGGACCAGCGCCCGCTGCCGCCCCCATGCCGCCCATCCCCGGCAGGCCGCCGCCTCCCGCGAGCAGCTCCGACGGGTCGCCGAGCGGGCCGCCCCCGCCGAGTCCCTGCAGCTGCTTGGAGCCCTTCATGCCGCCCGCGCCGCCGAGCGACTTCATCATCTTGCGCATCTCGTCGAACGAGCGCAGCAGCTCGTTGACCTCCTGGGCGCTGCGTCCCGAGCCGGCCGCGACGCGCTTCTTGCGCTTGCCGTTGAGCACGGAAGGGTGGCGCCGCTCGTGGGGCGTCATCGAGTGGATGATCGACTCGACGCGGGTCAGCTGCGACTCGTCCAGGTCGGCGTCGGCCAGCTGCTTGCCGACACCCGGGATCATGCCGATCAGCCCCTGGAGCGGGCCCATCTTGCGGATCTGCTGCAGCTGGGCGAGGAAGTCCTCCAACGTGAACTCAGCGGACAGCAGCTTGGACTGCATGTCCTCGGCCTGCTCGGTGGTGTAGACCTCCTCGGCCTTCTCGATCAGGGTGAGCACGTCGCCCATGCCGAGGATCCGCCCTGCCATGCGGTCAGGGTGGAACGCTTCGAACTCGTCGAGCAGCTCGCCGATGCTCGCGAACTTGATGGGCCTCCCGGTCACCTCGGCGACGGACAGCGCGGCGCCACCGCGGGCGTCGCCGTCGAGCTTGGACAGGATCACGCCGGTGAAGTCGACGGCCTCCTGGAACGCCTTGGCGACGGTGACGGCCTCCTGGCCGATCATTGCGTCGATGACGAACAGGGTCTCGACGGGCTCGACCGCCGCTTTGATGTCGGCGGCCTGCCGCATCAGGATGTCGTCGACGTTGGTTCGCCCCGCGGTGTCGACGATGACCACGCCCGCGCCCAGACGCCTGGCCTCCGTGATCGCGTCGCGCGCGACCGGGACCGGGTCGCCCTCGGTCGCGGGCGCGTACACGGGCACCCCGACGCGCTCGCCGAGGACCTGCAGCTGGCGCACCGCCGCCGGCCGCTGCAGGTCGCAGGCGACCAGCAGCGGGGAGCGGCCCTTCTTCTTCAGCAGGGTCGCCAGCTTGCCGGCCGCGGTCGTCTTCCCCGAGCCCTGCAGCCCGGCCAGCATGATCACGGCGGGCGACCGGCTGCCGAGGTCCAGCGGCGCGGACTGCTCGCCGAGGATCCGCACCAGCTCGGAGTGGACGATCTTGACGATCTGCTGGCCGGGGTTGAGCGCACCGGAGACCTCGGTGCCGACCGCGCGCTCGCGGATGCGGCCGACGAAGGTCTTGACGACCTTGAAGTGGACATCGGCCTCGAGCAGCGCGAGCCGGATCTCGCGCAGCCCGACGTCGACATCAGCCTCGGAGAGCTTCCCGCGACCGGTCAGCCGGGAGAAGACCGCCTCCAGGCGGTCGGAGAGCGCGTCGAACATGGACATCCTCGAAGGCGACAGACGACGATCAGGTCACGTTGGCCCGAAGTGTACGGCAGCCTCCGTCGGCAGGCCCTCCGGTCGTCCCGCGGCTACCGGCGAGCCGGCCGCACGCCGGAGCGGTCGGTCGTGGAGCGGAAGGTCTCCGCCAGGGCGATCCCGAACGCCGCGAGCAGCGCGGTGAGTCCCGCCACCAGCAGGACGGAGCTTGGAAGCCCCACAGCCGACGGGGGCGCGGCCGCCGTGACCTCGTACAGAGCGACCGCCGCGATCGCGACGTAGCCGAGCACTCCCAACCGGATCAGACCGTGCCGGCGGGCAGGGCTGCGCACGCCCATGGCGGCGAGCCAGGACAGGCCGGGCAGCACCTGGACGCCGTGCATCGCGGCCGCATGCGCGGTCTTGAGGGCGCCCCCCGCCGCGTACGACTCCGGCGGGTCCGCGCCCAAGCCCTGGGCGATCATGGCGCCCCCGATCACCTGGGCGCCGACGAGGAGCAGCAGCCCGACCCTGATCGCGAGCGCGGTGGTGCGGTCGGCGGCGGGCGCCCGCAGGCGCCTGGACGGTGAGCGCCAGGATGACCGCCACGATCACGGCGACGGACAGGCCCATCGCTGCGAACACGGCGCCGTCGAACGCGGTCGTTCTGTTGAAGTGCGACGGGACGCCGCGCCACCGCTGCATGGTGACCAGCCCGACCTCGACGATCGTCGCGAGACTGAGCGCCCACAGCAGCACGGACCGGCCCCGCCGCGACAGCCGCACCTTCGTGGAGACGTAGGTGAGCGTCACGGCGGTCAGCCCGAACGACAACCCGAACGTCGCGGGTTTGCGCCACGACACCGGCCCGGACCACGGCCCGCCGTCGACGGCGA
>JACDBB010000101.1 GCA_013695145.1 Euzebyales bacterium
CCCCCCCCCCCCCCCCCCCCCGACCAGGTAGCGGAGGACGTCACGGATCGCGATGGGCTGCACCCGGGTGTCCACCCACCGGGGTGTGATCATCACCGGCAGCTTCTCGACGAGGTGGCGCAGCATCTCGAACGAGGCGCTGCCGGATCCGATGACCACCGCCGCCCGCAGCACCGTGGTGGGCACGCTCGACGACGACAGGATCTCCGCCACCTCCGCGCGGCTGCGCAGGTGCGCCGAGGTGTCCTCGTCGACGTCGCCGAGCCCGCCGAGGTACACCAGCCGCCCGACGTGGGCGCGGGCGGCGGCGCGCACCACGTTGCGGGCGATCGTGCGGTCCGCCGCAGCGAACTGTTCCGCTCCCCCCATGGAATGGACCAGATGGAACGCGGCAGCGGCGCCCTCGAAGGCCTCCGAAAGACCGTCGTCCTCCAGCAGGTCGCCGCGTACGACCTCGACGTCGTCGCCCCACGGCAGGCCGGCAACCTTTCCTGGCGAGCGCACCATGCAGCGCACCCGATAGCCGGCCGCCAGCAGCCGGGGAACGAGGCGGCCGCCGACGTAGCCGGTCGCGCCGAGGACGAGGACGAGACGGTCGGAGGCTGAGGGGTCCACCAGGCGAGTCATACCCGCGCCGCGGGTCGCTACCCTGGCCCGCGTGCCAGCCGACAAGCATGACCACTACCAGGCGCTGGGGGTCGCCTCCCGGGCCGACGCCGCACAGATCCGTGCGGCGTACGTGCGGCTGATGTGGGCGACGCACCCCGACCGGCGGCCGGGCGACGCGCGCGCCGTCGCGACGGCCCAGCGGGCCAACGCCGCGTACACGGTGCTGGGCGACGCGAGGCGCCGCGCGACGTACGACCGCCTGAGAGCCAACCGGGCGGCGGCCGCCGTGGGGACCTCGGCCGCCCCGCGGGTGGTGGGCCGCCACGACGCGGGAGCCGACCACCATCCCGGCGGCGGCACCGAGCGCGGACGGCGCTTCCGGCGCGCCTTCCACCTGGCGTGCCTGAAGGTCGGCGCCGCGGTGTGCGCCCTCGGCGTGGTCCTGCTCCTGGCGGCCCTCGGCTGACGGGTACTGCGCCCGAGCGCGTGCGGATATCGGCTCCGGTGATTCGGCTGAGCGACCTCACCGGTCGCTCAGTCGAACCACCCGACGAGATCGTGCCACCGGAAACACGTGCGCGGTCGCCGCTTCAGTCCTCAGGCCCGTGACGTGCGGCGTCGAGGATGCCATCGAGGGCTCGGCGGATCCGGTCGGGCGCGGAGCGGGGCTCGGGTTGGCCGGCGTCGAGCCACGCTGTGATCGCGGCGACGGTGGCCAGCGGCATGAGGTGGGCCGCCCAGGCCGCCCAGGCCGGGTCGGGAATGGTTCCCGCGAGCTGGTCGTGGGCGACAGACACCATGAAGCTGTGGTACTGGTCCATCTCGGCGCGGAACTCCGGTTCCCGTGCGGCGTGCGTGAACAGCAGCCGGAACGCGTCGGGATCCTGGGCCGCGCCAGCCAGCAGGGTGTCGATGATCGACTCGTTGTAGTCGGGTTCGCCGACGGCGGCTTGCAATCGCGCGCGCGCCCGGTCGAGCACCGCACGGTAGAGATCGGCCTTGGAGTCGAAGTGCCGGTAGACGATCGCCCGACTGATCGCGGCGGCGTCAGCGACGTCGTCGAGGCTGGTGGCGGCGAAGCCCGCCGCGCCGAACGCGGCCGTTGCGGCGCCCAGGATCTGCTCACGGCGCTCGACGCGCCGTAGTCGAGGCGTGCCGCCGATCGGGGTCGTTCCGGCCGTCTCACCCGAGCTCATCCTGACAATGTACATGCTCGGTAGTATACTTCTCTGTATACATGCTGTGGCGACGGAGGTCGAATGAGCGTTTGGGACGGTGAGGCGCGGCGGGCAGCCACGCCCGACGCCACCGACGACGCCTCAGCGCAGATCGACACCGTGGTGGTCGGAGGCGGCCAGGCGGGTCTCGCCGTCGGCTACCACCTGGCCAGGCGAGCCCACGACTTCGTCATCCTCGAGGCGGGTGACGAGCCGGGCGTCGCGTGGCGCAACCGGTGGGACTCGCTGCGGCTGTTCACCCCCGCCGGGTTCAGCCACCTGCCGGGCATGCGCTTCCCAGGGCCCGGCGCGGCCCTGCCCAGCAAGGACGAGATGGCCGACTACCTGAGCGCTTACGCCGTCCGGTTCGGTCTTCCGGTCGAGTTCGGGGTACGTGTCGACGCCGTGCGCCGGGCCGACGATGAGTTCCTGATCAGCGCGGCAGGCCGCCGCTGGCGCGCCCGCAACGTGGTGGCGGCCACCGGGCCGTATGCCGTCGCACGGGTTCCCGAGTTCGCCCCCGCGCTCGATCCCACCGTCACCCAGCTGACCGCGCAGAGCTACCGGCGACCCGAGCAGCTCCCGGACGGACCTGCGCTGGTGGTGGGGGCCGGGAACTCCGGTGCCGAGATCGCGCTGGACCTCGCGCCGACCCGACCGGTCTGGCTCTCCGGCCCCGACGTCCTCCAGGTGCCGCGGCTCGGCGTCGCCGCCTACCGGCTCATGCGACTGCTCGGGCCGCTTTGGCGCGCAGCGGGCCGAGGCCCGCCTGGGTGGGGCGGGTTCACCCCTGGGCGGGGTGAGAGTCCGAGACCTCACCGAGGCGGGGATCCGTCGCGTGCCCCGGACAGTCGGGGCCCGCGACGGGCTGCCCCTGCTCCCCGACCAGCGCACGCTCGACGTGGTCGCTGTCGTGTGGTGCGCCGGATCTCGGCCGGACTATCGATGGCTCGACCTGCCGCCGGCCGATTCGACCGCGCGCCCGCCGCAGCGCGACGGGATCGCCGAGAGCGAGCCCGGCCTGTACTTCGTGGGCCTGCCGTTCCAGTCGACCATCACCTCGCACCTCGTCGACGGCGTCGGGCACGACGCCCGACGCGTGGTCGACCACCTGACGCGGCGCCCCGCCGCGGAACGCCGCCTACACGCGCCGGCTCGGAGCACTCGGTCGCCGTAGCCGGTGATCGGTGCGACAGTCACTCGACTGAGATGGAGCGTACCGGTTCGCGCGTCAGGATCAGGACGGGCCGCGGTTCGTCGAGGTGAGCGGTATGGATTGGCCGCATCAGTCGAGGTCATCCAGGGGCGCACCGCAGCGTGGTTGGCGAGCTTACGGCTGGCTGATAGGCGGCTATTGGCCTTAGAGCGTGTTCGAGTTCGGCGATACCGGCGGGGCGCCTGGCCAGAGCTTTCTCGCTGGGTGGCGAGTTTTCTCCGCCGTTCGCGGCCGTGGCGGGCGCCGGCGGGGCGCCTGGCCAGAGCTTTCTCGCTGGGTGGCGAGTTTCCGCCGCGGGTCGGGCGTTCTCGCGTGGATGACCGGCCGCGGGCGCCGCGCGCGGTGCGGGCCGACGAAGGTCGCGACCACGGCGGCTGCACCGGCGACGCCGACCGCGTGTTGACGCTGGCCCGTGCCGACCGGACCCCCATCCCAAACACGTTGTGAGGGACCCCGGCCCGTCATCGGCGACCCTGAGCGTGGCGGTGTCGTCGCTGCCGGCCAGCGTGATCGTGGCGACGGTGCCGGGGTCGGTGTGATCGCGGAGGGTAGCGGCTCACCGCCGGCGAGGCGCGAGGACTGCCGACAGGTTTGCGAAGCTCATGCTGACCGATAAAGAGCCGCCAGCGACTCCGGCCTTGACGGCGCGCCCGGCTGCGAGACAGTGTTGCGTAGCTAGCATCGGTTTCGTACAACGCAACAAGGTGGCGGCATGGAGTCAAGCGCGCGTGTCGTGGTGATCGGGGCTGGGGTCGTGGGCGCCAGCGCCGCTTACCACTTGACCGAGCTCGGGTGCACGGACGTCGTCGTCGTCGACAAGGGGCCGCTGTGGGCGGCCGGTGGCTCCTCCTCGCACGCCCCCGGGCTGGTGTTCCAGACCAACCCGTCCAAGACGATGACCGAGCTCGCGGCCACCACCGTCGCGCTGTACGCCAGCCTCGACCTCGACGGCCAGCCGTGCTACCACCCCGTGGGGGGCATCGAGGTCGCCGTCACCGGCGCGCGCTGGAGGGACCTCACCCGCAAGCGCGGCCTCGCGCACGCCTGGGGCATCGAGGCCGAGCTGATCGGACCCAGCGAGGTCGCCCAGCGCATCCCGATCATCGACCCGCCCGGATCCACGGTGGCCTGTACGTCGCCGACGACGGGATCGCCAAGGGTGTCCGCGGGATCGAGGCCATGGCGCGCGCGGCGACGGAGGGCGGAGCCCGTTTCCACGGCGGGGTCGGGGTCACCGGCTTCGACGTCCGCGCTGGACGCATGCACGCGGTCGACACGACCCAGGGGCGGATCGCCTGCGAGGCGGTGCTGTGCTGCGCCGGCATCTGGGGGACCAGGATCGGACGGCTCGGGGGCGTGTCGATCCCCGTCCAGCCCCTGGCGCACCAGTACGCGCGCACGACACCCATCGCGGCGCTCTCGGGGGCCGACAGCGAGATCACCCATCCGATCCTGCGCCACCAGGACCGGTCGATGTACTTCCGCCAGGACCGGGACACCTACGGCGTTGGCAGCTACCAGCACCGGTCCATCCCGCTGTCGGCGGAGGACATCCCGAGCATTGACGAGGCCCGCGCCGGTCTGCGCGGCGCGCGCGCCAGCGGCGGGCTGTGGGGTGGCCAGCCCTCCGTGCAGTCCTTCACCGAGGAGGACTTCAAGCAGCCGTGGCAGGACGCCGTCGATCTCCTGCCAGCCCTGCGGGACAGCGACATCGCGGAGGCGATGAACGGGCTCTTTCTGTTCACCTCCGACGGCATGCCCGTGCTGGGCGAGTCCCGCGACGTGCGTGGCTTCTGGGTGGCCGAAGCGGTGTGGGTCACCCACTCCGGCGGTGTCGGCAAGGTCATGGCGGAGTGGATCGTCTCCGGCAAGCCGAGCGTCGACCTGCGCCAGGCCGACCTGCACCGCTTCGAGCCGTTCCAGCACAGCCCGTCGTACGTGCTCGCGCGCGGCTCGCAGAACTTCCAGGAGGTCTACGACATCATCCACCCGCTGCAGCCGCTGGCCAAGCCGCGTCCCCTGCGGGTCAGCCCGTTCTACGCCCGCCAGCGCGAGCTCGGCGGGTTCTTCCTCGAGGCGCTCGGCTGGGAGCGGCCCCACTGGTACGAGCACAACGCCGGGCTGCTCGCCGAACTCGACTCCGAGCGCTCCGAGCGCTCCGAGGGGAGGATGCTCGCCGTGCCAGAGCGCGACGAGTGGGCGGGGCGCTACTGGTCGCCGATCGTCGCGGCCGAGCATCTGGCGACGCGCGAGCGCGTGGCGCTGTACGACATGACGCCGCTAAAGAAGCTCGAGGTCACCGGGTGGGGCGCGCTGGCCTTCCTCCAGCACCTGACGACCAACGACCTCGACCGCTCGGTGGGAGCGGTGACCTACACGCTCATGCTGGACGAGCGCGGCGGCATCCGCAGCGACCTCACGGTGGCCCGTCTCGGCCCGACGCGGTTCCAGGTGGGCGTGAACGGCCCCCTCGACCTCGACTGGATGCGGCGGCACCAGCCAGACGACGGCAGCGTCGTGATCCGCGACGTGACCGCGGCGCTGTGCTGCGTCGGCCTGTGGGGGCCGCGCGCCAGGGCACTGCTCTCCGAGCTCACCGACGACGACGTCTCCCATGAGGGTTTCGGGTTCTTCCGCGCCCGCGAGATCTTCGTCGGCGGAGGTGCCGGTGACCGCCATGCGGCTGTCCTGCGTCGGCGAGCTCGGGTGGGAGCTGTACACCTCCGCCGCCTACGGGCTGCGGCTGTGGCACCTGCTGTTCGCGGCTGGCCAGCCGCATGGCGTCGTGCCGGCCGGACGCGGCGCCTTCAACGCCCTGCGGCTGGAGAAGGGCTACCGCTCCTGGGGGACCGACATGTGGACCGACCACACGCCGGAGGAGGCCGGCCTGTCCTTCGCGCTGCGGATGGACGCAGGCGACTTCATCGGCCGCGACGCGCTCGCCGCGCACGACGGCCCCCCGCGGCGGCGGCTGGCGTGCCTCACCCTGGACGACGCGTCCAAGCTCGTCATGGGCTCGGAGCCGGTGCGCTCCGCAGGGCGCGTGGTCGGGTTCGTGACCAGCGCCGCGCACGCCTGCCACGTCGGCCAGTCGATGGCGTACGCCTCTCGCTGTGCCTGGCGCGCCCGTGGAGATCGACTACTTCGATGAGCGCTATGCGGCTCGCGTCAGCGCCGAGCCCCTGTACGATCCCCAGATGCGGCGGATGCGGTGCTGAGTTGTGAATCGCGGAGCCTGCGGGGCGATTCTTTCGTATACCGGTTGTGACGGTCGCGAAGCGATCGACATGAGATGTTGACGGGCAGCCAGCCGCACACCGACGTCGGCGACGCGACGGCCGGCGCGCGGCGCTCGGGGCCATCGGCGAGCGTCCTCGACGGGATCGGCGACACGCCGCTCGTCGAGGTCGACGGCGTGTGGGCGAAGCTCGAGTTCCTCAACCCCTCCGGCTCCGTCAAGGCGCGCATCGCCCGCTACATCGTCGAACGCGCGGAGGCCGATGGGCTGCTGCGGCCCGGCGACACGATCGTCGAGGCGTCCAGCGGGAACACCGGGAACGCTCTGGCGATGGTCGCGGCCGTCAAGGGTTACCGCATGGTCGTGGTCATGCCGCGCGGCATGAGCTCGGAGCGGCTGGCGATGTGCAGGGCGTACGGCGCCGAGGTGGAGCTCGTCGGGGACTTCCACGTCAACGCCGCCCTCGAGCGCGCCGCGGAGCTCGGCGGGCTCCCAGGGCACTTCGCGTCGGCGCAGTTCTCGTCCGAGTGGAACGTCGAGGAGAACCGCACGTGGCTTGGCCCCGAGATCCTGCGCCAGGCGCCGGCGTCGCCCGACGCCCTGGTCATGGGTGTCGGGACCGGCGGCACCCTGATCGGCGTCGGCCAGGCATTCCGCGAGTCCAACCCGGCGGTCCGGCTCGTCGCCGTCGAGCCCGACGAGTCCTGCACGCTGCTGTGCGGCGAGACCGGACAGCATCAGATCGAGGGCATCGCCGACGGGTTCGTGCCCGCGATCGTCGCACGCCATCGCGAGATGATCGACGAGCTCATGCCCGTCTCCAGCGCTGACAGCGTCGCCGCTATGCGCTACCTGGCGCGCGCCCACGGGATGTTCGTGGGGCCGAGCTCGGGCGCGCACTTCGTCGCCGCCCGCCGGCTGCGCGAGCGCGACCCCGCCCTGCGCACGGTCGTCACCGTCTTCTGCGACGAGGGCGAGAAGTACATCCAGGACCACTTCAGCGACCAGGACGAACAGGCGCGCCAGTGACCGACGACCTGCGCCGCTCGCTGGAGCGCGCGCGCTTCGAGATCCTGCCACTTGCGGGGGTGTCCGAGCAGCTGGATCACCTCCCCGCCAACTCGGTCGTCACCGTGACCTCGTCGCCGACGAAGGGCATCGACGCCACGCTCGATCTGTGCGAGCGGCTCGGCGGCCGCGACCTGCGCGTCGTCCCGCACCTGGCTGCCCGGCTGGTGCGCGGCCGGGGCCACCTCGCTGAGCTCCTCGACCGGGTCGAGGGCCTGGGCATCCGGGAGGTCTTCGTCGTGGCCGGCGACGCGAAGGACCCCGCGGGGCCGTTCGAGGGCGCGGCGGACCTGCTGCGCGCGATGGCCGGGATCGGGCACGCGCTCGACGAGGTCGGCATCACCGGCTACCCCGAGAGCCACGCGTTCATCACCGACGACACGACGATCCGCGTGATGTCGGAGAAGGCGCCGTTCGCGACCTACATCGTCTCCCAGATCTGCTACGACCCCACGGTCATCGCCGGATGGGTCGGCGCCGTGCGCCGGCGGGGGATCACGCTCCCGATCCACGTCGGCGTCCCCGGCGTCGTGGATCTGGCGCGCCTGGGGCGCATCTCCCTCAAGGTCGGTCTGGGCGACTCGGTGCGCTTCCTGCGCAAGCAGACCGGCGTCGTCGCGAGGCTCGTCGCCGGCTACACCCCTGACGAGCTGATCCACGGCCTTGCACCCCTGGTGACCGAGGCCGGCAACGGCGTCCGCGGCTGGCACATCTTCACGTTCAACGAGGTCGCCAGGACCGAGCGGTGGCGGCAGGATCTGCTGCGGCAGATTGACGGAGTCCGAGCATGAGCCTCCCGAATGACCTGCGGATCGCACGCGGCGCCACCGCCACTCGGCAACAGGTGGCTGCATGACGGGGGAGACCAACACACCCAGGCCTGCGACGGCTGCCCCGACTGGCGGTTTGTTCGCGCTGCCTGTCGACCAGTTCCTCGAGCGGGTCGCCGCGCGGGAGCCCGCCCCGGGCGGCGGAGCTGTGGCCGGCGCGACCGTCGCCGCCGCCGCCGGGCTCGTGGCGATGGCCGCGCGCTTCTCCGAAGGTGATACTGCCGCCGCCGCGGACCGCGCCGACGCGCTGCGCCAGCACGCCTGCGCCCTCGCGGAGGAGGACGGCAGTCGCTACGCCGCCGTCCTCGCGGCCTATCAGCTGCCGCGCGACCCTGCCGGCCCGCGGCGCGAGCGCATCGTCGCGGCCCTCGCCGACGCGACGGACATCCCGCTCGCCCTCGTCGAGTGCGCCCGCGACGTGGGAACACTCGGTGTGGCGGTCGCCGCTGGCGGCAACCCCAACCTCAGAGGCGACGCGATCACGGCCGTGCTGCTGGCGGACGCGGCCGGCCGCAGCGCGGCGCACCTCGTGCGCTGCAACGTCGATCTCGGGCAGCTGCCCGGGGACCCGGTCGAGCGCAGCCAGGCGTGGTGCGACGAGCTCGGGCTGGCCGTGCGCGCGGTCGAGGGCCGGGCGTGACCGCCGCGCCGGCGGGGCAGGCCGCGGCGGGCACCGCCGCGCGCCCCATTGACCTCCGCAGCTATGAGGCGGCGGTCGCGGCGCTGGTCGCCCGCCGCCCGGAGTGGATGGTTCCGGGGCTGAAGCGCATCCGCGCGCTGTGCAGGGAGGCCGGTGAGCCGCAGCACGCGTATCGCGCGGTCCACGTGACTGGAACGAACGGCAAGACGACCACCGCGCGGATGGTCACGTCGCTGCTCGTGGCGGCGGGCCACCGTGTCGGGACCTACACCTCGCCGCACCTGCAGGACCTCCGCGAGCGGATCCGCATCGACGACGTCCCTGTGGGCCGTGAGGGATTCCTGCAGGGGCTGGCTGACCTCTCAGGGCCCGTCGAGCGCGTCGAGCACCGCCTCGGCGACATGGTCACGTTCTTCGAGGTGCTGACCGCGCTCGGGGCCGTGCGCTTCCGCGACAGTGCGATCGATGTCGGCGTGATCGAGGTCGGGATCGGCGGCCGCTGGGACGCGACGAACGTCCACGACGCCGAGGTCGCGGTGATCGGGCGCGTGGGCCTTGACCATCCCGAGCTCGGAGCCAGCCTGGCCGAGGTCGCCTGGGAGAAGGCCGGCATCGTCAAGGCCGGCGCCACCGCAGTCCTCGGCCCGCAGCCGGCCGAGGCGGTGCCGGTCATCCGTCGCGCGGCGGAGGCGCACGGGGCGCTGCTGCTGCAGGCGGGCACGCACTTCGCGGTCGAGGCGCGCGCGGCGGTCCCAGGCGGTCAGGATTGCATTCTGCGCGTCGGGGGCCGCCGCCACGCGGTGCACCTGCCGTTGCACGGCGCGCACCAGGCGACCAACGCCGCCTGCGCGCTGGCCGCGGTTGACGCGCTGCTCGACGACACCGGGGGGATCGGACCCGACGCCGTCCGCGCTGGGTTCGCGCGGGTCCGCTCTCCCGGCAGGCTCGAGGTGTTCGATCGCGAGGGGCTGGCGCCCGTCGTGCTCGACGGCGCGCACAACCCCGACGGTGCGCGCGCGCTCGTGGCCGCGCTCGCCGAGGCCTTCCCCGGGCGCAGGGTCGTCGCGATCCTTGGCATGCTGGCGGACAAGGACGTCGCGCAGGTGACCGCGGCCATCCTGGAAGTCGCGGACACGGTCGTCGCGACACAGTCGCCGTGCGGCAGGGTCGCAGCCGCACCGCAACGGCTCGCGGAGCTCGCACGCGGCCGAGCGCGAACGGTTGCCCAGGCACCCGATGTGGTGGCCGCGCTCGCCGTCGCCGACGCGCTGGCCGAACCCTGCGACGTCGTCGTCGTCACGGGCTCGCTGTACCTCGCCGGGGCCGCCCGTGAGGCGCTGGGCGGTTGGGTCGCATGAGCGCGCGGGCGTCCTCGCGTTCCTGTCCTGTATGGCGCAACCGTTGCCCGCGAGTATCGTTGGCCCCATGAACGGCACCTCAGCCCCCCGGGACGCCCCCACCGGCGCCGCCGTCCAGTCCGTGGACCGAGCGCTGTCGATCATGGAGATCCTCGCGCGGGACGGCTGGTCGGGTGTCACCGAGGTCGCCAGGGAGCTCGACATCCACAAGTCGACCGTCTTCCGCCTGGTCGCGACCCTGGAGCGACGCGGGTTCGTCGAGCAGCACCTGGAGACCCAGAAGTACCGGCTGGGCTTCGCGCTGGTCCGGCTCGCCACTGAGGTGCGCGCGGAGATCGACATCCGCCAGCTGGCGCGGTCGGTGTGCGAGCGGCTGAGCGAGGTGACGGGCGAGACCGTCAACCTGGCGGTGCTCGAGGACCTCGAGGTCGTCAACATCGACCAGGTGATGTCCAACTCCGTGGTGAGCGTCAACTGGATCGGACGCCGCAGCCGGCTGCACGCCACATCGACAGGCAAGGTGTTCCTCGCGCACGCGGCCGAGTCCCTGGTCGACACCTACCTGAAAGGCCCGTTGGATCGGCTCACCACCCACACGATCACGGATCCTGAGCGGCTCCGTGAGGAGTTCGCCGACATCAGAACGGTCGGGTACGGCGTGGCGCTGCAGGAGCTCGAGATCGGCCTGCACGCCGTCGCGGCGCCGGTGTACGACCAGTCGGGCCAGGCTGTGGCGGCGCTGTGCGTGTCCGGACCGAGCTACCGGCTTCTCGCCGAGCAGGTCGACGACGTCGGCGCGCTCGTCATGGACGGCGCCGCGGAGGTCTCCCGCCGGCTGGGCCACATGGGCGTCGCACCGGGCCGCCCGCCAGAGGACCCGCTCGAGCGGGCCTGACGGGGGCAGCCACCTTCCGCCCCAGGATGTGTCGACTTCAGCCGCTG
>JACDBB010000146.1 GCA_013695145.1 Euzebyales bacterium
ACCCGGACCGGCCTCCGGGTCACGAGGGCGACCGCGCGGGCCAGGTCGGCGCGCTCCAGGCGCAGCCGCCGCAGCCCGACGTCCGCAACGGCCAGCAGGAGGGCGAGCGCCGCCAGCAGCGGCCACAGCTGGGTCGACGCCGCCCCGGCGGCCAGACCCTCGGCGTCGAAGGCGGTCGCGGGGTCCGGCTCCACCCGTCCGCCGGTCGCCGACGCCGCTCTCGCCAGCGTCTGCGGGTCGGCGTCAGCGACGGCGTACTCCTGGGGATAGGACCGGATGGTGGTGACCGTGTCGATGAACGGTGCCGATCCGTCGCCAGGCGTCGCCCCCGGCGCCGACCTTTCGCCAGGTCCGGCGTCCCGCTCCGAGCGGGTCAGGCGGGCCGTCACGGCGTACACGCCCTCGCCAGAGGCGGCCACGACGGCCTCGAAGCGGTCCAGGGCCACACGGTCGAGCCGCACCTGCTCGGTCTCCCCGTCAGGGGAGGTGACGGTCGCCGTCGCCTCGGCGCCTTCGGGCGGGGCCTGAAGCGCGGTCAGCGCGACCCGCACCCCCTCAGCGGTGGTCGTCGCCTGGAGGGCGAAGGCCGCGTCCCCGCGGGCCGGGAACGTGTCTTTCACCACGGCGGCCCAGAAGGCGGCGTAGCGCTCCCAGGTGACCCATTCGGCCGACCATCGCGCCGTCGCGTCCGAGGTCCACGCGGTGGCGGCGCCCAGCCCCGCCCGCCACGTCGCGAGCAGGGGGTCGCGCTCGTCGCCGATGGTCAGCAGGGTCCTCGCCGTCGGTTTGGCCGAGGTGGCGACGTAGCCCGCCAGCGGCGGCGACGCGTCGAGCCCGTCGGTGGCGGGACCGGCGCCGGCCACGATCGGGAAGAAGCGCCCCTCGTTGATCAGCGGCCGCGCGGCGAACTCGACCTCCAGCGCGATGATGTCGGGGATCGACAGCAGGTCGCGGCCGGGGTAGAAGCGGCCGCCGCCGGCCTCGGCCATCTCCTCCAGCGTCCCCATCGGGCCCTCCCCGGTCGCGATGACCGACAGCGTCATGCCCTCGTCCCTGGCCTCATCGGCGACCTCCACCAGGCCGGTCTCGTTCGGGTCGAAGCCGTCCGTGAACAGCACGATGTGCCGCAGCCGGGCGTCGGTGTCGCGCAGACCCTCGATCGCGGCGCGGACCGCTGGGGCGATGCTCGTCCCGCCGTCGGGGTGGATGCGGGCCAGCGCTTCATCCACGACGGCGTGGTCCGGCAGCGCCTGCAGCGGGACGACCCAGTCGTGCCGCTCGTTGAAGGCGAGCACACCGACCACGTCCTGGGACTGCAGCGCATCGACGGCGCGGACGATCGCCTCCTTGGCGATGTCGGTCTTGACCACGCCTGAGCTCTCCGGCACGGGCCCGCCGAACGCGCCCTCGTCGGCGCAGTGGCACGCCGCCATCGACCCCGACGTGTCCACCACCAGCGCCTCGGCGACCGTAGGCCGGCGGGTCGGGTCGGTGACCTGGGCGAACACCGGCAGCACGTCCTCCAGCGGCGTGCCCTGGTAGCCGCCTGGCCCGAAGGACCGCTCACCGCCGACCGCGACGAGCCCGCGGCCCGCCTCGCGCACGTAGGTGGCGAGCGTGGTCATCCCCGCCTCGCCGAGCGCGGAGGCCGGCACGTCGACCAGCACGATCCCGTCATGGTCGAGCAGCTGGTCCAATGGCGGCAGACCCCCGTCGCCCACGGCCCGGCGCTCCACACCGACGCCGCCGGCCTCCAGCGCCCCGCCGAGCTCGCGGCCCGCCTCGGCAATGCCCTCCAGCACCAGCACGTTGGGCGGACCGGCGACCTGCACGGCGGCGCGGCCGACGTCGTTCTCCACCTGGCCGCTGTCGGCCGCCTGCAGCGTGACCTCGTAGCGGACGGTGCCGGGCTCGCCAGCCTCGGCGTCCAGGGTGACGGTGGTGCGCCCGGGCGGCAGGGTGACGCTGCGCCGGTCGACCTCCTCGCCGTCGGCGGTGGTGACGACCACCGCCTGTGCCGCCGCGCCGCCGGTGTTGGCAAGCAGCGCGTCCAGCGTGTATGCCTCGCCTTCCCGGACGCGGTTGGGCGCGCTGACCTCCTCCACGAGCAGATCGGCGGCCCCCGCCCCGGGCAGGGGCACGACATCCAGCGTCACGCCCGCCTCGGCCAGCTGCGCCGCGACCGCGTCCAGGTCCCCCGCCGTCGGTCGCCCGTCGGTGAGCAGCACGGCCCGCCGCCGCCGCTCGCCGCCGAGCAGCCCCTGCCCGAGCCGCGCCGCGGCGGCCAGGTCCGATGCGGAGCCGTCGACGACCACGCTGGGAGCGGGCGGCGGCGGGTCGGACCGCAGCGGGTGCTCCAGCCTGGCGTCGCGGCCGAAGAGCGCGAGCGCGGCGCGGTCGTCGTCGCCACGGGCCGCGACCGCGGCCTCCACCCAGTCCAGCGCCGCCTGGTGGCCTTCGGGGCCCACGGAGTCGGACGCGTCGACCAGGAACGCCACGTCGACGCCTGATCCCGGCAGGCCGACGCGGGGGCCGGCGAGCGCCAGCACCACCAGCGCCACCGCGACGGCGCGCAGCCACACCGCCGCCCTGGCTCCCTGCCCGCGCAGGCCGAGCACGACCACCAGCGGCACGAGGGGCAGCGCCAGCAGCCACCGCGGGTCGTCCAGGACGCCGGTCATGCGGCGCGCACCGGCCGTGTGCCCCGCCGGCCGGCTCGCGGTCTCCGCCGGGGAGCGCGGTTGCTCCACACCCACTCGGCGAGCAGCAGGACCAGCACCCCCGCGAGCAGCTCGCGGCCGAGGATCCGCTCGCCCGAGCGCGCCGCGCCGCTCGCGCCGGCGGAGGCGGGAGCGGCTCCGGCCTCGTCGCCTGCCCGGTCCTGGCGGGGTCGCGCCAAGTCGCTCTCGCCGGCGGGCAGGTTC
>JACDBB010000171.1 GCA_013695145.1 Euzebyales bacterium
GTCGTAGACCGGGCTGGTCCGGCCGGAGCTCGAGGTGACGGACTTGCCGTCGATCCAGTGGCTGATCTGCTTCACGGGGTGCCTCCTGTCGGGGCGGGCGACCATTGTGCGCGCAAGAGCGAGAGCAAGCGGCGAGCGTCGGGCAGCTCGACGCCGAGCGCGGCGGCGGTGGCGCGGGCGTCGAGGCTGGTGTCATAGGGGACCATCTCGGCGGGGAGCGCGTCGGGATCAGGCGGGCCGAAGCGCAGCAGCTCCTCGTCCAGATCGAACACCTCGCAGGCCAGCCCCGCCAGTCCCCGCCGGGTCACCGCCTGACCACCGCAGCAGTGGAACACGCCGGTCGCGCCAAGCTGCGCGATGCGGAGGATCATGCGGGCGGACTCGCTCGCGAGGCTGGGCGTGGCGACCATGTTGATGTCCTGCGCCACCCAGACCGTGAACGGCTGTCGCGCGCGCAGCGCCTCGACCAGGGCCGTCACGAGGTAGCCGAATCCGACGTCCTGGGCGCGTGGGAGCGAGCCGCACGCGCGGTGCCGCCCGTTGACGCCGGAGACGCGGGCGATCGCGCCGCGGTGGGCGCGCTCGGCGACGACGCGCTCCTGGGCGAACTTGAGGAGACCGTAGCTGTTGATCGGCCGCGGCGGCTCGGTCTCGTCCGCCGGTCCCTGCGTCCCGTCGAACACCCAGTCGGTGGACACCAGGATCACCTGGGCGCCGCTCGCGTTCGCGGCGTCCACCACGTTGCGGGTGGCGTCCACGAAGTCCGCCCAGGCGCCGCGGCGGTCCGTGGACAGGCTCACGAGGTCGTTGCGGATGGCGCAGTGCACCACCACGTCGGGCGCCGCCTCGGCGACGTCGGACCGGACCGCCGGCGCGTCGGCGAGGTCGACGGCGCTCCAGGTGCACGCCGCCTCGGTCGGGGGCGTGCGGTGGATCGTGCCGTGGACCGCGACGCCCGCGGCCAAGAGCTCGGCCACGACGTTGGAGCCGACGAAGCCCGTGCCACCGGTCACCCATGCCCGCACGGTCGGCCTCCGCGATCCACGGATCAGGTCACCGCGTCGACGGCCACCGGTCGTCCCTGCTCGACCGACTTCGCGGCGGCCAGGCACATGACCAGCGCCGCGCGGGCGTCGGCTCCCCCGACGGGCACGGGCGTCTCCCCTCGCACGACCGCCGCGAACGCCTCCCACTGGCGCACGTAGCTGGTCTGGTAGCGCTCGAGGAAGAACCAGGGCGGCGGCGGGCCGCGGACGCCGTCGGGCGTGCGCACCACGGCCGCGTGCACCGTCGGGTTCTCGCTGGCCGCCAGTCCGCGGCCGCCGAGCACCTCGACGCGCTGGTCGAACCCGTACGCGGCCCGGCGGCTGTTGTCGATGAGGGTGAGGCAGCCGTCCGCGTGGCGCAGCGTCAGCACCACGGTGTCGAGGTCGCCCAGCTCGCCGATCGCCGGGTCGACGCGCACCGCGCCGGCGGCGTGCACCTCGACGACCTCGCTGCCGGTGACGAAGCGGGCCATGTCGAAGTCGTGGATCGTCTGGTCGCGGAAGATCCCGCCGGAGGTGCGGAGGTAGTCCAGCGACGGCGGCGCGGGGTCGCGGCTGGAGATGCGCACCAGCTCGGGAGCGCCCACCTCGCCGCTGGCCACGGCGTCACGCACGGCGGCGTGGCCGGGGTCGAACCGACGGTTGAACCCCACCTGCAGGGCGACACCGGCCGCGGCCGCTGCGGCCAGCCCCCGGTCGGTGTCCGCCAGGTCCAGCGACACGGGCTTCTCGCAGAAGATCGCCTTCCCCGCCCGCGCGGCGGCGGCGAGCAGTCCCACGTGCGTCGGCGTGGGCGTGCAGATCGCGACCGCGTCGACGTCGTCGCGCGCGAGCGCGGCCGCGGGATCAGTGGAGCCGTCGACACCGAGGCGTCCCGCGACGGCGGCGACGGCGGCGTCGACGACGTCGGCCGCCACGGCGACCTCGGCGCCGTCGACCTCGCGGGCCAGCAGGTCGGCGTGCATGCGGCCGATGCGTCCCAGCCCCAGCACCGCGACGCGCACCGGCCCGCTCACCAGCCGGCCCGCTGGCGCCGCTTGGCGTCGTCCTGCTCGGCGCGGGCGGCCGCCACCGCCTCGACGTCGCTGACCTCGGGGATGCCGACCTCCCAGAAGGCGCCGCCC
>JACDBB010000180.1 GCA_013695145.1 Euzebyales bacterium
CCTCGGAGTCGCGCAGCCTGCGGGCGGCCTCGGCCGCGGTGCGCTGCGCGCCTTCCCCGGCGCGCTCCGCCAGCTCCGCGGCCCGCTCGCCGGCGCGGTAGCCAGCCTGCTCGGCCCGCTTCGCGGCCTTGCTGCCGGCCTTGCGGGCGCGCTTGGTCGCCTTCCTTGTGGACTTCCTGGCCTTGGTCGCCTTGGACGCCGTGAACATCGTCCCTCCTATGGGCGCGTGGGTCGCGCGGGACGCGCCCGCTCGCTCGCGTCCTCCTACCCGGCCGCCCGGCGGGGAAACCGACCACGACCTCCGCATCTGCAGGTGGTGAAGGCATCATGGCCGACATGGCCGCCGCTCTCCGTCTCGCCGTCGTCGCGGTGGTCGTGCTGCTGCTCGTGCGAGCGGCGCGGGCTGCGTGGAGCAACCGGCGGCTGGCCGTGGCGGTGTGGCGGCGGATCCGTCCGCGTCACGTCCTCGGCTCCTGCGCACTGCTGGTGGCGGTGCTGGGCACGGCTGTTGGCCTCATGGCGCTGGTGCCGGCCTCGGGACTGGGCCTCGGCTGGTTCGTCGGCCTGTCGGGCAACGCGGTGTTCGCCCCGATCGAGGAGATCAACCTGCGCGCGACGGGCCCCGCGCCCAATCACGCCTCCGACGTCGACGACGCGACCGCCGAGAACGAACGACAGGGAAGTCTTGGGACGCAGCCGTCCACCATCGGCGTGACGGCCGCGTTCCTGCTTCTCCTGCTGCTGCTGTTCCCGTGGCTCGCGTACGTGGAGGAGCGCGTGTTCCGTGAGGGGCTGGAGACCGCGTCGACCGGCAGGCAGGCGTGGGCGGCGCTGAAGTTCGGTCTCGCGCACCTGGTGATGCTGATCCCGGTGGCCGCGGCGCTGGCCATCGCGGTGGCAGGGTTCGTCTACGGCCGCGTCTACCGGCGGGCCTACCGCCGCTCGGCGGCGCGCACTGACGTCGTCGCCGGCTCGTTCGGTGTGCCGCTCGTGGTGGCGCCGACCGTGGCGACCGCCCGCTCGCACGCGGTGCTGGCCTCAACGGTCTGGCACACGACGTTCAACAGCCTGATCGTCGTTCTGGTCCTCCTCGGCCTGGTCGCCGAGACGCTCCTGGCGAGCTGACCGGACGCGGTGGTCACGAGGCGCGGCGGCCGGAGAGGAAGTCGCGCACCACCAGCGAGCCGAGGTCGTCGAGGTCGGGGTAGAAGATCCGGCCACCGTAGGAGCGGACCATGCGCTCCACGAACGCGGCGGCGCCGGGGTCGTGGTCCAGCAGGAACACGTTCAGCGTCGCGCCCGTGCTGGCCAGCCGCGCGGCCTCGCTCAGGGTCAGCTGCAGGGTCCGCGGCTCCGGTGGCCAGGCGAAGAACGCGTGCTCCCCCTCCAGGTGGGCGGTCGGCTCGCCGTCGGTGACCATGATCACCTGCCGCTCCGCTCCTGGGTGCGCTCCCAGCAGCCGCCTGGCGAGCATGAACGCGTGCTGCATGTTGGTGCCGTAGACGCGCTCCCAGCCGGTCGCCAGCAAGTCGCGGGGCTGCAGCCGCCGTGCGTAGTCGCTGAACCCGACCACGTAGAAGCGGTCCTCCGGGAACTTCGACGACACCAGGGCGTGCAGGGCGAGCGCGACCCGCTTGGCCGGCACCCAGTTGCCCCGCAGCGGCATCGAGAACGACATGTCCAGCAGCAGCACCGTCGCCGCGCGCACCCGGCGTTCGGCCTCGGCCAGCTCGAAGTCCTCGGGACCGAGCGCCACCGCCGCGGCGCGCGACCCGCGGGCGCGGCGCAGGATCGCGTTGCGCACGGTGCGCGGCACGTCGAGTCGGAACGGGTCGCCGAAGCGCAGGGTGCGGGTCGCTCCGGTCAGCTCCCCGTCGCCGCCCGATCCCGGCGTCCGGTGCGAGCCCGCCGCCCCGGTGACCGCGCGCTCGTAGATGCGCGCCAGCGAGCGCTCGCCCAGGTGGCGGATGCCTCGTGGTGTGAGCTCCAGGCGACCCTGACGGCGGGTCGCCGCCCCGGCCTCCTCGAGCACCCGCTCGATCTGGATCAGCGCCCGCAGGTCGCGGGCCGCGTCCTCACCGAGCGCCTGCCGTAGCGCCTCCTCGTCGATGTCCTCCAGCCGGGCGCCCGGATACGACTGCCCGAGAGACTCGGCGAGGTCGTCGTAGGACTGCAGGTGCTGTACCCAGTCCACGGTCGACGACAGCGACGCCTCGCCCTGCCCGAAGCCGGCGCCGCCGCGCTGGACCCCCTGGTCCCAGCCCAGCTCCGGGTAGGCGTCCTGCAGCGCCCGCCGCAGCTGGTCCGCCTGGAACGCCAGGTCCAGATCGCCGAGCATCCCCTCAGCCAGCTCCGCCAGCTGCGCGCGCTGGTCGGGATCCATCCCCGCCAGCAGGCGCGACAGCGCCGCCATCCGCCGCGCCAGCTCCCCCAACAGCTCGTCCAGCGACTGCGGGTCACCAGGCAGCAGGTCGCCGTAACGCTCCTTGAAGGCGGCAAAGTCATTACATTCCCCCTCCCGAGCCGACGTCCCCCGGTCGGGTCGGGCGATCATCGCGTTGAGGTCCGCCAGCAGGTCGCGCATCCGGGCCAGATCCTCGGGCCGCTGCGACCCGAGCGCCCCGGCCAGGCGCCCGAACGTGGCCTGCGCGACGTCACGGCGCAGCCGCTCGAGCAGGCGCTGGAAGTCCTGACCGGCCGTCCGGTCGACGAACGCGTAGCCCTCCAGGGCGCCGAGGCGGCCGGCGACGTCGCCGGGCAGCGCATCGAGCTGGTCGCGATGGAGGGCGGCCTCCTCGTCGTCGGGGTGGAAGTCCACAGCGGTGCGCTCCCGCTCGACGATCTCGTCGAGCGCCCGCTCGACTGCGCGCAGGGGCCCCTCCAGCCCCATGCGCGCCAGCTCACGGCGACGGGCCTGCTCGACGCGCTGGCGCAGCTCGTCGAGGCCGCTCACGCGGCCTCGCAGCCCGCGGCGGAGGACGTCGCGCAGCGCCTGGTCCGGCGCCGCGCCGGACAGGAGGTCCTCGGCGGCCTCGTCCAGCACGTCGTCAGCCCCGACGCGCGCGGGGAACGGGTCCTGCGTCCCCGACCAGCGACCGTAGCGGACCCTCACGGCTTCAGCCTCTGAACTCTTGTTGGATCGAAGTCGGACCGGTGTAGCGGAACGCGGCGGGACCGAGGTCGGTGCGGTCGAGCCGCCGGGACAGGTGGAGACCCTCCAGTGCGAACTCCAGGGCGGCGGCCGCGAGCGCCGGCTCCTCCCCCACGTCCAGTGCGCCGAGGAGGCGCCCCAGGCCGGGAATCTCGTCGAGCTGCGCGAGGAGGTCCCCGGCGCTGACCAGGTCGCCGGTCTCGACCTGCCGCCCGTCGTCGAACGCCGCCACCAGCGCGCCCAGATCCAGGCCCGCGGTGCGGCGCCGGAACACCTCGAGGAGGCAGCGCCGCAGCAGGCGTTCGAGGATGTCGGTCTCCCGCCCCTCCTCGAACGTCTCGAACTCGATCTTGCCGATACCGGCCGACAGGACCTGAACGAGGTCGGCGGTGCGAGCGACAGCGCGCGGCTCGCCCGTGCGGAGGGCACGGCGGACGGCGCTGGCCGCCAGCGTCTCGAAGTTTCCCGTGGACAGGCGCACCGAGACACCGGAGCGCTGGTTGACCTCGGGGGCGGCGCGCAGCGCCCTGGTGAACGCCGCCAGCACCTCGGCCATGAACGCCGGCACCACCACCCGGGGCAGGCTGTCGCCAGTCGGGATGACCGCCTCCTGGGTCATCACCGTGACCTCCTGCTCGACGGTCAACGGGTAGTGGGTGCGCACCTCCGCGCCGAACCGGTCCTTCAGCGGCGTGATGATCCTGCCGCGGTTGGTGTAGTCCTCGGGGTTCGCGGTCGCCACCACGAGCAGGTCGAGCGGCAACCGCAGGGTGTAGCCGCGCACCTGCACGTCGCGCTCCTCCATCACGTTCAGCAGCGCCACCTGGATGCGCTCGGCGAGATCCGGCAGCTCGTTGATGGCGACGATGCCGCGGTTGTGGCGCGGGATCAGCCCGAAGTGGATCGTGCCCTCGTCGCCGAGGTAGCGACCTTCGGCGACCTTGATCGGGTCCACGTCACCGATCAGGTCCGCGACGGCGATGTCGGGGGTCGCGAGCTTCTCGGCGAAGCGGTCGTCGCGGTGGACCCAAGTGACCGGCGTATCGTCGCCCCGCTCGGCCACCAGCGCGCGCGCCGCCGGCGAGAACGGGTGATAGGGGTGGTCGCCGACCTCGCTGCCGTCCACGACGGGCAGCCACTCGTCGAGGAGGCCGACGAGCGAGCGCAGGATGCGGCTCTTGGCCTGCCCCCGCTCCCCCAGAAGGATCAGGTCGTGACCCGCCAGCAGCGCCGTCTCCAGCGCGGGCAGCACGGTGTCATCGAAACCGACCAGCCCCTCGACCACCGGCCGGCCGTGGCGCAGCCGTGCCGCGGCGTTGGCCGCGATCTCCTGTTTCACCGTGCGGTCGGCGTAACCGCTGGCCCGCAGCTCGCCGAGCGTGGACGACCGAGTCATGCCGCGTCCCTTCTCCCTTGAGGAAGTGTGACCTCCCGATCTCGTTCCCGCACCGGTTCCGTGACTTCGGGCGGGCCGCCGCGCAGAATGGCCGCCGCGCCGCAGGAGAGGACCGGACGCCGTCGATGGCTCGCAACACCGCACGACCCGCTCGACGCCAGCCACCGCCGGCCACGCTGGAGGGGGCGCTGCTGCGCCTGGCGGTCGCCGGTGACGGCTGGGCCGAGGACATACCCCCGGTGCCGGACGGCTTCGCCGTCACGGTGTCGTTCTCCTCCGACGACGCCGCCGCACAGCACGCCGAGGCGCTGGCGCTGCTGGGCTACACCGACGTCGGCGTCACCGGCTGCGCGCTCACGGCCGGTGTGGCGGTGGCCGACTTCCTGGTGCCGCAAGGTCTGCTCGCGGCGCATCCGACATGGTGGCGGGCGCTGGCCGACCAGGCGGACCGCGCGTTCAGCCTGGCGCTTGGGCCCGTGCTGGCCGCGCTCGCCGACGTGCTGGAGGCGCACCTGGCGCCGTCGTCTCCGGCCGTCAGGCCGGCTCGGCGGGCGAACGCGCGACCGCCTGCCTCCAGCGCTTCCTGAGCAGAATCGTCGTGCCCACACCGTCGCCGGCGAGCTCGAAGTCGTCCATCAGCGAGCGCATCAACTGAAGGCCCCGACCGGACTCCGCTTCGGACTCCTCGACGGACTCCGATATCCCCGCCTGCAACCCAGGCCCGATGTCGGCGACCTCGATCTCGCAGCGCTCCTCGTCGACGTCCAGCCGCACCCGGTAGGACTTGGTCCCCGCAGCGTGGCGGACGGCGTTGGCGCAGGCCTCGGAGAGCGCGAGCCGGATGTCGTCCACCTCGTCCTCCGCCACCGCGAGCTCACCGAGGGCGCACCCAGACATTTCTCGTAACAACCCCACATACCGTGCGTCGCGTGGAAGGGTGAGCTCGATGCGCATCAGCATGATCGCCTCTCGTGCGTGCGGGCTCCCGGGGGTTGGGGTTGGTGGGGCTGCCAGGGTCTTGGGCCTGCCCCGCTACGGTTCCCGGTGGTTTCGGGGCGTAATCCGGCCGGTCCCGGAGCCCCCGAGCCGGTGCCGGAGCACAGGAGGCACGGGGTGAGCCCGCGATGGTGAGGATCGCCTCCTACAACCTGCTTCATGGAATCGACCTGTCCGGCTTGGTCGAGGGCGCCCGGGGCGGCGGCGCGGCCGGTGGTGGCAGCGCTGCCACGAGCCCGCGGATCGATCTGGGCGCCGCCGCCGAAGCGATCGCCGCGCTCGACGCCGACGTCGTGGCCGTGCAGGAGGCGGACCGGGCTCTGCCGCGCTCGGGTGGGTCCCACCAGGTCGACGAGCTGGGCGCGCTGCTCGGGATGCACGCGCGCTTCGCGCCCGCGCTGCTCGGCAGCCCCGACGAGTGCTGGCGCGCTGCACCCGACCACGACCCTGGCGGCCCCGCCTACGGCGTGGGGCTGCTGTCGCGCTGGCCGCTGGCGACGTGCACGCGCGTGGCCCTGCCCGGGGGCGGAGACGGCCGGCGGTCCGCCATCGCGCCCGCAAACTCTGATGACCTGCCCGTCGGCAACAAGCCGGGGTGGCCCGGCTACGACCGCGAGCCCCGCGCCGGGCTGCGCGCCGTCGTCGACACCGACGCGGGCCGGCTGGTGGTCACGACGGCGCACCTGTCGTACCTGCCGTGGCGGGGGCTGTCGCAGCTAGCCGCGCTCGCGCGGGCGGCGGACGGCGGCGGCCCCGCCGTGCTGGTCGGCGACCTGAACCTGCCGGTGTGGCCGGTGCGCGCCCTGCTCGCCGGCCGCTGGCGCCACGCCGGCGGCGCGGCCACCTATCCAGCGTGGCGCCCACGGCTGCAGGTCGACCAGCTGCTGGTCCGCGGCGGCGTCGCGATCTCAGACATCACGGTCGCAGCCCGGACCACCAGCGACCACCTGCCGCTGGTGGCCACGCTGGCGCTGCCCCGGCGTGAGGAGGCCGACCGTTGACAGCATCTCATGACGGTCGCTGCGCGACCGCCACCACCAAGATTGTGAGAATCGCCTCCGCACTCCGGCGATTCACGTGTGAGGGACCACGTCAACCTGATTGAGCCAGGCGCCGGGGGCGGGGGCTCGTCGGCAGTTCTCGCAGCTGTCGTCGCGGCTTCACCTGGAGGTCGCCGCCGCGCACGGCAGGCCACGGACCGTTGGCCCATGCGCATCGCGATCCTGGCCGAGAGCTTCCTGCCCGAGATCAACGGCGTCACGACCTCGGTCCTCCGGGTGACGGCGGGTTTGGCCGCCCGTCGGCACGACGTCCTGGTCGTAGCGCCCGGCCATGGACCGGTCCGCCACGCCGGTGCCCAGGTTGTCCGCGTGCGGGCATTGCGCCTGCCGGCCTACCGCTCGGTGCCCGTGGCCCTTCCCACCCGTCAGGTTGAGGCGTGCCTTGAGGGCTTCCGGCCCGATGTCGTGCATCTGGCCGGGCCGCTCGTGCTGGGCGCCCAGGGCGCGGCCGTCGCCGCCAGGCTGCAGATTCCGGCGGTCGCCGTCTACCAGACCGACTGGCCGGGCTTCGCGCGACATTACGGCCTGGCGGGCGCGCAACCGCTCGCGTGGGCATGGGTCGAACGCATTCACCGTCGGGCGGACCGCACCCTGGCGCCCTCGTGGCCGTCCGTTTGGGCACTGCGGCGGCGGGGCGTCCCTCGGGTGCACCGCTGGAGCCGGGGCGTCGACGCTGAGCAGTTCCATCCACGCCACCGCGACGACCGGCTGCGCCGTCGCCTTGCCCCGCGCGGCGAGGTGATCGTCGGCTTCGTGGGCAGGCTCGCCCGCGAGAAGCGGGTTCACCTGCTGGAGGTGCTGCGCGACCTCCCCGGCGTCCGTGTCGTCGTCGTCGGCGACGGACCGGAACGGCAGCGGCTCGAGCGGCTGCTGCCGTTCGCGACCTTCCTGGGCCTCGCGACCGGTGACCGGCTGGCGCAGGCCTACGCCTCATTCGACGTGTTCGTCCACCCCGGTGCTGCCGACACGTTCTGCCAGGCCGTGCAGGAGGCGATGGCCGCCGGGGTGCCCGTGGCCGCGGCGGCAGCCGGCGGCCCGCTCGACCTGGTGCGTCACGGGCGGACAGGTTTGCTGTGGGCCGCCGATGACCCGCAGGCGTTGCGGGCCGCCGTGGCAGAACTCGCGGGTGACGGCCAGCGCCGCGCGGCGATGGGCGCGGCGGCACGGCGGCTGGCAGAGCCGTGCACCTGGGACGCCAGGGTTCTCGAGCTCATCGACCACTACCGAGCGGTGCTCGAGCATGCCGGACGAGAGGTGGCGGCATGAGGATCGTCCAGCTGGCGAACTTCATCGCGCCGCAATCCGGTGGGATCCGCACGACGCTGCAGCAGCTCGGCCGCGGCTATCTCGCAGCCGGCCACCAGCCGGTCCTGATCCTGCCCGGGCCACGAGACACGGACGAGGTCACACCCAGTGGTCGAGTCATCCAGCTGCGCTCGTCGCTGTTGCCCGGGTCAGGCGGCTATCGACTGCTGACCGACCTCCGCAGGGTCGGTCGTGTCCTCGAGGCGCTCGAACCTGACCGGCTCGAGGTGAGCGACCAGCTCACGCTGCGGCGGCTGGGGCGTTGGGCGGCCGCGCGCGGGGTGCCTTCCATCGTGCTGTGCCATGAGCGGATCGACGCGCTTGCCCGGGAGCACCTGCCCTGCTGGCTACCCGCTCCTACCGCCACGACTGCCCGCATGGCGAGGATGCTGGCGGCTTCGTTCGGGGCGGTGGTGGCGCCGTCGCGCTGGGCGCTGGAACCTTTCCGGGGACTGGCCGCCGACGCGCACGTGGTCCCGCTTGGAGTCGATCTCGAGCAGTTCCACCCTTGCCGCCGCAGCCCCGCTTTGCGCCGCGCGCTGTGCGAGGGCGACGAGCGGCTCCTCGCGCACGTCGGCCGACTATCGAAGGAGAAGCGCCCGGAGCTCGCGATAGAGACGCTCCGCAAGCTGCACCGCCGCGGAGCGCGAGTCAGGCTGGTGGTGGCCGGCGACGGCCCGCTGCGCGGCCAGCTGACGCAGCAGGCTGCGGGCCTGCCGGTCAGCTTCCTGGGATTCCTCTCGGGCCGAGCCCACCTCGCGGAGCTGCTGGCGACCGCGGACGTCACCGTGTGCACCGGCGCAGTGGAGACCTCCGGCCTCGCCGCCCTGGAGTCCCTCGCCTGTGGGACCCCCATCGTGTGTGCGCGAACCGGTGCCGTCGGCGAGCTCCTCGGCGCGAGTGCGCGAGCCGGCGAGGCGACATGGTCGCACCCCGCGGCCCTCGCCGCTGCGGCGCGTCGTGTGCTCGATGTCGACGAGCTCGCTCGCCGGCGAGCGGCGCGCGGCCGAGCCGTGCGGTATCCGTGGTCGCGGACCGTCGAGCGCATGCTGGCGATCCACCGGGTGGGTGGGCCACAGCCCGCCGCGGCGGTGCGGGCGGTGCCCGCGTGATCGTGCGGCCCCTGCAGCCCGGTGACGTCGGCGCGGTCCGCGCGCTCTGGCGCGACACGGTCGTCCTGGGACGTCCCCTGCCGTTCGCGCTCCCGGATCTGGACCGCTACGGCCGCCTGTCGCTGGACTGGTACCTGGGACCGGGTGCGACCGACGCCGCCGTCCTGGAACGCTCCGGTCGGGTGCAGGGCTACGCGCTGGTGTGCACCGACGAGCAGGGCTGGCGGCGTTGGACGGCGACGACCGGAGTCTCCTTCGCCCTCGGGACCGCCGTGCGTCTGCTCACGGGTCGCTACGAGCGACCCGCCTCCCGCTTCCACCGACTGCGGCTCACCGACGGATGGGACGGCCTCCTGCGCACCACCGGCCTGCCAGCGGCCCACGCGCACGTCAACCTCGCACCGGCTGGCCGTCGAGTCGGAGCGGGGATGCGCCTGGCGCGCCACGTCGACGAGCGGTGCGCCGCCCACGGCATCGACCGCTGGTGGGCGGAGATCAACGCCCGCCGTGGGCGCCGTGAGCGAGCGATCGAACGGCTCGGCGGCACGGTGGTCGACCGCCGTCCCAACCGCACCCTCAGCTGGCTCGCGGGCGAACCGATCATCCGGTTGATCGTGGTCCGCGACCCCACCCGCATCCAGCCGACCGCCACCGCCATCGGCGCATCCTCACTTGACGCCTGAACTGAGTGAGTGCACACTCATCGCCGAGTGAGCGCTCACCCAGCAGGAGGGGATCGCGCGGTGCCGACCCGGGAGACGATCCTCGCCGCCGCCGAGCAGGTCATCCGTCGGCACGGGCTGGCGCAGGCGACGACACGGAGGATCGCGGAGCTGGCCCGCTGCTCGGAGGGCTCGATCTACAACCACTTCACCAGCAAGCAGGACCTGGTGGCGCAGGTGGTCGGCGACCGGCTCTCCGACTTCCCCTCCCGCGCCAAGGCGATGGCCGAGCTGGCGGGAGACGCCACGGTCGAGGCCAACCTGCTGCGGCTGGCACGGCAGGCGATCGCCTTCTTCCACAAGGTCGTCCCGATGATCGGAGTGATGATGTCGGAGCCGTCGGCCATGCCGGAGCGCTTCCAGACCGTGGACCGGGCCGGTCACGGTCCGCGCTGGGTGCTGCGCGGCGTCGTGGAGTATCTGCGGCGGGAGCAGCAGCTCGGCCGCATCCGACCCGACGCCGACGTGGAGGGTGCGGCGATGTGCCTCATCGGGGGCTGCTTCCAGCAGGCCATGGTCACCCACGCCCTGGGTCCCGAGGCCGTGCTGCTCGGAGATGACGACGCCGCCGTCCAGGTCGCTGGGGCGATCGCCAAGGGGCTCGAGCCCACTCGCGGGCCGACACCCGTGAAGGAGTAGTCATGGCCACCACCGATCCCGTCGTCCGTGTCCGCGACGTCGTCCGAACGTTCGGTGACGTACGCGCCCTCGATGGCGTGAGCCTCCAGTTCGACCCCGGCATCGTGTACGCGCTGCTGGGACCCAACGGGGCCGGCAAGACCACGCTGATCCGCGTTCTCACGACCTTGCTCCGGCCCGACGCCGGCGACGTGGAGGTCGCGGGCATCGACGTTCTGACCGACCCGACCGCCGTCCGCACGCGCATCGGTCTCGCGGGACAGTTCGCCGCGGTCGACGAGTACCAGACCGGTCGCGAGAACGTCGAGATGGTCGGGCGCCTGTACGGCCTGAGCGCCGCAGACACCAGACGGCGCGCCGCCGATGTGCTGGAGCGCATCAAGCTCACCGAGGCGGCGGATCGGCAGGTCAAGACCTACTCCGGCGGGATGCGTCGCCGGCTGGACCTCGCCGCGTCACTGGTGGGGCAGCCGCAGGTGATGTTCCTCGACGAGCCCACCACGGGCATCGACCCGCGCAGCCGCATGGACGTGTGGGAGCTCATCGAGGACCTCGTGGCCTCCGGCACCACGGTGCTGCTGACGTCCCAGTACCTCGAGGAGGCCGATCGCCTCGCCGACCGCATCGGGGTGATCCACAACGGGCGGATCATCACCGAGGGCACCTCCGACGAGCTCAAGGACAAGCTCGGCGGAGCCGTTCTGGAGGTCGGCATCGACGAGCTCGACCGGCTCGCCGCGATGACCGCGCTGGCGGCGGCGACCGGCGAGGAGCCGGTACACGACCAGGCGCGCGACAGGGTCCGCGTCCCGGCGCGCGACGGCGCCGGCACCCTGGTGGCCGCCGTGCGCGCCCTCGACTCCGCCGGCATCTCGCCGACCGACGTCGCCCTGCACAAGCCGACGCTGGACGACGTGTTCCTGGCCCTGACCGGGGACCAGCCTCCGGGCTACGAGCCCGCCGCCGACCCCGCGGTCGCGGCCGAAGAGAGGAGCGCCTGATGAGCGCCGTGACCACCGCCCTGCCCAGCCGGGTGTCGTTGTCCAAGACGGTCACCGACACGGTCGTGATCACCCGACGGAACCTGCTGCGCAACGTGCGCCTGCCACAGCTGCTGCTGTTCGCCACCGTCCAGCCGGTGATGTTCCTGCTGCTGTTCAACTACGTGTTCGGCGGTGCCATCGGCCAGACCATCCCGCCGGTGGCGGGCGGTGAGTACATCAACTGGTTGATGCCCGGGCTGCTGATCCAGATCTCCGCCTTCGGTGCCGGCCAGACCGCGATCGGGCTGACCGAGGACATGTCCAAGGGTGTGATCGACCGCTTCCGGTCGCTGCCCATGGCGCGCTCGGCGGTGCTGACCGGCCGCACGTTCGCCGACGTGCTGCGCAACGCCGCGGTCGTCAGCCTGATGCTGGCGGTCGGCTTCGCGATCGGCTTCCGCTACCAGACGAGCTTCCCGCTGTTCGTCGCGGGCGTCCTGCTGGCGCTGTCGTTCGCGTACGCGCTGTCGTGGGTCATGGCCACGATCGGGCTGCTGGTGCACAGCCCGGAGGCGGCGCAGTCGGCGGTGTTCCTGCCGATCTTCCCGCTGGTGTTCGCGTCGTCGGTGTTCCTGCCGACCCAGACCATGCCCGACTGGCTACGGGTGTTCGCCGACCACCAGCCGATCACGGTGATCACCAACGCGCTGCGCGGCCTGATGCTGGGCGAGGGGGCGCTGCTGCCCGGCCAGACCGTCGGCGGGCAGGTCCTCGCCTCGCTGGCCTGGATCGTGGGGATCACGGCGGTGTTCGCGGTCCTGGCGGTGCGGACCTACCGCCGCGCCGTCAGCTAGCGCCGCCAGGGCTGGCTTCCGCTAGGGCCCGATCCAGCAGGTCCTCCAGCGCGGCCTCGCGGGCCGTCTCGCGGAGGCTGCCGACGTCGACGGCCGGTCCTTGCACCCGAAGCATCGCGATCACGTCACGCCACTGCCGCTCCGACACCTCGCCGCCCAGCCGGAACCACCAGAGCTTGCGGAGGACCTGGTCCTCGACGGAGCCCACCCAGAGGCGCATTCGTCCGTCGTCGTCCAGCACGACCCGCTGACGGCGTGCGATCTGCAGCCGATCCAGCAGCGCGTCTCCGAGCACGAACAGGTCGACCTTCTGCATGGTCTCGAGATGGATGAGGTTGAAGGCGGCGCGGCGCCGCACAGCGTCACGCGCCGCAGTCTCGCTGACGTAGTAGTCGTCAGCCAGGACCTCGAGCAGGGGCGGGATGTGGTCCGCCGTCATGGCCACCGCGACGTCGAGATCCACGGTCGCGCGCGGTTCACCGACCAGGGAACTCGCGACCGAGCCCCCGATGACGTAGTCGATGCCGAGGCTCTCGAGGATGCGGGCCACCTCGAGCGCCAGGGCGAGCGTTCCGGGAGCCGTCACGGCCCCGCGCTCGAATCTGTTCGGGCACGGACCGCAACCGCCACCTCGTCGGTGACCACCTCGCGGCCGTACAGCACCCGCCCGAGCTCGATGAGGGTCTCTGGTGACGTCGCCGAGGGCGCGCGTCGCCGGATGCCCACCTCGGCGAGGACGCGGATGTCCCTCGACCAGGCGTCCACGAGCGCAAATCGTCGTGCGGCTGACATCTGCCGCCACCCCTCGACGAGTCGAGCCTGCACCTCCTTGGACGTGTCCGAGGAACTGGGCGATGTGGTCATCGCCGGCCTCCTCCGGCGACGTCGAGCTCTCGCAGGGCGGCCGGCAGGGCGGCGGCGACGCGATCCACGTCGCCGAGGAGCTCCCGGTCGGCGTTCAGGCCGACGAACACCCGCTGCTCGTAGCTGAACAGGGTGATGTTCAGTCCGTTCATCTCGTGCACAGGGCCGAGCGGGTACATGGCCTCGACCCGCGCGCCGGCCAGGTAGAGCGGGAAGCGCGGGCCGGGCACGTTGGACACGACGACGTTCCAGATGGGCCGGTGGTGGTCCGCGGCCCGCATGCGGGTGTACAGGCGCGCGGCCAGCGACGACAGCGCCGCCGGCGCCAGCTCGGCCACCTGCTGGAGGGTCGTTGCGCCCAGCGCCCCGTGCTGCTGCTTCGCGTCCTTGGTTCCCGCCGCGATGCGCGCCAGCCTCCTGAGCGGGTCGGGCTCGTCCACGGGCAGGCCGACCAGCATCGCGGACACCTGGTTGGGGCCCTGATCCTCCTGCTCGGTGCCGCGCACCGAGATGGGCACCATCGCCACCAGGGGACGATCCCGCGGGAGGTCACGTGCCACGAGGTAGGCGCGCAGCGCACCGGCGACCAGCGCCAGCACCACGTCGTTGACCGTCCCGCCGCGCGCGTCCTTGACAGCCTTGACAGCGGGCAGCGGCACGCTCGCGAACGCCACCCGCCGGTGCGGCCCGATCGCGCCGTTCCACGGCATGGTGGGCGCCGCGAACGGCGCCGGTGGCGGCTCGTCGCGCCGCTCCTCGCCGACGCGCAGCAGCCCGGTCAGGGACTCCAGCGCCTGCCGCCCGGTGCGCAGCGCACCAAGCGGCAGGGTGGCCAGCCGCAGCCCCGCGCCTGCGAGCAGCTCGCCGTCCGACGGGACGCGCTCCGGTTCCCACGGCTCGGTCGGCGGGTCCACCTCCTGGTCGGGGTGCAGCTGCAGCATCGCGGCGGTCAGCTCCATGCCGCTGATCCCGTCGATGGCCGCGTGGTGGGTCTTGACGACGATCGCGAGTCGCTCCTTCCCGACGCCGGCGCTCGACGCCGACCCGTCTCCAGGTCCGGCCACCAGCCCCTCGACGACATACAGCTCCCACAGGGGACGGGCCCGGTCCAGCTGCCGGCTCATCACGTCGCCCGCGAACTCGGCCAGGGTCGCCATGTCGCCAGGCGCGGGCAGCGCCGCTCGCCTGACGTGGAAGTCGAGGTCGAAGTCGGGGTCGCGGATCCACACGGGCCGGTCGAGGCGCAGCGGCACCTGCACGAGCCGCTGGCGGAACAGCGGCGCCAGGTGCAGGCGCGACGCGACGTAGGCGGCCAGCGCGCCGCGGTCGAGCGGCTGACCGCTGCGCGTGGCGGGATCGAGGACGATGACGCTGCCGACGTGCATGTGGCTGGTCGGGGTCTCCAGATAGAGCCACGCGGCGTCCATGCCCGACAGTCGGCTCGGCACCCGGGGTCGCTCCCTCCCGCCTCTCCTCACGCGTCGCGGGCACCCTACCGCGAGGCGAGGCGGGTTCGCACCGTTGTCACTCCGGCCATGTCGTGGCGCGCCGTGGGCCTGTTTACTGTCGGCTGCGGCGGCGCCTTCCGACGAGCACACTCGCGACCACAGGAGCGAACAGACATGCCCACGAACCCCGACGCGCTGGTGACCACCGACTGGGTCGCCGAGCACGCTGCCGATCCCACCGTCGTCCTCGCCGACGTCGACGAGGACACCACGCTGTATGAGAATGGCCACATCCCTGGGGGCATCGGCTTCCACTGGAAGGACGACTTCCAGGACGGGCTGCGGCGCACCTTCCTCGGCAAGGAGGGCTTCGAGAAGCTGCTCGACGCCAAGGGGATCGGCAACGACACCCACGTGGTGCTATACGGCGGCAACAACAACTGGTTCGCGGCCTACGCCTACTGGTACTTCAAGATCTACGGGCACGGCAGGGTCAGCCTCATGGACGGGGGCCGCAAGCTGTGGGAGCTGGAGGACCGGGAGCTGACCACGGACGAGACCAGCGTCACCCCGACCTCCGGCTACACCGCGCAGGACCCCGACGCCGCCATCAGGGCGCTGCGGGACCAGGTGCTGCAGAGCTACGTCGGTGCCCCCGAGGGGACGGCTCTGGTCGACGTCCGCTCCCCCGCCGAGTTCCACGGCCAGGTCCTCGCCCCCGACCACCTGCCGCAGGAGTCCGCCCAGGTGCCCGGCCACATCCCCGGCGCCGCGAACGTCCCGTGGGCCAGCGCCGTCGACCCGGACACCGGCCAGTTCCTGCCGGCCGACGACCTGCGGCAGCTGTACGGCGGCAAGGGCGTCTCCAGCGACAAGGACATCGTCGCCTACTGCCGCATCGGCGAGCGCAGCGCGCACACCTGGTTCGCGCTGCACGAGCTGCTCGGCTTCGACCGCGTCCGCAACTACGACGGCTCCTGGACCGAGTACGGCAGCCTCGTCGACGTGCCCGTCGAGCGTTAGCCGCGGCTCGGAGTTCGACCGTCGCGGCGCATGGCCCGGCGGACCCCCGGCGACGGGCATGAACCGCTACGCCGTCACGGTCTCCGGGGGCGAGGCCGTCGTGGAACTGTCGCGGTTCGCGTTCGGGCCACAGCGGGG
>JACDBB010000187.1 GCA_013695145.1 Euzebyales bacterium
GAAACTCGCCACCCAGCGAGAAAGCTCTGGCCAGGCGCCCCGCCGGCAGGTATCGCCGAACTCGAACACGCTCTGAGCGCTGCTAGCGTGCCGCCTCTCATGCCCCTGCCGCGCCACCCCGGACATCCCGACCCCTTCACCGTGGGGGACAAGGTCCTGCTCGTCGATCGCAAGGGCCGCCGCTACCTGCAGACCCTCGCCGAGGGGGGCGCGTTCCACTTCCACAGCGGCGTCGTGCACCACGAGGACCTCGTGGGCAGTCCGGAGGGCTGCACCGTGCGCAGCTCCAAGGGCTCGTCGCTGGTGGCGGTGCGGCCGACCTCGGCGGACTGGACGGTCAAGGCGCCGCGGGGCGCGCAGGTCGTGTACCCCAAGGACCAGGCGATGATCGTCCAGCTGGCCGACGTCTGCCCCGGCGCCACCGTCGTCGAGGCCGGCGCGGGTTCCGGCGCGCTCACCAGCGCGCTGCTCCGCGCGGTCGGTCCGGCCGGCCGGGTGACCAGCTTCGAGGTGCGCGAGGACCACGCCACCATCGCCCGCCGCAACGTCGAGGAGCGCTTCGGTGGGCCGCCACCCAACTGGGAGCTGCGCGTTGACGACGTCGTCGCCGGGCTTGACGGCAGCTCCGCAGACCGGCTGGTGCTCGACCTGCTCGACCCCGCCGAAGTCGTCGCCGCGGCGGCCGACGCGCTGCGTCCCGGTGGCATCCTGCTCTCCTACACCCCGACGGTGCCGCAGGTCATGCGCGTGCGCGAGGCCCTGTCGAACGACGAGCGCTGGGGGATGGCGCAGACCGTCGAGACGCTGGTCCGCGGCTGGCACGTCGACGGGCTGGCGGTGCGCCCGGACCACCGCATGGTCGCCCACACCGCGTTTCTCACCACCGCGCGCCGCCTGGTCCCTCGCCCCTGACCCCCGGGCCTGACCGCCCCCTCGCCCGCCGGGGCGGGTGGAGGCGCTACCCTCGACGAACGCCGTCCCCGGTGGTCGCAGCCTGTTGCAGAAACGATCGGTCCGCAGTTGCCAAGCTCATCGTTCGGGTTTCTCGCCCGGCTTGTAGGGGTGTGCGCGGCGCTCGCCCTGTGTGTCGCGGGCGCGCCCGCGCCGGCTCGGGCCACCCTTCCGCGGACCGCTTCCAGCGACACGGTGCCCGGCGCGCTCGCGGTCACTTACGAGCGCGGACCCAGCGGGGGCATCGCATCTCACCTGCTGGGGCTGACCGCCCTGACCCAAGCGGCCCCGGGCTTCCAGACCGTGGCCGCGGCGGGCCGGGTCGCCGTGATCGACGTTGGCGAGGGCAACGAAGCGGCGGCAGCCGCGGTGCTGCGCGGCCAGCCGGGCGTCATCGCGGTCGAGCCCGAGCGCAGCTACGCCTTCTCCGCCGAGCCTGACGACCCCCGCTTCCCTGAGCAGTGGGCCCACGAGCTAGCCAACGCCACAGCAGCGTGGGACCGCACGACTGGCACGCACGACGTGACCGTCGCGGTGCTGGACAGCGGCGTCGACGGGCGGCATGCGGACCTCCGCGGCAACCTCCTCGAGCAGGTCGACGTGTCCACCGGGCTGGTGCGGCGTCGGGGTGTCGGCCAGGCGAACGCCACCTGCGGCACGGGGGTCGCCCCGCATCACGGCACCAATGTCGCCGGGGTGGTGGGCGCCGTCGGCGACAACGGCCAGGGGATCGCTGGGGCCGCCTGGCGGGTGGGCATCGTCGACGTGGCTCTCGTGTCAGCCGAGTCGCGCGCCCGAACCGGCGGCTGCGCACCGACGGACCGCGCCGTCATCGCCGGACTGCAGTACGTGACGGGCGATCCAGCGGGCGTGGACGTGGTCAACCTCAGCCTCGGCGGCACCGACACCGGCTGCCCCACCGCGCTGCAGGCCGCGATCGACGACGCGCGCGCCGGCGGTGTGGTGGTGGTCGCCGCCGCCGGGAACACGCAGGTCGGGGCCCCAGGCACGCCCAACGTGCCGGCCGCGTGCAACGGCGTGGTCAGCGTGGGGGCGGCGGGGCAGGACGGCGTGGTGGCCGACTACTCGACGCGGCACGAGACGGTCGACCTCGTGGCACCCGGCGGGCAG
This sequence comes from Euzebyales bacterium, assembly GCA_013695145.1. Lineage (GTDB taxonomy): Bacteria > Actinomycetota > Nitriliruptoria > Euzebyales > Egibacteraceae > JACDBB01. The sequence continues at coordinate 2,083 of JACDBB010000187.1, forward strand.
CCGGACGACGAGGAGACCTGCGACGTCGCGCGCTGCGTGCTCACGACCCACCCAGACGGCCGCTACGTCGCCGTCGCCGGCACCTCGTTCGCGGCCCCCTACGTGGCCGGCGTCGCGGCGCTGGTGCGCTCCGTGAGGCCAGGGCTGACCCCCGACCAGGTCGAATCGCTGGTGGAGGGCGCCGCTGGCCCGCCTGGCAGGGAACGAACCGACGCCGAGGGCTGGGGGCTGGTCGACGCCGGCGCGGCGGTCGCGGCAGCCGCGGCGGGCGGCGACGTTGTTTCTCCCGCGGCCGACCCGCCGTTCCGCGTGCGCGGCGGCAGCGGCGAGGACGCCTTCCTCAGGGTCGCGCGCGGAGACGGCAAGACCGAGCCCGTGACCCAGTCCGTACGGGTCTCGCAGGCCGCGTTCGGCGCGGGTGAGGCGACGCACGCGGTGCTCGCCCGCGCCGACGTCTACGCAGACGCGCTGGCGGGCAGCACCCTGGCGGGCGCGACCGCCCCGGTCCTGTTCACGCCTGGCGAGGGCGGTCTCCACGCGGCCACCGCCCGCGAGCTGCGGCGCGCCCTGCCCGCGGGTCGCGTGGTCTACCTGCTGGGCGGGGAGGCGGCGCTGGACGCGTCCGTCGAGCAGGGCGCGCGCGACCTCGGCTACGCCGTGAAGCGCCTGCGCGTGGAGGGGCAGGCCCGCGAGGGCACCGCCCGGGCCGTCGCCGCCGAGGTGGCCGCACTGCGTCAAGCGCGCCGTGATCCGCCCGTCAACGCCGTGCTGCTGGCCAACCGGGTGGACTGGCCGGACGCCGTCGCCGCGGGCCAGCTGAGCGCGCACCAGCAGCTGCCGGTGCTCCTGGCTTACCCCGACGGCCTCGATCAGCAGACCAAAGAGGCGCTGGCCGCACTCGGCCCTGAACGGATCTACGTCGTGGGTGGCACGGATGTCGTCGGTGACAGGGTGGCGGCCGACGCCGCGCGGATCGCCGGGGGCGCGACGGTCAGCCGACTGGGCGGGCCCACCCGCACCGAGACGACCCTCGCGGTCAGCGCTGAGCTGGAGCGTCGCATCGGCGCCGCCGGTGAGGCCGTCACGGAGGGGATCGTGGTCAACCTCGACCGCTCCGACGGCTACGCCCACGTGCTGAGCGCGACGGTGCTCGTCGCGCGACGGGACTCGGTGCTCGTAGGCGTGCGGCGCGCGGCCGGAACCGAGATCCCGCGGTCGACGATCGACTACGCGTGCGGCCGCGGCTTCGGCACGCTCCTCGCCGGTGACACCGACCTGCTGCCCGACGACATCGGCGCGACGGTGGCCAGGGTGTTCCGCGGCGCCTGCTGAGCTCTGGGCGCACGTCGCGGAACGACTGAACCTGAGCAGTCGGGACCTATACTCGTCTCCATGTTCCATGACGGTCGCTGCACGACCGCCGCGCCGGGAGGAAGAGCGATCATGTCCTCAGATGACACGTCCGCAGATCAGGCTGAGGCGATCAGGCTCCGCACCCAGATCCGGTCCCTTGAGGACGAGATCGCGCTCCTGCAGCGGCGTCTGGAGGACTCCCCGTCGCGGGTCCGCCAGCTCGAGGAGCGGTTGCTGGAGACCAAGACCCAGCTGTCCGGTGCGCTCGCGCAGAACGCCAAGCTGGCCGACACCCTCCGGGAGGCGCGGGAGCAGATCCTGGCGCTCAAGGAGCAGGTCGAGAAGCTGGCCGCCCCGCCGCAGGGCTTCGGGGTGTTCCTCCAAGCCCGGGAGGACGACACCGTCGAGATCGTCACCCAGGGCCGCAAGCTGCGTGTGAATGTCAGTCCAGAGGTCGACGTCAGCGACCTGGTGCGCGGCCAGGAGGTCGTGCTCAATGAGGCGCTCAACATCGTCGAGGCCGCCACGTTCGAGGTGACCGGCGAGGTCATGACCCTCAAGGAGCGCGTCGACGAGCATCGCCTGCTGGTCATCGGCCGCACCGACGACGAGGTGGTCGTCCGCATCGCCGAGCCGCTGCTCGGGGTGCCGCTGCGGGCCGGCGACTCGCTCCTGGTCGAGTCACGCTCGAGCTACGCGCTCGAGCGCCTGCCGCGACCCGAGGTGGAGGAGCTCGTCCTGGAGGAGGTGCCCGACATCTCCTACACCGACATCGGAGGACTGGCCGACCAGATCGAGGCCATCCAGGACGCCGTCGAGCTGCCGTTCCTGCACGCCGACCTGTTCTACGAGCACGAGCTGAAGCCACCGAAGGGGATCCTCCTGTACGGGCCTCCTGGCTGCGGCAAGACGATGATCGCCAAGGCCGTGGCCAACTCGCTGGCCAAGCGGGTCGCCGAGAAGGAGGGCAGGGCGGACGCCCGCAGCTACTTCCTCAACATCAAGGGCCCGGAGCTGCTCAACAAGTACGTGGGCGAGACCGAGCGACAGATCCGCCTGATCTTCCAGCGCGCCCGCGAGAAGGTCGAGGAGGGCTTCCCCGTCATCGTCTTCTTCGACGAGATGGACTCCATCTTCCGCACACGCGGGTCGGGCGTGTCCAGCGACGTCGAGAACACGATCGTCCCGCAGCTGCTCAGCGAGATCGACGGCGTCGAGACCCTGAAGGACGTCATCGTCATCGGGGCGTCCAACCGTGAGGACATGATCGACCCGGCGATCCTGCGGCCCGGCCGCCTCGACGTGAAGATCAAGATCGAGCGCCCCGACGAGGACGCCGCCCGCGAGATCTTCCGCATCTACCTGCACGCCCGGCTGCCGATCCATCCCGACCTGGTGAAGGAGCGCGGCGCCGACGAGCAGGCCGCGATCGACTGGCTGATCATGGAGACCTGCAGGCGCATGTACGCCGCGGCGGACGAGAACCAGTTCCTGGAGGTCACCTACGCCAACGGTGACAAGGAGGTCCTGTTCTTCAAGGACTTCAACTCCGGAGCCATGATCGAGAACGTCGTCGCGCGCGGCAAGAAGATGGCCATCAAGCGCTTCCTCGACGAGGGTCAGAAGGGCATCAAGGCCGAGGACCTGTTCCAGGCGATCCGCGACGAGTTCAAGGAGAACGAGGATCTGCCCAACACCACCAACCCCGACGACTGGGCACGCATCTCGGGCAAGAAGGGCGAGCGGATCGTCTACGTCCGCACCCTCATCGGGGACGGCAAGGAGCCCGGCAAGTCCATCGAGAACGTCAACACCGGCCAGTACCTGTAGCCCCGTAACCCTGGCCGTCGGTCAGGCGCGGAGCAGGCGCTCCAGGCGGCGGGAGGCGACGGCGAGACCGGCGACGCCCATGACCACGAGGTAGGCGACGTGGCCGAGGATGCTCGCGTCGAGCGCGCCCAGGGTCAGCGAGCGCAGCAGGCTCACGCCGTGGTACAGCGGTGACAGCTGCACGAACGGGCGCACGGCCTCGGGGTAGACGTCGAGAGGAAAGAACGTCGCGGAGAACAGGAACAGCGGCAGAACCACCAGCTGCACCATGTCGAAGTCCTGCCAGCCGCGCATGAACGTCGTCGCCGCCATGCCGACCGCTCCGAACGCGAAGCCGATCAGCAGGGCGCCGGGCAGCGCCAGCAGCCCCAGTGGCGAGGCCACGAGCCCCATCACCGCCATGACCACCAGGAAGCCGGACGCGTACAGGAGGCCGCGCAGCTGGCTCCACACGATCTCGCCGACCGCGATGTCGAACGGACCGACCGGTGTGGCGAGGATCGCGTCGTAGGTCTTGGCATAGCGCAGCTTCGAGAAGATGTTTATCGTCGACTCGTAGATCGCGCCGTTCATGGCTGAGGCGGCCAGCAGGCCAGGAGCGACGAACATCGCGTAGCCGACGGCCGGCTCACCGCCGGTGGAGCTGACTTCGCCCACGAGCCGGCCGATGCCGACGCCGATCGAGAACAGGTAGAACACCGGCTCGAAGAACCCGCTGAACACGATCATCCAGATCCGCCGGTAGACGATCAGGTTGCGCTCGATCAGGTAGCGCGCCCGCCGCGGGGCGAGCATGCCGGGCGGCACGACCCGCGCGATGAGCGTTCCCGCGCTCATCGCACCAGCTTGCGGTCGAAGACCCGCACGGCCACCGCGGCGCCCACCAGCAGCCAGGCCACCAGGTAGGCGCCGTGGGCAAGGGGCGGCCACGCGGGCGCGGACCCCAGCGCCGCCGCGCGCGCCAGCTCGACCCCGTGCCACAGCGGGGTCACGACCGCCACCGGCTGCAGCGGCGCGGGCAGCTGGCTGATCGGGAAGAAGGTCCCCGAGAACAGGAACAGCGGCACGATGCCGAAGCGGAACAGCGAGCTCAGCCCGTAGTCGCTGCTGCCACCGGCGGCGATGGCGGTGATTGGCGGCGCGAAGGCCATGCCCGTCAGCACGGCCGGCAGGACAGCCAGCGCCCCGCCCGCCGGGCCGGTCGCGCCGAAGGCGGTCATGACGAGCGCGAACACGCTCGCCGCGAGCACCAGGCGCAGCGCCACCCAGCACAGGTGCCCGACGACCAGGTCGCGAGCGCTCACCGGCGTCGCCAGCGCAGCGTGGTAGGTCTTGACCCACTTGATGCGAGCGCGCACCGGGAACGCGCTGTCGGCCGCCGCGGTCTGCATCGCCGTCGCCGCGAGCAGGCCGGGAGCCAGGAACTCCAGGTAGCCGAACCCCCCGAGCGCCGCGCCACCGACGCCGCGATCCACCAGCGCGCCCAGACCGACGCCCATGGCCAACAGGAACAGGATCGGGTTGAGGAAGGTGGTGACGACCGACCCCATCCAGGTCCGGCGGTACGTGCGCGCGTGCGCCTCCAGCACCCGCAGCACCGGGGCGCTCACTCGACCAGGCTCCGGCCGGTGAGTCGCAGGAACACATCCTCGAGGGTGCTGCGGCGAACCACCACGCTCTCGGGCTCGAGCCCGCGATCGGCGATCTCGGCGACGACCTGGTCGGCCTCGTCGGTGTACAGCAGCAGACGGTCGGGCAGGTCCTCCACACGCTTGGCCAGCCCGTGGACGCTGTCCGCGACGCCGTCCTGCAGGCCCGCGGCGAAGCGCAGCTCGAGCACCTCGCGGGTGACGTACCGCGCGATCAGCTCGCGGGGGGAACCCTCCGCGGCGATGCGGCCCTGGTCCATCACGACCAGCCGGTCGCACAGCTGCTCCGCGTCGTCCATGTAGTGGGTGGTCACGACCAGGGTGACGCCGCGTTGCTTGAGGCGGTACAGGCGGTCCCAGACGAGGTGCCGCGCCTGCGGGTCGAGGCCCGTGGTCGGCTCGTCCAGCAGCAGCAGGTCAGGCTGGTTGACCAACGCCCGCGCGATGGTCAGGCGACGCTTCATGCCGCCCGAGAGGGGATCGACACGATCTTCGCGGCGGTCGGTCAGCTCCACGAAATCGAGCAGCTCGGCGACCCGTTCGTTGATCACGCGGCGTGGCAGATCGAAGTAGCGCCCGTAGATCAGCAGGTTCTCGTAGACGCTCAGCTCCGCGTCGAGGGTGTTCTCCTGCGGCACGACGCCGAGCCGGCTCCGGATGGCGGCGCCGTCGGTCGCGGGATCGCGGCCGAGGACCCGCAGGTGCCCCTGGCTGACGGGGGAGGTCGCCCCGATCATGCGCATGGTTGAGCTCTTGCCAGCCCCGTTCGGCCCCAGGAACCCGAACGCCTCGCCCGGTCGCACCACGAAGTCGATGCCGTCCACGGCCGTGAAGGCACCGAAGCGCTTCGTCAGCCCGGCAGCCTCGACGACGATCTCCGACATGCCGGGCAACCTATCAGCCGCAGGGCGCCCGTGCGCAGCGAACCCCGCGCTAGTCTGCCGGTGTGGCGATTCCCAAGTACCTCGGCACCGAGACCGAGTACGGCATCTCGGTCATCGGACGGCCCGACTTCAACCCCGTGCTGGCGTCTTCGCTGGTCGTGAACGCCTACGCGGCAGACGGGCGCCCACGGGCCAGGTGGGACTACGAGGAGGAGAACCCCCTGCGCGACGCGCGGGGGTTCACCCAGTCGGGCGGGCACGAGTCTCCTCCGGAGGACGATGTCGGGCTGGCCAACTCCATCCTCACCAACGGCGCGCGCTTCTACGTCGACCATGCCCACCCCGAGTACTCCTCGCCGGAGTGCTCCAACCCGCGGGACGCGGTCGTCTGGGACAAGGCGGGGGAGCGCATCCTCGAGATCGCCGCCCAGCGGGCCGCCCATCTGCTGCCCGGCGCCGACCCGTCCGGCGACCGCTCGCCGGGTCGGATCCTGATCACCAAGAACAACACCGACGGCAAGGGCGCCGCCTACGGGATGCACGAGAACTACATCGTCGAGCGGTCGCTGCCGTTCGGCGAGCTCGTGCGGCAGGTCACGCCGTTCTTCGTGTCCCGCCAGGTGATGGTCGGCGCCGGCCGGATCGGCAACGAGTTCAACCTCGCCGACGTGGGCTACCAGATCGCCCAGCGCAGCGACTTCTTCGAGGTCGAGGTGGGCCTGGAGACCACGCTGAAGCGGCCCATCGTCAACACCCGCGACGAACCGCACGCCGACCCCGACCGCTTCCGCCGCCTCCACGTGATCATCGGCGACGCGAACATGAGCGAGGTCGCCACCTTCGCCAAGCTCGGCTCGACCGCCCTGGTCCTGGCGATGATCGAGGACCACTTCCTGCCGGACGCGCCCGCCCTGGCCCGCCCCGTCAAGTCGCTGCACGCGATGTCCCACGACCTGTCCTGCCGCGGCACCCACGAGCTCTCCGACGGCAGGGCGGTGACGCCGCTCGACCTGCAGTGGCACTACCTCGACCACGCGCAGAAGTACGTCGAGGACGGCCGGGCGCCGGACTGGGCTCCCGCGGTGTGCGCCACCTGGACGCGCCTGTTGGACGGCCTTGCCGAGGACCCCATGAGCCTGGACGGCGTCGTCGACTGGGTGACCAAGTACCGGCTGCTGTCCCGCTACGTCGAGCGTGACGGCCTGGAGTGGACCGCGGACAAGCTGAAGCTGATCGACGTGCAGTACCACGACGTGCGCCAAGACAAGGGCCTGTACAACCGGCTGGCCGCGTCGGGACGAGTCGAACGCATGGTCGACGAGGACGAGGTCCAGCGGGCGATCGGCAACCCGCCGGAGGACACCCGGGCGTACTTCCGCGGTCGCTGCCTGGAGAAGTACCGCGATCAGGTCGCCGCGGCAGGATGGGACTCGATCATCTTCGACGTCGGCGGCGAGACCCTTCAACGGGTCCCCATGATGGACCCCGCCAAAGGCGGCAAGGCGGCCACCGGCGTCCTCATCGATCGCAGCGCCACCGCGAAGGAGCTGCTCGCCGAGCTCGAGCGGTAAGGCGTGGCGACGCCGCCAGACGCTGGCGCGGGCACGATGCCGACGTGGGTCGCCGCTACACTCGGTGCCCACGGCCCGTAGATCGGCCGGTAGATCGGTCCCGAGACCGCGGGAGGGCGCCATGAGCGACGGTGGACAGGTCCGCAAGCAGCGGGCCCGCAAGAACGACACCGAGGAGAGCTCCGAGGCCACGACGGCCGAGGAGGTCGACACCTCCGATGTCGACGACCTGCTCGACGAGATCGACGAGGTCCTGGAGGAGAACGCCGAGGAGTTCGTCAAGAACTACGTCCAGAAGGGCGGCGAGTGAGGTTCGACGACCCGGCGTTCGCCGCGCCGTTCGACCTCGCCGCACCCAGCTTCGCCGCACTGCTGAGCCACCAGGCGCCGCAGGCGCTCGACGCCGCGTTCCGGACCGCTGAGGCGAGCATGCCCACCCATGTCGAGGGGACGACGGTCCTCGCGCTGACCTACGCCGGTGACGGCCAGGGCGTCGTCATGGCCGGCGACCGGCGGGCCACCGCGGGCAATGTGATCTCCAAGCGGGACGTGCGCAAGGTGTTCGAGGCCGACGCGTGGTCGGCCGTCGCAGTCTCGGGCGTCGCGGGCCCCGCCATGGAGCTCGCCAAGGTGTTCGCCACCGAGCTGGAGCACTACGAGAAGGTCGAGGGCGCGCCGCTGTCGCTTGAGGGCAAGGCCAACAAGCTCGCGCAGATGGTCCGTGCCAACCTGCCGATGGCGATGCAGGGGCTGGTCGTGGTGCCGCTGTTCGCCGGCTACGACCCGCGGGGGACGACCGCGCGAATCTACGAGTTCGACGCCGCCGGCGGCCGTTACGAGGAGAAGCGCTTCGCCAGCACCGGGTCGGGCGGCCGCGACGCCCGCGGGTCGCTGAAGGCCCGCTACCGCGCCGACCTGGCACGCGACGAGGCCGTGTCCATGGCCATCGAGGCACTGTGGGACGCCGCCGACGAGGACTCTGCGACCGGCGGTCCTGATGTCGTCCGCGGCATCTACCCGCTGGTCGCGATCATCGATGTCGACGGCTACCGCGAGCTGGCAGACGACGACATCGCCGCGCGCGTCGAGCAAGTCATCGCGTCCCGCCGGATCTGACCCGGATCTGACCCGGCAAGTCTGCTCCCGGCGAACCAAGCCCGACGAAACCCACAAGGAGGCCCGACGTGGCGATGATGCCGTACGTCAGCCCCGAGCAGCTGATGAAGGACCGGGCAGAGTTCGCCCAGAAGGGGATCAGCCGGGGCAAATCTGTCGTCGGGCTCGCGTACGCCGACGGCGTGCTCTTCGTCTCGGAGAACCCCTCGACCAGCCTGCACAAGGTCTCGGAGATCTACGACCGCATCGGTTTCGCCGCGGTCGGCAAGTACAACGAGTTCGAGCAGCTGCGCGTCGCCGGCATTCGCATCGCCGATGTCAAGGGCTACACCTACGCCCGCGAGGACGTCACTGGCAGGGCGCTGGCCAACGCTTACGCCAACTTCCTGGGGGCGGGCTTCACCGAGAGCTCCAAGCCCTTCGAGGTCGAGCTCGTGGTCGCCGAGGTGCTGCCCGACGGCGTCGAGCTGTACCACGTCCGCTACGACGGGTTCATCACCGACGAGGCCGGCTACGTCGCGATCGGCGGCATCTCCGAGGCGATCACCACGGCGCTGGCCGACCAGTTCGATCCGCAGGCGTCCCTCCAGGGGGCGCTGGTGGCCGCCCGCCACGCGCTGTCCACCGGCGAGGACCGCGAGGTCGAGCCCGCCGGGCTCGAGGTCGCAGGGCTGGACCGTACGCGCGGGCGCCGCAAGTTCTTCCGTGCGTCCGCGGTGGCCGTCGCCGAGCTGCTCGAGGCGACCGAGTAGCCGCCACGCGCCCGCGGGCAACGCGCACGGCCGTACACTGGCGGACCACGCCGACGTGGCTCGCCAAGGCGTGGAGAACAGGCGCGGCAACCAAGGGGCGAGGCGAATGCAGCGCCGGATCTTCGGTATCGAGGTCGAGTACGGCGTCACCTGCACGTTCCGCGGGCAGCGGCGCCTGTCGCCTGACGAGGTGGCCCGCTACCTGTTCCGCAGGGTCGTCAGCTGGGGCCGCTCCTCCAACGTGTTCCTCGAGAACGGCGCGCGGCTGTACCTCGACGTCGGCTCCCACCCTGAGTACGCGACCCCCGAGTGCGACACCGTCCGGGCCGTCGTCACCCACGACAAGGCGGGCGAGCGGATCCTCGAGGGCCTGGTCGAACAGGCCGAGCAGCGCCTCCATGAGGAGGGCATCGCCGGTCAGATCTACCTGTTCAAGAACAACACCGACTCGGCGGGCAACTCCTACGGCAGCCACGAGAACTACCTTGTCGCGCGGGTGGGGGAGTTCCAGAAGCTGGCAGACACCCTGATCCCGTTCCTGGTGACCAGGCAGATCTACGCCGGCGCCGGCAAGGTGCTGACCACGCCGCGGGGGGCGGTCTTCTCGATCTCGCAGCGCGCCGAGCACATCTGGGAGGGTCTGTCCTCAGCAACGACTCGCAGCCGTCCGATCATCAACAGCAGGGACGAGCCCCACGCCGACGCGGAGCGCTACCGGCGGCTGCACGTCATCGTCGGCGACTCGAACATGAGCGAGCACGCCGTCTGGCTCAAGGTCGCCACCACCGATCTGGTGCTGCGCATGGTCGAGTCGGGCACCGTGATGCGCGACCTGACGCTGGACAACCCGATCCGCGCCATCCGCGAGATCAGCCACGACATGACCTGCAGGCGCCGGGTCCGGCTGGCGGGCGGCCGCGAGATGAGCGCCCTCGAGATCCAGACCGAGTACTTCAACCGGGTGTCGCAGTTCATCGAGCACGCTGGCACCGACCCGGAGACGGAGCGAGTCCTCGCCGCGTGGGGCCGCGTGCTGCAGGGCCTCGCCGACGACCCCCTGAAGCTGTCGCGGGAGTGCGACTGGGTCGCCAAGTACCAGCTACTGGCCGACTACCGGCGCCGTCATGACTTGCCGCTGTCGCACCCGCGGATCGCGATGCTGGACCTGCAGTACCACGACGTGAACCGCAGCCGCGGCCTGTACTACCTGCTGGAGCGACGCGACAAGATCGACCGCGTGGTCACAGAAGCCGAGATCAACGAGGCGACCCGCGTGCCGCCCCAGACGACCCGCGCCAAGCTGCGCGGGGAGTTCATCCGCGAGGCCAAGCGCAAGCGCCGCGACTTCACGGTCGACTGGGTGCACCTGAAGCTCAACGACCAGGCGCAACGCACGGTGCTGTGCAAGGACCCGTTCCGTCACACCGACGAGCGAGTCGAGAAGCTCATCGCCTCGATGTGAGAGGCCGCCTCTCGGCGCGTGCTATCCCTCGGCCTGGTCGCCGTCGCCATCGTCCGGTGGGCCGGTCGGCTCGGGGGGCGGCGGCAGCGTGGGCCCGGGCTCGGACGGCGGCTCAGGCTCGGACGGCGGCTCGGTCGCCGTCGGAGGTTCGGGGTCCGGGTCCGCTGGCGGCTCCTCCGTGGGCTCCGGGTCGGGTTCGGGCTCCTCAGTGGTGGGCTCCGGCTCGGGCTCGGGAGGCGGCGGCGGCGGTGGTGGCGGCGGGGGCTGCTCGCCTGTCGACACGCCGAGGGTGATCTCGTCGCCCACCGACGCTGTCGACCCCCCACGGGGGCTCTGCCACAGGATCGTGCCCTCCGGGGAACCGCTGGCCACCGACACCACCTCCGGAACCAGCTTCAATGCGACCAGCTGCTGGAACGCCTCGAGCTCGGTGAGGTCGCGGACGTCGGGCACCTCGACGGGCTCGCCGGTCTGGACGGGGGTCAGATCGACGTCGACGTCGGGGAACCCGACAGGCTCGATCCCCTCGAGCGCCCGCTCCATGAACGCACGCCACATCGGTGCGGCGGTGTTGCCGCCCGTGGCCCTGTCGCCCAGCTGCTCGCGCTCGTCGGGGTTGCCGACCCACACCGCGGTGGACAGCGCCGGCGTGTAGCCCACGAACCACGCGTCGCGGTTCTCCTGGGTCGTCCCCGTCTTGCCGGCGACGTCCCAGCCCGGGATGCGCGCGGCGGTCCCGGTGCCGCTGGACACGACGGCCTGCATGATGTCGACCATCGCCGCGTTGACGGCGGGCTGCAGGACCTGCTGGGCGTCGCCGTCCGCCTCGTAGATCACCCGACCCTCGTGGTCGACCACCTTCTCGATCACGTGGGGGGTGGTGTGCTTGCCGCCGAAGGCGAACGTGCCGTAGGCGGAGGCCATCTCCAGAGGGCTTGCGCCAACGTCCAGGCCGCCGAGCGCGATCGACGGGTTGGTCTGGCCACCGAACGCCCGCTCGCTGATGCCCATGCGACCGGTGAGCTCGATGACCTCCGCTGGGCCGACCAGCAGGCCGAGCTGCGCGAAGGCGGTGTTGACGCTGCGGATCAGCGCGTCACGCAGGTCGAGGCGGCTGAAGCTGGCGTCCCCGTAGTTGCGCACCCCCTCGGTGACCCAAGGGTCGTCGAAGGGGACGAGGCCCTCGCCCATGACCGTCCGGTTCTTGCCCTCGAGCGGCAGGTTGATCGGGTAGCCCTGTTCGAGCGCCTCCGCCAGGACGAACGGCTTGAATGCCGAGCCGGGCTGGCGGCGGCCCTGCAGCGCGAGGTTGAACTGCTCCTGGTCGAAGTCACGTCCGAACGCGGCGGCCAGCACCCGCCCGTCGCGCGGGTCGACCGACGCGATCGCGCCCGTGACGCCGACGTTGCGCTGCGGGAGGTACTCGCGGACCACGCGCTCCGCGTGGCGCTGCAGGTCAGGGTCGATCGTGGTGTAGATCTGCAGCCCGCCGCTGAACATGGCGTCGATGCGCGCCGCGCGATCCTCCCCGAACGCGGGGTTGTTGAAGAACTCCTGCTTGACCGCCTCGACGATGTAGGGCTCCCTGGCCTGCTGGACCCGCGCGGGAAGAACCCCCAGGGGCAGCTCGGCCACCATCTCCGAGCTGGCGCGGTCGAGGTTGCCCATGGCCACCATCCCCTCGAGCACCGAGTCCCGGCGGATGCGCATCGTCTCGGGGTCCGTGCGCGGGTCGAAGGCGCCGGGGGCGCGCACCATCGACGCCAGGAGCGCGGCCTGCTCGACGCGTAGCTCCTCGGGGGGGATCCCGTAGAACTCCTCGGACGCGGCGCCGATCCCGTACGCCCCGTAGCCGAAGTACACCTGGTTCATGTAGCGGTCGAGCAGCTCATGCTTGGTGAAGCGCTGCTCCAGGGCCATCGCCTGGAACAGCTCCTCGATCTTGCGGTCGAACGTCACGTCGTCGCCGACGGTCTGCTTGGCGAGCTGCTGGGTGATCGTCGATCCGCCCTGGGTGATCTCGCCCGCCTGCAGGTTCGCGAACGCCGCACGGGCGATGCCTTCGGGGTCGTAGCCCTCGTGCTCGAAGAACTTGCGGTCCTCGGCGGCGAGCATCGCCTGCCACACGTGGTCTGGCAGGTCGTCCAGCTCGACCTCCAGCCGGTTGACCTCGTCGTGCAGGGTGGCCAGGAGCACGCCGTCGCTGGAGAACACCACCGAACGGTTGGCGAGGATCCCGAAGTCCTGCGCCTCTGGCAGGATGACCTCGAGGTCCATCGCGTTGACGACGCTGCGCACCGCTGAGGCTGTGAGCGCCTGCGCGACGAGGCTGAACACCATGACGCCGACGAGCACCCCGACGACGAGTGCGCCGCAGCGAGCCACCCAGCGCCCCCAGCGGGACAGGTCGGGCCCGGGTGCGGGTGACGGCCCGGCATGGGAGCCGGGAGGCGGCTGCGCGGACATCGTGCTCCTGTGCGGTGTGGGCCGGGTGCGTCCTGCCCCCATGATGCCTTCTTCGTTTCCGTGAGCGCACCGTACTGGTGGTCGACGTCACGGTGACGATCAGTGCCACCCCGGGGGCGATAGCCTCATGGGTGTGGCTGACCGGCTCGAACGGCTCATCAATCTGGTGATCGCCCTGCGGGAGACGCGGGTGCCGCTGCGGGCCGCCGAGATCCGCGAGCGGGTCGCGGGCTACGGCCAGCCCGATCCCGATACGTTCCGCCGCATGTTCGAGCGCGACAAGGCCGATCTGCGCCAGCTCGGCGTCCCGGTCGAGACCGCGCCGATCGACCGCTGGGGCGACCAGGTCGGCTATCGCATCGATCCTCGCCGCTACGATCTCCCCCCGCTCGCGCTCGCACCCGACGAGCTGGCGGCGCTGGCCCTGGCGGTCGAGGCGACCGGCCTCGGCGACGTCGGCTCCGTCGCGCTGCGCAAGCTCGAGGTCGACGCGGGCCAACCCGGCATCTGGCGTCGAGCGGGCGGACGCCCACGCGGTTTCGAGGTGGCGCTGGATGAGCCCCACCGCGACGTGCTCGCCACGGCGCAGGTCACACGGACGGCGGTGCGGTTCACCTACCGCCCTGCGCGGGCGGAGCCTGCGGAGCGCACCGTCGAGCCCCACGGGCTGGTGCACCGCAGGGGGGTCTGGTACCTGGTCGGCCGCGACCGTGCCCGCGAAGCGCGGCGCGCGTTCCGCCTGGACCGCATCGAGGGCGCGGTGCGCGAGGTCGGCGGGCCGCGCGGCTATCCCGTGCCCGAGACACCAGTCGGCGTCGACGACGTCGTGCCTGAAGCGCCCGCCGAGGTCGCGACCGCGGTCGTGGCGGCCTCGCCGGAGGTGGCCTGGCAGGTCGCTCGCCGCGCTCGGGGCGCCGGCGAGGCGGATGGTGACTGGACCGTTTTCACCGTGCCGGTCGGGGATCCGACCCAGTTCTGCGAGTGGCTGCGCGAGCACGGACCGGAGGTCGAGGTGCGCGCACCGGCCGAGCTGCGGTCGAAGCTGGTCGCGTCCCTGCAGGAACTCCTCGCCCAGGTCGAGGACATCGCCGGCGGCGGCCGCCCGTGACCCGCCCGACGGCGACGCTGCGGAGGCTGGAGCGGATCCTGGTCATGGTGCCGTGGCTGCTCGACCAGCCCGGCGTCGGTATCGACGAGGTGGCCGAGCGCTTCGACGTGGACCGCGAGGAGCTGCTCGACGACCTCGATCTGCTGGGCTATTGCGGCCTGCCGGGCTACGGCGGCGGCGACCTGATCGAGACGAGCGTGTTCGGCGACCAGGTCGAGGTGCGCATGGCGCACTACTTCAAGCGGCCGCTGCGCCTGTCCGTGCGAGAGGCGGTGACGCTGCTCTTGGCCGCTCGCGCGCTCGGCGGTGTGGAGGGCCTGCCCGAGTCGGCGCCACTGACCAGGGCCGCGGAGGCGCTGGAGCGCCTCCTGGGAGCCGAGGCCGGTGCAGGCGCCCGCATCGCGATCGACCTCGCCGCGGCCGGCGACGAGCATGTCCCCGAGCTGCGGGACGCCATCCACCGTCGCCGTGTCGTGCGCCTGACCTACCGGTCGGGCGACGGCAGGACGACGACTCGCGAGGTCGAGCCGTGGACCCTCGCCGCCGTCGGCGGCGCCTGGTACCTGCAGGGTCACTGCAGGCTGGCAGGCGGCCCGCGTGACTTCCGCCTCGACCGCATCCGCGAGCTCGACGCCACCGGCCAGGCGGCCGACGCTCCGCCGGAGGTGATCCCCCCGCCGGTGTACCGCCCCGCGCATGGCGACCCGTCGGTCGTCCTCGACCTCGCTCCCGCGGCCCGATGGGTGATCGAGTGGGCGGTGGTCGACGCCGTCGAGCCGGCGCGGGACGACCGCACGAGGGTGACGCTGCGCACCGCAGACCTCGACTGGGCAGCACGGATGGTCCTTCGGCTCGGCGCTGACGCCGCGGTCGTGGCACCCGCTGAGCTGGCCGTCCGAGTGGGCGAGCTGGCGCGCGCGACCCTCGAGCGATATCGGCGTTCATGACGGTCGCTGCGCGACCGCCACAACCTCCGATTGTGAGAGTCGCCTGTCGCAGGCTGGTCCGACACGGTGTCGGAACAGCCGCGCATAGCGCAGGAGTCTCGACAGGGTGTCGGCCCCTGGGCGCTCGGGCGCGTTCATGAATCAGGCGAGCCACGGGGCGTAGTCCTTGCGGGTGGTGTCCAGCTGGGTCGAAAACCGTCACTTCGGGGCATGGTGGCCCGCCCGGATCGGGGGTTTCCTTTAGATGGGACGCAAAGCAGTCAAGCCCGGTGCCATCGCGGCCGATGGGGGAGGCAGCACATCCGCCGCAGCAGGGGGCTCCAAGATCCCCCGGCCGGGCCAGGAGGGAACGACATGACGACGATCAAGGCCACGTGCCCGACCTGCGGCGAGGTGACGCTCACCCCCGAGGACATCGAGCTGCGCGTGGACCAGGCCGACGCGGGGGACTCCAGCTACGCCTTCGGCTGTCCGGCATGCGGCCACACCGTCCGCAAGCCCGCCGACGAGCGCGTCGTGCGCCTGCTGGTCTCCGGTGGCGTGCAGCCGCTCGCGGTCGAGCTGCTCCGCATGCGCTTCGCGTGGCCGGCGCTCACCCACGATGACCTCCTGGACTTCCACACCCTCCTCCAGGGCGACGACTGGCTGGCCCACCTGCTCGACTCGGTGAACCGCTAGACTCTCGCCGGCTGTCGTCTGGAGGAGCAGGCAGGAGCGCTCGTGTTCGTCGTGCTGTCGCTCGTGCTGGTCGTGATCGCGCTCGGCGTGGTCGGCGCCGCCGCCATCAGCCTGCGGGGGGGCGTACGGTCCCTCCGCGCCGCCGTCGGCGCGGCGAACGACCGTTTGGGGCCGCTGGCGCAAGAGTTCCGCGAGGAGTCAGCGGCGACCGCCTTGGAACTCGAGGCCGTTGCGCGGACCCGCTCGTCGCCGCGACGACCCCCTGGCTGACGTAGACTCAGCATCTCATGACGGTCGCTGCGCGACCGTCACAACCGGCATAAGGAGAATCGCCCTCGCAAGCTCGGGCGCATTCACTTGTCGGGCCAATCCGTCCGGTGTCCGTGGCACGAACGCTGCACACGATCGCGGAACCCGACGTCAACGCCGGCAAGCCCGGAGGTCGACATGAATCCCGTAGCGATCACCACACCAGGACCAGGCGAGCTGGTCATCATCCTGCTGATCTTCGTGATGCTGTTCGGCGCCAAGAAGCTGCCGGAGCTGGGCGGCTCGATCGGCAAGACCATCAAGAACTTCAAGCGGGGCGTCGAGGAGGGGCAGGAGGACGACGGCGAGGGCGCGCCCCCGCCGCCGTCGTCCCAGCCGCCCGAGAGCAGCACGCCAGCCTCGCGCGACGTCCAGTGAGCGTGCGGGCCGCCACCGGCCCGCACACTGAGCGTCGTACGCCGCTGAGATGCTGACCCGGGAGGTGCGGTGACCGCCACCGAGCGCCCCCGCACGAGCGAACCAGAAGAGCCTCGCCGCGGCGACGGCGACGAGATGACGCTGTTCGAGCACCTGGGCGAGCTGCGGCAGCGGCTGTTCAAGTGCGCGCTCGCGGTGGTCGTAGGGCTGGGGGTCGGCCTCGTCGTCTACCGCCCTGTCCTGGACGTGCTCATCCGCCCGTACTGCCAGCTGCCAGCGGAGCTGCGCTTCCCGAGCAGCGTCCTTGACCCCGACAACTGCCAGCTGATCGTCACCGACGTCCTCGGGCAGTTCTTCCTGGTCCTCAAGGTCGCCGGCACGGTCGCGGTGGTCCTGGTCGGACCGATCATCTGCTATCAGATCTGGCGCTTCGTGACGCCCGGACTGCGGCCTGTGGAGCGCCGCTACGCGCTGCCGTTCCTGCTGATCAGCCAGCTGCTGTTCGCAGGCGGCGCCCTGTTCAGCTACCTCGTGCTCCCCGCCGCCCTCGAGGTGCTGCTCGGCTTCGCCGGTGACAACATCGGGTCGCTGCTGGGCGCCAACGAGTACCTCGGCTTCCTGCTGCACATGATGGTGGGGTTCGGCATCGCGTTCGAGATGCCGCTGATCCTCATCAGCCTGGTCCTGATGGGTGCCGTGGGCTCCGCAGCGCTGCGCAAGTACCGCCGGCACTCCCTGTTCGGCACGTTCGTGGCGGCCGCCATCATCACCCCGACGACCGATCCGGTCACGATGTCGCTGATGGCCGGCCCCCTCGTTGTGTTCTACGAGGTCTCGATCGTGGTCGCCCGCGTCGTCGAGCGGCGGCGCGCGCGAGCGCTGCGCGACGCGTGACGGCGGCCACGTTCGACGAGGTCTACGACTTCCCGCTGGATGACTTCCAGCATGCGGGCATCGCCGCACTGGCCGCCGGCCGCTCCACGCTGGTCGCCGCGCCGACGGGCGCCGGCAAGACCGTCGTGGGCGAGTACGCGGTGTGGCGAGCGCTCCAGCAGGGGGCGAAGTGCTTCTACACGACCCCGATCAAGGCGCTGTCCAACCAGAAGTTCAACGACCTGGTCGAACACCACGGCATCGACGCCGTCGGCCTGCTGACCGGGGACCGGGTGATCAACGGTGACGCCCCGATCGTGGTGATGACCACCGAGGTGCTCCGCAACATGCTCTACGAGGCCTCCTCGGCGCTTGCGGGTCTCCAGTCGGTCGTCTTGGACGAGGTGCACTACCTCGCCGACCGCGAGCGCGGCGCCGTCTGGGAGGAGGTCATCATCCAGTTGCCCGCGCAGGTGCAGCTGGCGTGCCTGTCCGCGACGGTGTCCAACGCCGAGGAGTTCGGCGAATGGCTCGGCAGGGTGGACAGCGCCTGCGACGTCGTGATCTCCGAGCGCCGTCCGGTGCCGCTGGAGCACCACTACGCGGTCAACGACCGGCTGTACCACACGTTCCGCTCGGGGCACGCCAAGATCGGGAGCACCCAACATGCCAAAGCCCGGTCCGAGGCCGCCAGGCAGGCGCTTGCCGGGGTGCCGAACCCCGAGGTCGTCATGCTCGAGCGGCGGTCGGCGCCCGGCGGACGCCCGTCGCGCAGCGGCCGGCGGCAGCACGGCGGCGCCCGGCTGCGCGCGCCGCGCCGCTCCGAGCTGGTCGCAGAGCTCCGCCGAAGGCGCTGGCTGCCCGCCATCTACTTCCTGTTCTCGCGCAACGGCTGCGACGACGCCGTCGGCCAGCTCATGCGCGACGGCGTGCGTCTGACGACCCCGCGGGAGCGCCAGACCATCCGCGCGTTGGTCGAGGAGCGCACCGCCGAGCTGCCGGCCGAGGATCTCGCCGCGCTCGGCTACGGCGTGTGGCTCACCGGGCTGGAGCATGGCATCGCGGCCCACCACGCCGGCCTCGTCCCGCTGTTCAAAGAGACGGTGGAGGCGCTGTTCGTGCGTGGCCTGGTGAAGGTCTGCTTCGCCACGGAGACGCTCGCTCTGGGCATCAACATGCCCGCGAGGACCGTCGTGATCGAGCGCCTTGAGAAGTGGACCGGCCAGGCCCACGAGCTGCTGACGCCGGGCCAGTTCACGCAGCTCACCGGGCGGGCAGGCAGGCGTGGCCTGGACACCGTCGGGCACGCCGTCGTGGCGTATCAGCGCGACATCGCCTTCCCGACGGTCGCATCGCTGGTGGGCCGCCGCACCGAACCGCTGCGCTCGTCGTTCGCGCCCTCCTACAACATGGCGGTCAACCTGCTGCGGCGGCGCGACCGGGCAGCCGCCGAGGCCCTGCTGGCGCGGTCCTTCGCGCAGTACCAGGCCGATCACAACGTTGGCGACGTCGAGGAGCGCATCGCCCGCAACCGCGAGGCGCTGGCGGGCTACGCGCAGAACCTGCACAGCGACGCCGGCGACTTCGACGCCTACTGGTGCCTGCGCCGCGAGCTGTCGCGGCTGGAGTCCGGGGGCGCGAAGGACCGCAGGCGTCGCCGGGAGGCGGCCATCAACGCCGGGCTCGCCGAGCTGCGCGAGGGCGATGTCGTGGCCATGGGCCGCGGAGCGCGACCGGACCTGGCTGCGGTGGTCGCCACGTCGACCAGCGCGGCCGGCACGCCGCTGGCCCGCGTCGTGACGGAGGACCGGCGGCTGTCGCGGATCGGGCCGCGCGAGTTCGATGCGCCGCCCGCCGTGGTGGGCAGCGTCCCGCTGCCGGGCCGTGGCGGGCCGCGCCAGTCGGCGTGGCGCAAGCAGGTGGCTTCCCAGTTGCGGTCCCTCGACATCCCGTCCGGCGCCGCGCGGTCGGCTGGCTCACCCGACGACCGGCACGACCCGGACGTGCGCGCCCGGATCGAGCGACTGCGCGCCGAGCTGGCGGAGCACCCGGTCCACACCGACCCGCGGCTGCCCGAGATCGAGGTCTGGGCGCGTCGCCACGACGACCTCGCCGACGACACGACGCGGCTGGAGCGGCAGATGGGCCGCCGGACCGGGTCGCTGGTGCGCGCATTCGCGCGGATCGTCGATCTGCTGACCGAGCTGGGCTACCTGACCGACCACCCAGACGACCCGCGACCGACAGCCCACGGCCGGGCGCTCGCCGGGCTGTACGCCGAGACGGACCTCGTGCTGGCCGAGGCCTTGCGCCGCGGCGTCCTCGACGGTCTCGACGGCCCTGACCTCGCGGCGGTGGTCAGCGCGTTCGTGCACGAGGCGCGGCTGAAGGACCCGCCCCCGCCAGCCTTCCCCAATGCGCTGGTCGCGGAGCGCTTCGCCGCGGGAGAGCGCGTCTGGTCGCAGATCCACCACCGCGAGGAGGACGCGGGGCTGCCGCCGACCCGCCCCCTCGACCCTGGTTTCGCCGAGATCGTCTGGCGCTGGGCGTCCGGCGCCGACCTCGACGACGCGCTGGGCGTATCCGAACTCACGGCCGGCGACTTCGTCCGCAACGTCAAGCGTGTCGCGGACCTGCTGCGCCAAGTCCGCGACGTCCGCGCGGGCGATCCCGTCGGCGAGGAGGCCCACGCCGCCGCGAAGTCCCTCATGCGTGGCGTGGTGGCATACAGCGCCTGACACGTGAATGCGCCCGAGCGCCCAGGGGCGAGCCCCCGGGGTCGACACTGTGTCGAGATTCCTGCGCTATGCGTGGCTGTTCCGACACAGTGTCGGACCAGCCTGCGACAGGCGATTCTCATCCGGGGGTGGGGGCGCCAGCCCCCATGACCTGCCTGACCCGCGAATGCGCCCGAGCCTGCGAGGGCGATTCTCCATATACCGGTTGTGGCGGTCGCGCAGCGACCGTCATGAGATGCTGAGCCGTGCATGCGGCAATCATCAGCAAAGGCTTGGCATGACGCACGTTATGGGACGGTTGACGCTGATCGTCAACGCCCGCGCGGGGCGAGGACGCGCGCGCGAGAACCTGCCGCCCCTCCGGCGGGCGCTGGACGAGCGCGGCCTGGACCACGACGTGGTCGAGACCGACGGCGCGGGCTCTGCCGGCGAGGTGGCGCGGGCGGCCCTCGAGGCCGGCAGCCGCTACCTCGTCGCGGTCGGCGGCGACGGCACCGTCCACGAGATCGTCAACGGCATGTTCCGCCGGTCGGAGGACGAGGCGGGCTACCAGGCGGTGTCGGATCGGGCGATCCTCGGCGTCGCCGCGATGGGTTCCGGCTGCGACTTCATCCGTACCTTCGGCCTGGATCGCAAGCCCGACATCCTTGCGCGCCACTTCGCCAGCGAGACGATCATGCCGGTCGACGTGGGGGTCGTGACCTACGCCCGCCCCGACGGGGGACCGGGCGAGCGCCTGTTCGTGAACGTCGGCGAGGCCGGCTACGGCGCCGAGGTGGTGCGCAAGGCGGCCCGCTACCCGCGCTGGTTCGGCCGCTTCCGCTACCTGCTCGGCGCCTACGGGGCCATCCGGTCGATGCGGCGACCTGACACGACCGTGCACCTCGCGCATGCCGACGTGGAGCGGCCTGTCGTGGCGCTGATCGCCGCGAACGCCCAGTATTTCGGCGGAGGGATGAAGGTCGCGCCACGCGCGCTGCCCGACGACGGCAAGTTCAACGTGCAGATCTTCTCCGGACAGCGCAGCCAGGTGTTCCTCATGACCCAGCAGCTGTACCGGGGCGAGCACCTCCCGCATCCACAGATCTCGGAGTACCAGAGCCCGACCGTGTCGCTTGACCCGCCGGTGCCGCTCGCGGTCGAGGCGGACGGGGAGCTGCTGGGGACCACGCCGGCCACGTTCCGACTGCTGCCCAAGGCGCTGCGGCTGAAGATCTAGCGACCTCGGGTTGCGTATCATTGGTGCCACGCAGGGTCCGCCGATGCGCCCAGCGCTGCGAACAGGAGTTCCCCACCGTGGTCGCTGCGACCGCTCTGGCCCGAGCCGAGAACGCGATGAACGCCGCAGGGGTGGCCGCGCTGCTGGTCGGGCCCGGCGCCGACCTGCGCTACCTGACCGGCTACCACGCGCTGCCGCTGGAGCGCATGACGCTGCTCGTGGCGCGCGCCGACGGCCGCCACACGCTGGTGGTGCCGACCCTCGAACGTCCGCGGGCATCCGAGGCCGGGCTGCCGTCCGAGGTCGAGCTGGTGGACACCGGTGAGACCGACGACCCGTTCGCCGCCGCCGCGGCGGCGCTCGACGGCGTGGATCCCACCGCGACGCTGGGAGCGGGCGACCGTCTGTGGTCCGTGTTCCTGATCGGCCTGCAGGACGCGCTGCCGCGCGCCGCCTGGACACGCGCGTCGATCGTCACCGGACAGCTGCGGATGCGCAAGGACGCCCAGGAGGTCGACGCCCTGCGCCGGGCCGGGCAGGCCATCGACCGAGTCCACGCCCGGGTGCCGGACATGCTGCGGGCTGGCCGCACCGAGGCCGAGGTCGGCCGCGACATCGCCGACGCGATCCTCGACGAGGGCCACGAGCGGGTGAACTTCGTCATCGTCGCGTCCGGCCCCAACGGCGCCAGCCCGCACCACGAGACCGGTGACCGCACGATCCAGCCCGGCGACGCCGTGGTCGTCGACATCGGCGGCAACCTCGACGGGTACGGGTCGGACTGCACCCGCAACTACCTGGTTGGCGAGGTCGACACGGCGGTGACGCAGGCGCACGACGCGCTCGAGGCGGCGCAGCGCGCCGCCTGCGACGCCGCCCGGCCCGGCGCCACCGCGCAGTCCGTGGACGCCGCGGCTCGTGACCTGCTCGTGGCTGCCGGCTACGGCGAGTACTTCGTGCACCGCACGGGTCACGGCATCGGCCTGGAGGAGCACGAGGAGCCGTACATCGTCGCGGGCAACGACCTCGTCCTCGATCCTGGCATGGCGTTCTCCGTCGAGCCGGGCGTGTACCTGCCCGGCCGCTTCGGGCTGCGGATCGAGGACATCGTGGTCGTCACCGACGACGGCTGCGAGCGGCTCAACACGCTGGAGCGCGACGCGGTGCGCCTGTGAGCGACGTCCACCTCACCGACGAGCAGCGCCAACTGCTCGACCTCGTCGGAGACGTGGCCCGCGAGCGCTTCGCGCCACGCGCCGCTGAGGACGAAGCGAAGTCCCGCTTCCCTCGTGACGCGCTCGCCCATCTCGGCTCGCTGGATCTCGCCGGCCTGCCGTTCGGCAGCGAGCACGGCGGCGGCGGGCAGCCTTACGGGGTCTATCTGCGGGTGCTCGAGGAGGTGGCCAGGGCGCACGTGGTCGTCGCGCTCAGCCTGTCCGTGCACACGCTGGCGACCTGGGCGGTCGCCAGCTACGCAGGCGACGCCCTCGCCGCCGAGGTGCTGCCACGGCTGACGGCGGGTGAATGGCTCGGGGCGTACTGCCTGTCGGAGGAGGGGAGCGGCTCGGACGCGGCGGCGCTGACCACCCGCGCGGAGCGCGAGGGCGAGGTGTACGTGCTCAACGGCACCAAGGCATGGGTGACCCACGCCGGCGAGGCCGACTGCTACGTGGTGATGGTCCGCACCGGCGAGCACAAGTCGCGCGGCGTCTCCACGCTGCTGGTGCCCGCTGACACGCCCGGAATCTCCTTCCCGCCGCGGGAGCGCAAGATGGGCATGGCGGCGTCGCCCACCGGTCAGGTCGTGTTCACCGACGCGCGTGTTCCGGTCGCCAACCGCCTGGGTGACGAGGGCGAAGGTTTTCGCATCGCCCTGGCCGCGCTGGACGGCGGCCGGCTGGGGATCGCCGCGTGCGCCGTCGGTCTGGCGCAGTGCGCCCTCGACCACGCGGTGGGCTACGCGGGGCAGCGCCAGCAGTTCGGGCGCCCGATCGGGCAGTTCCAGGGGGTGGCGTTCATGCTCGCCGACATGGCCACCGGCGTCGAGGCGGCCAGGGCGCTGTATCGGGAGGCCGCCGCCCGCCGGGACGCCGGCGAGCCCCATGGCCAGCACGCCAGCATGGCGAAGCTGTTCGCGACCGACACAGCGATGCGGGTGACCACAGACGCGGTGCAGGTGTACGGCGGCTACGGGTACACCACCGACTACCCCGTCGAGCGGCTCATGCGGGAGGCCAAGGTCATGCAGATCTTCGAGGGCACCAACCAGATCCAGCGCGTCGTCATCTCCCGCGGCCTGCTCGGGTCGTGCTCGGCCGCGACCACGGCATGACCCCGCCTGCCGCCGGCAGCGATGGAGCCGTGCGCCGGGCGCTCAAGGGCGGCGGCGGCGTCGCGCTGCTGGCCGGTGGCGGCCTCGCCTGGTGGTTCGGCGCGGCAGGCGGGGTGACCAGCGGCGCCGTCGGGGCCATGCTGGGCCTGGTCGCCGGTCTGGTGGTCGCCAGCGCCTGGTTGCTGCTGGCCACCGCGCTCGACCTGTTGGCCGGCCACCCGCCGGGTCGTCGTCGCATCGTCTGGGTCGCCGCGCTCACGTTCGCCGCGTTCACCAGCCCCGTCCTCGTACTCGCCGCCGGCCTGTGAGCCGCCGGCGAGAGGCCTGACAGATAGGAGCCGCACCCGTGCCGGAGTTCACCTGCCAAACCTGCGCCGCCACGTTTTCGCTGTCCGACAAGGTCCTTGACCGTTACCCCGGCTGGACGCCGAAGACCTGCCGCTCCTGCCGCGACGGTGGGGGCGGGGCCAACCGGGTGCGCGGTGGCGCCCGCCGGGCGAGGATCGTCGAGGAGAACCTGACCGTCGCCGAGGTCCTGGAGCGCTACACCGACGGCCCGCAGGACGGCGTGTTCACCGATGGCAGCGCCGCGCCGAACCCGGGCCCGGGCGGCTGGGGCGCGGTGTACGTCGTCGGCGGCCGGGTGGTGGACCAGGCGCACGGCCACGAGGCGCGCACGACCAACAACCGCATGGAGCTCACGGCCCTCCTCGCCGGCTTCGACCTGGTGCCAGACGGCACCCCCGCGACGATCCACACCGACAGCCGCCTCGCGGTCGACACCATCAGCATCTGGGCGGCCGGCTGGGAGCGCAACGGCTGGAAGCGCAAGACGGGCCCGATCCAGAACCTCGAGCTGGTGCAGGCGCTGTACGCGAAGGCGAAGGCCCGCCCTGAGCTCCGGCTGGAGTGGATCCCCGCGCACGCCGGCAACCGCTGGAACGAGTATGCCGACTCGCTGTCGACCGCCTACCTCCGCGAGCGGCTCTAGTGCTAGTGCTTACCATGCGTGGCGTGCAGGCCAGTGCCGATCGCAGCGAGCCGCCCCGCGCGGAGCGCGCGGCCACGCAACCGGTGCTGCTGGTGGCCGACCGGGTGCGAACGCTGGACCCTGACCGGCCGACCGCCAGAGCCGTGTGCTGCGCGGGTGGGCGGATCACCTGGGTCGGCGACGATCCCGACGACTGCCCCACCCGCGACGTCCGCCGCATCGACCTCGACGGCGCCGAGCTGCAACCGGCGTTCGTCGACGCCCACGTGCACCTGACGGTCACCGGGTTGACACTGGCCGGCCTGGACCTCCACGCATGTCGCACGGTCGAGGACTGCCTCGCGTCGGTCCGCGCGATCGCCGACGTGGTCCCCGGCCACGCCATCTGGGGCGGCGGGTGGGACGACTTCGGGTGGCCGGAGCGGCGGCCGCCCTCCGCGGAGGAGCTGGCGCGCGCCGCAGAGGGACGCCCGGTCCTGCTCGTGCGCGCCGATGGGCACGCGGCCGTGATCGATCGGGTCACGCTCGACGCCGCGCCCCTGAGCCGCTGCGACGGGGTGGAGCGCGACGCGGTTGGCCGACCGACCGGCTTGCTGCGGCGCGAGGCAGCCGAGCTCGCGCGCAGCTGGTTCCGCGCGGAGCTTCCGCGGACGCAGCTGACCGACGCGCGACGTACCGTGGTTGACCACGCCGCGTCGCTGGGGATCTCCAGCGTCCATGAGATGGGCGGGCCCGACCCGATGGGCGACGACGACTTCGACGCCTGGCTGACGGGCGACTGGCCGGTCGAGGTGGTGGGCTACTGGAGCGAGCCGGACCTGGACTTCGTCGCCGCCCGCGGGCTGACGCAGGTAGGGGGAGCGCTCCTGCTCGACGGTACCGTCGCGGGCCGCAGCGCGGCGCTGGAGTCCGCCTACGCCGACGGCGTCGACGCCGGTCACCTGTACCAGGAAACGTCTGAGCTGACGGACTTCCTCGCCAGGGCCGTCCGCGCGCGGATTCAGGTTGCGCTGCACTGCATCGGCGACCGCGCGATCCGCCAGGCGGTCGAGGCGCTGGAGTCCGTCGCGGAGGTGACGTCGTCGACCGCGGTACGACACACGCGTCCACGTTTCGAGCACTGCGAACTGGTGCCCGCCGCACTGTTGCCGCGGATGGCGGCGCTCGGCGTCGTGGCCAGCGTGCGGCCGTCGTTCGACGCCGTGTGGGGCGGCCCGGGCGGGCTGTACGAGACGCGTCTGGGCGTCGGCCGTTCCGCCGGTATGAACCCTCTGCGCGCCCTGTCTGACGCCGGTGTGACGCTGGCGTTCGGGTCTGACGCCGACGTGACGCCCATGGACCCCTGGGCGGCGATCGGCGCCGCACAGCGCCATCACCAGGTCGCGGCCAGGCTTGACCCCGACACCGCTTGGCGGGCCGCCGTGCTGGGCGGGCGCCACGCGGCCCGCCAGCACGACGCCGGCGTGGTCCGACCTGGCCAGCGCGCCGACCTCGCCGGGTTCGCGATCGGTGGAGACGGGACGCCCGCATGTGTCCTGACCGTGACCCGCGGCCGCATCGTGCACGGCGAGCAGTCGGTCGCTGGATGATCCGGAGGGCCGCGCCGGCGCAGCGGACCCTGGTGGTCGCCGCCGGGGTGCACACGCTCGATCCCCGGACGGCGCCAGGCGCACGCGCACTCGTCCTGGACGGCGAGCAGATCGCCTGGGTGGGACAGGATCCGGCCGACGCACCGCCCCACGACCGGGCGGTGGATCTCGGCACCGCCTGGGTCACCCCTGCGTTCGTGGACGCGCATGTGCACGCCACCGCGACAGGGCTGGCCGCCGCGGGGGTCGACCTCGGCGGGTGCGGGACCCTCGCCGAGTGTCTGGACCGCCTGGCGCGCCACGCCGCGGAGCGGACCGCGGGCGTCATCGACGCGGTCGGGTGGGACGACTTCTCCTGGCCCCAGGACAGCGCGCCGCAGGCCGACGATCTGGCCAGGGTCGCGCCGGGTCGGACCGTGCTCGCGGTGCGTGTCGACGCTCACTCCTGCGTGGTCGACTCTGCGACGTTGGCGGCGCTGCCGCTTGACCGCCTCGGCGGGGTCGACCGAGGTTGTGACGGCACGCCGACAGGTCTGCTGCGTGAGCAGGCGTCCGAGGCGGCCATGGCGCACGTGCGCCGGTGCCGGTCGGCCGCCGAGCTGGCCCGGGCGCGGGACACCGCCTGCCGGCTGGCCGCCGCGCTCGGCATCAGCGCGCTGCACGAGATGGGCCATCCCGGGCTGTCGGGTCTGGACGATGCGCTCGCATGGGCGGTGGGCGCCTGGCCGGTCGACGTCCTCGTGTGGTGGGCCGATCTCGACGCCGACGCTGCGATCGCGGCCGGGCTGCGGCCGGGCGGGGACCTGTTCCTGGACGGCTCGATCGGCTCGCACACGGCGGCGGTCGAGCCGTCCTACCTCGACACCGGCGGCATCGGTGAGCTGTTCCACCGCGACGACGACGTCAGCGCGTTCTTCGCCGCGTGCACCGCGGCCGGTCGCGGCGGCGGGGTGCACGCCATCGGCGAGCGCGCGATCGCCCAGGCCGCCCGCGCGTTGGCCGCCGTCGCCGACCGCGAGGGCGATCAGGCCGTGCGCGCCTGCCGGCACCGCGTCGAGCACTTGGAGCTCCCGAGCGACGACGACCTCGCCACGCTCGGGCGACTGGGTGTGGTGGCCAGCGTCCAGCCGGGGTTCGACGCCGCGTGGGGCGGGCAGGAGCAGCTGTACGCGAGACGGTTGGGACCCGCGCGGGCGAGCGCCGCCAACCCGCTCGCCGACATCGCCGCGCACGGGTTGCCGCTGGCGTTTGGATCCGACTCGACGGTGACGCCGCTGGACCCGTGGGGGGCGATCCATGCCGCCGAGCACCACCTCGGAGGCCGCGGACTGACCAGGGCGGCGGCGCTTGCGGCCCACACGCTGGGGGGGCGCTTCGTCGCGGGGGAGGACGCCCACGTGGGTGCGCTCAGAGCAGGCATGCGGGCTGACCTGGCCGTCTGGGACGCCGACCCGCTCGCGGTCGACGACGTCCGGGATGTGGCGTGCCTGGCGACGCTGGTGCGCGGACGGGCGGCGCACGGCGAGGTCGCAGGCGCGCGCCGGTGACAACAGGTGTGCGCGGCGCGCGCGCCTGCGCCCTCCAGCGCGGTTCACCACGCTGTCATTCAGGGTTTTCTTGCGTCCCGCTGACCTGCGGTTTCGCGCCATCCTGCCTGGTCAGCGGCCTTTCCGGAAGATGGCTGGAAGGTTGACGGACGGCGGTGCGACGTCCTACAGTCACGCCGACTTTCGCGAGGTAGACCGCCACGCTGAGTACAGGGACAGGACGACGTCGCAGGGCGGTCAAGGACAACGAGGTCCTTGACGCACCGCGGCGGAGCGCCCGAGAGGACGGCGTGCGCGTTAGCGCGGACGTCGGCAGGACCGGTCGGTTGGTGGGTCGTCGCCCGCCGCGCCGGTGATCAGTGGTTGTTATCGGCAGGCCTAGTAGAGAACGTGCGGCCAGCGTCCTTGGCCGACATGGAGCCAACAGTCTGTCCGCCACGCCTTACGGCCCCGGAGCATCCGCTCCGGGGCCGTCTGCGTGACCTCGCCGCGTGTGGGAACGCTGCCTCGGCGATTCGCGTTGCGTGGGCACGGCCCGTCCGCTAGAACGCCTCCGCGGGACTGGCGGGACGATGCACACCGCGGTGCACGCCAGGGCAGCCCCAACCGCGTCAGATCGCGTCCATCAGCAAAGGACCGCCAGCTTGGCCACGGACAATTTCGACACCGACCTGTCCGACGACGACACCGATCTCGACGCCGAGGTCGACGACGCCGACGGCGATGACGTCGTTCCTGACACCGCACCCGACTCCGATGAGGTCGATGAGGACGACGACGCCGAAGAGGACGCCGCTGCCGAAGACGACGAGGCTGACGATGTGAGCCTCGATGACGACGAGGCCGACGAGGAGGAAGAGGACGACGAGGAGGAGGAGGCAGAGCAGTCTCTGGAGGTCCTGCTCGGGCAGGACGACGACGCTCCTGTCGACGAGCCGCGCCACGTGTCCCCGGTCGCGACGGTGACGATCCGCGAGGGTGAGTTCACCTGCCGCAGCTGCTTCCTCGTCAAGCGTCGCGCCCAGCTCGCCGACCCCGAGCGGCTCATCTGCTTCGACTGCGCGTGACCTCGGGCCCGGTGGTCGGCCGGGCGACCGCGCGGACGCGGGCACGGCGTCTCGCACTGGCTCTCGGCGGCGGGCTCGCGCTGTACGCTGCGCATCCGCCGCTTGAGCTCGGCTGGCTCGGCCTCGTCGCGGTCGCGCCGCTGGCCGCGCTCGCCAGGGACGTGGGCCGCGGCCCACGACCGCTGCGCACGGGCTTCGGGTGGGGACTCCTGGCGGGGCTGGCGTTCTTCGGACCGCTCGTGGAGTGGATCCGCTTCATCGGTGAGTGGGTCGCCTGGCCGCTGCTGGCCACTTCGCAGGCCCTGGCGGTGGGGGCGTTCGTCGCCGGGCTGGCGTGGTGGGGGGAGCGCGGCGAGGCGACCGATCGGCGCGGCCGCCTCGTCTCGGGCTGGTGGAGGCCCGCCATGGTGACCGCCTGGTGGGTGGCCCTGGAGCTGATGCGCTCGCACGCGCCTCTCGGCGGCTTCCCGTGGGGGGTCCTGGGCTACACGCAGGCCGACGGCGGACCGGTGCTGCAGGTGGCACGCACCCTCGGGGTGCTCGGGGTGAGCGCGTGGTGCGCGGCGATCGGCTCGTGCGTGGAGGAGGCGGTGCACCGGGCGCGGACCGCTCTGGTTGGCGGGATCCCAGCCGAGGGCTCAGGGCGTGCGCAGATGGTGTTCGACGCCGGGGGGGTCCCCCTCGGAGCGGTGCTGGTGCTGCTGGTGACGGCGGTGCTGGTCGGAGGCGATCCGCCCGAGCCCACCGGGCAGGTGGTGGACGTCGGCGCGGTGCAGGGCTTCGACGGCGTCGTCAGCCCTGCGCCGGGGTCCAACCGCGCCCTGTCGACCGCCGATGGGATGCTGGAGACCACGGCGAGGATGGTGGCCGAAGGCGGTGTGCCCGACGTGACCGTCTGGCCAGAGAGTGCCATCGATGCCGACACGGACCGCGTGCCGGAGCTGGCGCAGACCCTGCGTGCGGGGTTGGCGCTCCTGGACGGCGGGCCGCTGCTGGCCGGGATGGTCGCCGACGGGCCACGGCCCGGGACCTCCTACAACCAGCTGACGCGGTTCTCGGGCGACGACCTGGAGCGGGAGGCCACCTACGTGAAGCGTCGCCCGGTGCCGTTCGGCGAGTACGTGCCGTACCGGCGCTACCTCGACTGGTTCCCGCCGCTGCGACGGACGCCGGTCGACCGGCTGGCGGGCGACGAGGCGGTGGCGATGGCCGCCGGCCCCGCCCGGTTCGGCGCGCTGATCTGCTACGACATCGCCTACCGGAGCATGGTCCGCGACGCGGTGGCCGCTGGCGCCGACGTGCTGCTGGTCGTGACCAACAACTCCAGCTACGGCGTCACCGCGATGAGCGACCAGCACATCGCGTTCAGCCGGCTCCGCGCGGTGGAGACGGGACGCCACGTGCTCCACGCGGCGCTCACCGGGGTGTCCGCTGTGATAGACCCCGAAGGCCGAGTCACCCAGCGGACTGGGCACTTCCAGCAGTCCGTGGTCCGTGTCGAGCTGCCGCTGGTGGAGGACACGACGCCCGCGCAGGCGTTGGGCGGGCTGGTGGGCTGGCTGGCGGTTGCCCTGGCGGCGGCCGGCGCGCTGACCCGGCTCATGGGCGAGCGCGGCGTCGGTCGGGGCCCGGCCGCTCGGATGGCATGGGGCAGGGGTGCGGGCTAGGCTCCACCGAGCCGCACGCCAGGCGGCGCGCTCCCGTCATCTAGCGGCCCAGGATACCGGCCTTTCAAGCCGGCGGCGCGGGTTCGAATCCCGTCGGGAGCACCACAAAAGCGCAGCTCAACGCCCTGTTGTGCTGGACCGCAGCGTCAGCGTGAGAGCGCGTGGGACACATGGGGACACACCAGGTG
>JACDBB010000213.1 GCA_013695145.1 Euzebyales bacterium
GACATGCGCAACCCCGCTTTGGCCTTCCGCCCTGATCCCGGCACCATCCCGACCGATCCCGGCTGCTATCTCTGGCGTGACCGCCGCGAACGGGTGGTCTACGTCGGCAAGGCCAAGCAGCTCCGCGCGCGCCTGGCCAGCTACTTCGGCGCGTGGTCGGGGATCCACCAGCGGACCAGAGCGATGCTCGAGACGGCCGCCAGCGTGGAGTGGATCGTCTGCGACAGCGAGGTCGAGGCCCTGCACCTCGAGTACAACCTCATCAAGCGCCACCTGCCGCGCTACAACGTGCGCTACACCGATGACAAGAGCTACCCGTACCTCGCGGTCACGGTCCAGGAGAACGTCCCGCGCGCGATGGTGCGACGCAACCCGCGCAGGGACGGCACCCGCTACTTCGGGCCCTACGCGCACGCCTACGCGATCCGCGAGACGCTGGATCTGCTGCTGCGGGTGTTCCCGATGCGCACCTGCTCCAAGGGCGTGTTCGACCGCTGCCGTCGCATCGACCGGCCGTGCCTGCTGCACCACATCGGCCGCTGCGCAGCGCCCTGCGTCGGCAAGGTCGACGAGGACGAGCACCGCGCGATCGTCGACGATCTCATCGCGTTCCTCGAGGGCGACACCGAGGTCGCGCTGTCCGACCTGGAGGAGCGGATGACCGCCGAGGCGGCCAAGCTCAACTTCGAGGCCGCCGCCCGGATCCGCGACCAGCTCGCGAGCGTCCGCAAGGCCCTCGAGAAGCAGACGATGGTCAGCGGCCGGATGGAGGACTTCGACGCGGTCGCCTTCCATGACGACGAGCTCGAAGCGGCCTTCCAGGCGTTCTTCGTGCGCCGCGGCCGCGTGGTCGGGCGCAAGGGCTGGACGGCGGACAAGGTGGAAGCGCTCGACCGTGGCGAGCTGCTCGC
Source organism: Euzebyales bacterium (assembly GCA_013695145.1). Classification (GTDB taxonomy): domain Bacteria; phylum Actinomycetota; class Nitriliruptoria; order Euzebyales; family Egibacteraceae; genus JACDBB01. Next base: position 912 of record JACDBB010000213.1, read on the forward strand.
GCGGTTCCTGCTGGAGCTGGCGGAGGAACGGGCCGACGAGCTGCCCCGCGAGGTCCTCGTGCCGATCGAGCCCGCCGACCGCGACGTCCTCACCGAGTTGTTCACCGAGCTGCGCGGCAAGCACGGCCGCACGGGCGGCGTCAGGATCAGGGTGCCGCAGCGCGGCGACAAGCGCGCCTTCCTCGACACCGTCAGGGAGAACGCCGTCGAGGCGTTCCACCAGCACCGGTTGAAGCGCGCAAAGGACTTCAACGCCCGCAGCCAGAGCCTCCACGAGCTGCAGGCGGCGCTCGGCCTCGCCGAGGCTCCGCTGCGGATCGAGTGCTACGACATCTCGACGCTGCAGGGCACCAACTCGGTGGCGTCGATGGTCGTCATGGAGGACGCACTGCCGCGCAAGTCCGAGTACCGGCGCTTCGCCATCCGCGGTGTCGAGGGCCAGGACGACTTCGCGATGATGCACGAGGTCATCACGCGGCGGTTCACGCGCCTCCTCGCCGACGCGCGGAAGCCCATCGAGGCGCGCAAGTTCGCCTACCCCCCCAACCTCGTGATCATCGACGGCGGCAAGGGGCAGCTCAACGCCGCGCGCCGCGCGCTCGACGAGCTGGCCATCGAGGGCGTCGAGATCTGCGCCCTGGCCAAGCGCTTCGAGGAGGTGCACCTGCCGGACCGCGCTGACCCGGTCCTGCTGCCGCGCGGCAGCGAGGCGCTGTTCCTCATCCAGCGGATACGCGACGAGGCCCACCGCTTCGCGATCACCTACCACCGCAGCATGCGCGGCCGGCAGATGACCGCGTCCGCATTCGACGGCATCCCTGGCGTCGGGCCTGCGCGACGGCGCGCGCTCCTCGACCACTTCGGCTCGCTCAAGCAGGTCCGCGCCGCGACGGCGGAGGAGCTGACCGAAGTCGACGGGATCTCCGCCAACCTCGCGACGGCGATCCACCGCCACCTCCACACCACGACCGCCCGATAAGGTCTTGGCGCCATGACCGACACATCCAGCAGCCGCCACGGTCCGCGCCTCGCGGTCATCACCGGCCTGTCGGGAGCGGGACGGACGACCGCCGCGAAGGTGCTCGAGGACCTGGGCTACTTCGTGATCGACAACCTCCCCCCATCGCTGATCGGCCCGGTCTTCGAGCTGGCGGCCGTCCCGGGTTCGACGGTCGACAAGATCGCGCTGGTCGTCGACGTGCGCGGCCGGCAGTTCTTCGGCGACCTGCGCGCGGAGATCGACACGCTCAAGCGCAGGGACGCTGCGCCCACGGTGCTGTTCCTGGAGTCGAGCGACGACGAGCTCGTCAAGCGCTACGAGGCGGCGCGGCGCGTGCACCCGCTGTCAGGACGCGACCGGATCATTGACGGCATCGCGCGCGAGCGGGCGCTGCTCGCCGACCTGCGGGCCGAGGCGGATCTGGTCATCGACACCTCCGACACCAACGTCCATCAGCTGCGGGAGAGGGTCGTCGACGCGTTCGGCGACGACGACGCGCCGGGGATGGTCGTCAACCTCGTCAGCTTCGGGTTCAAGAACGGCACGCCGCGTGACGCCGACCTCATGTTCGACGTGCGCTTCCTGCCCAATCCCCACTGGGTCGACGAGCTCCGCCCGCACACGGGGCTGGACGAGCCGGTGATCGACTACGTCATGGGCCAGCCGGCGACCGGCGCGTTCCTCGACCGGCTGGAGGCGCTGCTCGACCTGATGGTCCCGGCGTTCGTCGCCGAGGGCAAGCGCTACCTGACCATCGCGATCGGCTGCACGGGTGGCAAGCACCGGTCCGTGGTCCTGGCGGAGCGCGTCGCCGAGTTCATCCGCGGGCTGGGCGTCGACGTCCGTGTCGACCACAGGGACCGGCTGGAGGAGTAACGCCGATGTCCTGGCGCACCGACGGGCAGCGCGTGGTCGCGATCGGCGGCGGACATGGCCTCGCGCGCGGGTTGGCCGCCCTGCGCCGCCTGGCGGTGGCGCCGACCGCGATCGTGACCGTCGCGGACGACGGCGGCTCCAGCGGTCGGCTCCGCGCGGATCTTGGCGTCATCGCGCTCGGCGACCTGCGCATGGCCCTGCTGGCGCTGGCGCGCAACCACGGCCTGGCCGACGCGTTGGCGCTGCGGTTCCTGCGCGGCGAGCTCGAGGGCCACGCCCTCGGCAACCTGCTGCTGCTCGCCCTCGCCGAGCAGGCACACGGCGACGTCATCGCTGCGCTCGACGAAGCGGCGGGGCTGCTCGACTGCGCAGGCCGGGTGCTGCCCGCCTCCACGGCGCCGGTCCATCTGGCCGCGCGCGTCGCCGGGATGGAGGTCGACGGGCAGGCGCGGGTGACCCGGTCGACCGGTCGCATCGAGCGGGTGTGGCTCGAGCCGGAGGACCCGCCCGCCTGCGCCGAGGCCATGGCGGCCGTGCGCGCGGCGGACGTGGTCGTGCTCGGCCCCGGGAGCCTGTTCACCAGCGTCGTCGCCGCGCTGCTGGTCCCCCAGCTGGCCACCGCCGTAGCCGAGACGGCGGCCCGTGTGGTGTACCTGGCCAACGTGACGGCGCAGCCTGGCGAGACCGTGGGACTGGACGCGCAGGACCACGTCGCTGCGCTGCTGGATCACCTTCCTGGTGCGAGGCTCGACGTCGTCGTGCTGCACGACGGCCCCACCGACCCCCATGGTGGCGGTCCGATCGGCACCCAGATCGCAGCCAGCGACCGGGTCAGCCGGGTGATCCGCGCCGACGTGGTGGCGCGCCGCGACGACGGCTCCCCCGGCTACGGGCACGATCCGGCGCGCCTGGCCGACGTGCTGGCCGGTGTGCTCGACCTGCCCCCGGCGTCCCCCGGCCGGCGGTAGGCGCGGATGTTCACGACCGAGGTGCGGGAGGAGCTCGCGCACCTGTCGACGGGCCGCGAGTGCTGTCGCGAGGCGGAGACGGCGGCGCTGCTGCGGATCGGGGGGACGCTGGAGCTGCGTGGCGGCCGGTCGTGGGGCGACGTGGAGCTCGTGGTGGCCACTGACAGCGGCGCGGTCGCCCGTCGTCTGCACGCCAGCCTGCTGGCGCTGGGCGGCGACCGGCCCGACGTGGAGGCGCACGCGCCCCACGGGCTGCGAACGGCCACGCGGTACCGGGTGCGGCTTGCTGGCGCGACCGCGCTCCTTGGGCGGCTGGGGATGCTGGACGCCTGGGGGTCGTTGACCCGTGAGCCGCCCGGCGCGCTCACCGCGCGCGCCTGCGACGCCGCAGGCTATCTGCGTGGCGCGCTCATGGCGGCCGGCTCGATCAGCGACCCACGTCGGCCACCGCACCTGGAGGTCACCGCGGACGACGAGCCCGCCGCGCGGCACGTCGCCGGCATGCTGCGGCGGGTCGTGGCGTCGCGGGCGCGGCCTGCCGAGCACGGCGGCCGCTGGCGGGTCGTGGTGAAGTCGGGGGAGCAGATCGGAGCGATCCTGGCACGGGTGGGGGCGCACGGGGCGTTCCTGCGCTGGGACGACGCGCGCTTCCGCCGTGAGCTCCGAGGCGCCGCGAACCGGGCGGCCAACGCGGATCAGGCCAACCTCACACGCGTGGTCGCCGCCTCCGCGCGCCAGACAGCAGGCATCGAGCGGGTGGTCGGAGCCGTCGGCTGGGACGCGCTGCCTGACGACCTGGCCGAGGTCGCGCTCGCGCGGCTGGCCAACCCCGAGGCGAGCCTCGCGGAGCTCGGTGGCCTCCTGGACCCTCCGGCGGGCAAGGCGACCGTGCACCGGCGCCTGGAGCGCATCCTCACGTTCGGCGGGTAGCGGCACTTCGGTACAGTGTCGGCTCGTCCACACGACCACGAACGCGCCGCCCGCCGCGGCGCACCTGGGAGGACCTCATGGCAATCCGCGTGGGCATCAACGGGTTCGGCCGCATCGGCCGCAACTTTCTCCGCGCAGCGAAGGCGCAGGGAGCGGATCTTCAGATCGTCGGCGTCAACGACATCACCGACAACGCCACGCTGGCCCACCTGCTGGCCTACGACAGCGTGCACGGGCGCTTCGACGGGACCGTCGAGCTTGCCGACGACGGCCTGGTGGTCGACGGCCAACCCATCCGGATCACCTCCGAGCGGGACCCCGCGACGCTGCCGTGGTCCGAGCTCGCCGCGGACATCGTGATCGAGTCCACGGGGATCTTCACCCAGCGCGACAAGGCGGCGGCGCACCTCAAGGCCGGCGCGCGCAAGGTCATCATCTCGGCCCCCGCGAAGGACGAGGACGTCACGCTCGTGATGGGCGCCAACGAGAGCGACTACGACCCGCACGCCCACGACGTCATCTCCAACGCGAGCTGCACGACCAACAGCGTGGTGCCGATGGCGAAGGTGCTCGACGAGGCGTTCGACGGGATCCAGCAGGGCTTCATGACGACGGTGCACGCCTACACCGCCGACCAGGGCCTCCAGGACCAGCCGCACAAGGACCTGCGCCGCGCCCGGGCCGCCGCCGTGTCGATCATCCCGACCACGACGGGCGCCGCCAAGGCGACCGCCCTGGCGCTGCCGCACCTGGCGGGCCGGCTCGACGGCCTGTCGCTGCGCGTGCCGGTGCCGGACGGCTCGGTCACCGACCTGGTCGTCACCCTCGGGCGCGAGACCACCGCCGAGGAGGTCAACGACGCGTTCCGCGCCGCGGCCGAGGGCCCGATGAGGGGGATCATGGAGTTCACGACGGACCCGATCGTGTCCGCGGACATCGTCGGGAACCCGCACAGCTGCATCCTCGACGGGCTGTCAACCATGGCGTCAGCCAGCATGGTCAAGGTGCTCGGCTGGTACGACAACGAGTGGGGCTACTCCAGCCGCCTGGTCGATCTGACCCGCTACGTGGGGGAGCGGCTCTAGGTGTCCCCTACCCAAGTCGACGGCAACGGGATCGCGGGGCTCGACGACCTGGACGCGGGCGGCCGCCGCGTGCTGGTCCGAGTCGACCTGAACGTGCCGCTGCACGGTGGCGCCGTGTCGGACGACCTCCGCATCGAGGAGTCACTCCCGACGATCGACCGCCTGATCGCGACGGGAGCCCGCGTGGTGCTGGCGAGCCACCTTGGCCGCCCCGGCGGCGAGATCCGCGAGGACCTGCGGCTGGCCCCCGTCGCTGAGCGGCTGGCGGAGCTCTTGGGCAAGGATGTCCGCGCGGCCCGTGACGTCGTTGGCGACGACGCCACGGCGTGCGTCGACGGGCTGGACGACGGCGACGTGACGCTGTTGGAGAACCTGCGGTTCGAGGTGGGGGAGGAGCGCAACGACCCGGACTTCGCGGACCGCCTGGCCGCGCTGGCCGATCTCTACGTGAACGACGCGTTCGGCGCGGCGCACCGCACGCACGCCAGCGTGGTCGGCCTTCCCCAGCGGGTGCGTCCCGCGGCGGCCGGGCTGCTGATGGAGCGCGAGCTCGAGACGTTGGGGCGCCTGCTGGATGACCCCGCCCGGCCGTTCACGGCGATCCTCGGCGGCGCCAAGGTCTCCGACAAGATCGGTGTCATCGACAACCTCCTGTCACGCGTCGACCGCCTGCTGATCGGCGGAGCGATGTGCTTCACGTTCCTCAAGGCCAATGGCTACGAGGTCGGCGCCAGCCGGGTGGACGCCGACCAGCTTGACGCCGTGCAGCGCCTGCTGTCCGAGGCCGACAAGCGCGGCGTGGAGCTGCACCTGCCGGTCGACGTCATCGCGGCCGAGGCGTTCGACGCCGACGCCGACCACCGGCGCGTCTCGGCCGACGGCATCCCCGATGGCTGGATGGGCCTCGACGTCGGCTCCGACACTGTGGCCCGGTTCGCCGCCGCGATCACCGACGCCGAGACGGTCCTGTGGAACGGCCCGATGGGCGTGTTCGAGTGGGAGCCGTTCGTCGCCGGCACGGAGGGCGTGGCGCGCGCCGTGGCGGCCTGCGACGGGTTCACCGTCATCGGCGGCGGCGACAGCGCAGCGGCCATCCGCAAGCTCGGCCTCGCCGGTGAGGTGAGCCACGTGTCGACCGGGGGGGGCGCGACGCTCGAGTTCCTCGAGGGAGTCGACCTGCCCGGCATCGCCGCCCTGCGCGGCGCAGGAGCGCACGGGGCCGCTTCGGCCCCAGGAAGCGGGTAGCGCAGTGAGCCGCACGCCGATCATCGCGGGCAACTGGAAGATGCACCTCGACCACCTCGAAGCCATCCAGCTGGTCCAGAACCTGGCTTACCACCTGGAGCGCGCGGACTACGAGGCGAGCGAACTGGTCGTCTGCCCCTCGTTCACCTCGCTGCGCAGCATCCAGACGCTGATCGAGGGCGACCGCTTGGAGCTGCGGCTGGGTGCGCAGGACTGCCACTGGGAGGCCGATGGCGCCTTCACCGGCGCGGTCAGCGTCGGGATGCTCGCGCGACTGAAGGTCGCCTACGTGCTGTGCGGCCACTCCGAGCGCCGCCAGCTGTTCGGCGAGACCGACGAGATCACCAACCGCAAGGTGCGGGCCGTGCTGGCCGCCGACCTCTCGCCGATCCTGTGCGTCGGCGAGACCCTCGAGCAGCGCGAGGCCGATCGCGCCGGGGAGGTCGTCCTCGCGCAGCTGCGGGGCAGCCTCGCCGACATCGGTGCCGACGCCCTCGAGCGGATGGTCGTCGCCTACGAGCCCGTGTGGGCCATCGGCACCGGCCGCACGGCCACGCCGGCTGACGCCGACGAGATGTGCGGCGTGGTCAGGCGCACCATCGCCGAGGACTTCGGTGAGCCCGTCGCCGACGGGTTGCGGGTGCTCTACGGCGGCAGTGTCAAGCCCGGCAACGTGGCGGAGCTCATGCGCCGCTCTGAGATCGACGGTGCGCTGGTCGGCGGTGCCAGCCTCGACCCCGAGGACTTCGCCGTGATCTGCCGCTGGCACCGCCTGTAGCGCCGGGGCGGCTCCGGCGGGCGGCGAACACGGGTAGCATGAGTCCCGACGCGTTGGGTGATGCCCGACCGATGTCCGGTATGGGAGGCGACATGGCGAAGCGGAAGCCTGAGTTGGCGGGCCTGCTGGGCCCGCTCGAGACGGACGTGATGGAAACGGTCTGGCAGCTCGGTGAGACCACCGTGCGGGACGTGCACGCGCAGCTCGCGCAGCGCCGCGACCTCGCGTACACAACCATCATGACGACGATGACGCGGCTGGCGGCCAAGGGCCTGCTGGACCGGGACACCACCGGGCTGGCGCACCGGTACCGGCCCACGGTGAGCCGCGACCAGTACGCCCAGTCGACGGTCGCATCGGTGGTCGACTGGCTGGTCGACAGCTTCCCCGAGCCCGCCATGAGCTACTTCGTCGACGTGATCGACGACGGCTCCGACCCGGAGATGCTGCGGGCGTTGCGGACCAGGATCGACCGTCTGCGCACGGGGGAGCGCTAAGCGCCGATGCCGGTAGGCGACTCAGGGGGATTCCTCCTCTCGCTGGTGACCGAGTCGTTCGCGGCTCGGGCACTGCTGGGCTCCCTCGCGGCTGCGAGTCTCGCGGCGGTCCTCGTCGGCTTCGGCCTCGTGCGCACCAGCCGCGCTCGTCGCCTCGTGCTCCTCACACCGGTCCTGACCGCCGCGGCCGCGGCGGTCGCGTCGTTCGGGGAGGTCTACCTGCCGCTGCAGCTGTGGGTGACGACAGGCGCCGGCACCGCCGCGGGGACGCTGCTGGACGTCTTCGGCGAGCCGCTGGGCATCACCGCTCGCGGCATCGACCTGCTCGTGGTCACCTACACCGCGGTGGTAGCGGTCCTTGTCGGCCGTCGTCTGCTCGGCGTCCTCGCGGTGCGGCGCGCGCTCCGCCCCGCGGTGCCAGCCGCGGCGCACCATCCGATCGCGGCGTCAACCCGACGCATGGCCAACCGGATGGGACTGCGGAGCCCCACGGTGCTGCTGCTCGACGACTGCCCTGGTGGAGCGTTCGCGTTCGGCGGAGCCCGCCGAGGGGTGATCGCCGTGGACCCCGACGTGGTGACCGAGCTGGACAGCCACGAGCTGGAGGGTCTCGTCGCCCACGAGCTCGCGCACCTCGCCCGCCACGACACCCACCTCGGCACGCTGGTCGGGGTCTTCCGCGACGTGGCGTTCTTCTTGGTGCCACTGCACGTCGCGGCACGCTGGCTGCGCCGCGAGCAGGAGGAGAGTGCGGACGAGCTGGCGTCGCGTCACACGGGCCGGCCGGTCGCCCTGGCCTCCAGCATCCTCAAGGTGTGGGACCGCAGCCGCGGCCGGCGGCAGCTCGGACACGTGTGCGGGGCCGTACCCGGCCGCCTGGCGGTCCCGTCGGGGGTCCTGGTCGGCCAGAACGAGGCGCAGCGCGCGATCGCGCTGCTGACGGCCCGCATCGAACGGCTGATCGCCGACCTGCCGACCCCGACGCGCCTGCGACGCCACGCCGAGGTGGGAATCGCGGTCGCGGTCCTGGCCGCGGGGACCAGCGCGGCGCTCACCGTGCCCGCCTGGATCGCCACCGACTTCAAAGCGGACTCCCTGTCGTTCCTCGTCCTGTCGGCGCCCGCCGAAACCGAGGTCGAGGCACCGGCCTTCGCCACGTTCCGGGCGTTGGCCCCGGCGGTGGCGGCGACCTCCCCAGGGGTGCCGCTCGACGAGCACCAGCCGGCCGTGCCGCCGGCGTCGGCCGGGTGCACGTGCGTGGAGACGCAGGCCGAGCTCGCGGCGGGGGCCGCCGCGACCGGTCCGCCCGCGTCACAACGGCTCGGTTGGGGCAGCCCGGACCGGCACGCCTGGGAGGTGCGCAGGCCCGAGGACGACGGCACGATGCAGACCGCTCGCCCGCTGTGGACGGTGTCGGACTCGCAGACCCAGCTCGGCTTCTTCGTGGTCAGCGGCCCG
>JACDBB010000007.1 GCA_013695145.1 Euzebyales bacterium
GCGGCGATAGCGGCGTTGGAGTCTGCCCGGGACCAAAGCGCAGACGGCCTCGCCCCAGGCGGGTAGGTGCTGTTCCCCTCCGCGGTTCTCCATCAAGGAGAAATGCCGATCCTGCGAATGGAGCATCTGATTTCGCCGGCTGGAAGAAGGCGTTCGACGACGGCCCTTTGGAGCGTGAGCAGTCAGGCGGGCCCTCCGCCGTGTAGAGGACGACCGACAGCGGCACGGCCGCACCCCCGGCGGGTAGTCGAGCGCGTAGTACAGCGTCAGCGGAGGCACTCACCATCAGCGCGGCCAGCGGCCAGTCACGCCGCATCAACACCGGGACCGCGATCACGGCGACGAGCGCGTAGGCCAGCGCGTTGGCCAGGCGCCCGCCTGGCTCCAGGTTCAGTGCCATCCCCACGAGCAGCGCCGTCGCCACACCCACCGCCAGCGCACCGTCCACCACCGGCGCGGGAATGCATCAGGGTCGAGACGGCGACGAAGTCCTGTGCATCACTCCAGAACCCCCTGCTCGTGCGCTATCGGAAGTGGTTCGCCGCTGGCGAAGGCCGCCGAAGGTCACGTACCCTGCGTGGCATGGCGAACACGGTCGTTGCAGATCGCAAGGCGACTCTTGCCGAGGTCCTTGCTCATGCGGACGCCATCCGCCGGCTGATCACGGCGCACAACTTGGGCGCGCCGCGCATCCGAGGAGATGGAACCGTCGTCGTGCACAGCGACGAGTCCGGGTATCGCTCGGTCAACCGCCTGTCCACCGAGGCCAGCCGGGTGGTCGGTGCCTACGTCCATGTGCTCACCGATGACGTCCCAGGCGCCGCCGACACGCAGCCGTTGTGACCGGCGACGAGCTGCTTGACGCGCTCATCGACACCTTGGAGCAACTGGCGGCGATCCTCCCCGGCGACAAGGTGGTATGGGACGCCGAGCCGACGATCCGGCTGGCCGTCGAGCGGCTGTGGATCACCGCAGGCAACGTGGCCGAGGCCTACCGCAAAGACGTGCTCGACGCCGACCCCGGCGTGGAGCCGTGGTCCGAGCTGGTCGCGTACCGCAACAAGCTCGCTCACGCGTTGCCCGGGGACCTCTCGACTGATCGCATCTATGTCGACAGTCGCGCCGATCCAGTTCGCCTTCTCGCACGCATCCGTGACGAGCGACCGTGAGCACCGGCGGCATGGGGAACTCTGACTCCGGCCGCACCAGCCCACCGGTATCCGCTGATACCTCAAGTGGTTGCCGTAGGCTCATCGTGCGGCCATGGCTGCGTCAGGTGGGACAGTGTGAAACGGCCGCCTCCGTCAGGAACCGCGCAGCCTCGTCCAGCGGGCCGAACAGGTCGCGATGAGCCACCCGCTCGATGTACATCTTGTGGCTGTCCCATCGGTCAGTGTTCGAGAGCAAACTCCGCCACCGCCAAAGATTGCCTGGAAAGAGGTGTTCGCTGGGAAAGATATCCTGGCCTGGGTACGTCTACACCTACCCCGCGAAGAAGGCGCTCGCGTCGATCAAGCGGCAGCCTCGGCGAGCCCCAGCCCGGCGATCGTCCAGCCGGCCAGCACCGTCAGGGCGAACACGAGCGGCATGCCGAGCAGCAGGGCGCGCCCGGGCAGCCGCCAGGCCGTCGTCAGCTGTCGCACCCCCGAGCGCATCCCGTCGGTCAGCAGCACCGAGAACAGGGCGAACTCGGCCAGGCGATGAACGAGTTCCTCGTCGGCGCCGGCGGAGGGCAGAACGCCGCCGACAGCCGGCCCCAGCGCGAACCCAGCGATGAGGAACAGCACCGCGGTCGACAGCACGCTGCGCTCAGCCAGATCGGAGAGCAGCACCGCCACGAGCAGCACGACCGCGAAGACCAAGAGCACGGTCATGCCAAGCCCTCCGTCCCGCCGGGCGTCGCCCAACCGCTTCACGAGCCCACTGGCCGCGGCACGGTCAACAGGCTCCACGGCGCTGTGCTGGCAGCGCCTGACAGTCACCGTCGCTGAAGTCCCCGGCTCGGGCGGCACCCATATCGCGTCACGATACTCTCCGTCGGGTATTGCCTGCTCCTCACCGCCACCGTCGAGGAAGACTCTTGCTCCGGTCGTTCTCCGCACGCCGCATGCCGTCGCGCCGCCCTCCGGCCGGTCGGGCCGCCGATGAGGTGCAGGCGTGAGCGTCCGGCTCGAGGACTACGCGATCATCGGCGACACCGAAACGGTGGCGCTGGTGTCCCGGTCCGGCTCCATCGACTGGCTGTGCCTGCCCCGCTTCGACTCCGGGGCCTGCTTCGCCGCTCTGCTCGGTGATGAGTCGAACGGCCGCTGGGCCCTGACGCCCGTCGGGTCGCCGCGGGCCGTCCGCAGGCGCTATCGCCCGGGCACGCTGGTCCTGGAGACGGAGTTCGACTGCGACGGAGGCACGGTGCGCATCGTCGATTCCATGCCGCCCCGCGGCCTCGAGGGGGGAGACAATCCCGATGTCGTCCGCGTCGTCGAGGGCGTCAGTGGGCGTGTCGCCATGCGCATGGTTCTGACGATCCGCTTCGACTACGGCTGGGTGGTGCCGTGGGTGTCAAGGCGGGGGCGGTGCCTGCACGCGGTAGCCGGGCCCGACCGACTGGTGCTCACCACCCCGGTCGCGCTTCGGGGTGAGGGCCTGTCCACCGTCGCGGAGTTCGAGGTCGCGGAAGGGGACCAGGTCCCGTTCGTGTTGACCTGGCATCCGTCCCACCAACCGGTGCTCGAGCCGGTGGACGCGACGAAGTCGACGGCGAACACGACCGCGTGGTGGCGGCAATGGTCGGCGAGGAGCACCTACCGCGGGGAATACCAGGACGCGGTCGGTCGCTCGCTGATCACACTGAAGGCGCTGACGTACGCGCCGACCGGTGGTGTCGTGGCGGCTGCGACGACATCGCTGCCCGAGCGCCTGGGCAGCAGCCGCAACTGGGACTACCGTTTCGTGTGGTTGCGCGACGCCACCTTCACGCTGCAGGCGCTCATGCTCGCCGGCTACCGGCAGGAAGCCCTGGCATGGCGCGACTGGCTGCTTCGCGCCGTCGCCGGCGACCCGCCGCGGTTGCAAATCATGTACGGGATCGCGGGCGAGCGGCGCCTGACCGAGTTCGAACTGCCGTGGCTGCCAGGCTACGAAGGTTCCTCGCCGGTGCGGATCGGCAACGGCGCCTACGACCAGATGCAGCTCGACGTCTACGGCGAGGTGATGGACGCCCTCCACTACGCGCGGCGGACGGGGATGGAGGCCGATCACGCCAGCTGGTCCCTCCAACGGGCGTTGCTGGAGCACCTGGAGAGGACCTGGAGCCAGCTCGATCACGGCATCTGGGAGATGCGGGGGCCGAAACGCGCGTTCACCCACTCGCGGGTCATGGCATGGGTCGCGTTCGACCGTGCCATCAAGTCCGTGGAGAACTCGGGTTTGCATGGACCTGTCGACCGGTGGAGAGGCCTCCGCGACGAGATCCACGTCGAGGTGCTGGCGGAGGGATTCGACGCCGACCGTAACACGTTCACGCAGTCCTACGGCTCCCGGGAGCTGGACGCGAGCCTTCTGCTCATCCCGCAGATGGGGTTCCTGCCGGCGCACGACGCACGGGTCCGGGGCACCGTGGACGCCGTCCAACGCGAACTCGGTCGGGGCGACGGTCTGCTGCTGCGCTACCGCACCGAGGTTTCCGACGACGGCCTACCGCATGGCGAGGGGGCGTTCCTGCTCTGCTCGTTCTGGCTGGTGGACGCCCTGGCCATGATCGGTCGGAGGGACGAGGCGCGCCGGACGTTCGAACGGCTCCTGGAGGTCCGCAACGAGGTCGGCCTGCTCGCCGAGGAGTACGACGCGGTCGCAGACCGCATGCTCGGCAACTTTCCGCAGGCGTTCAGCCACCTCGGGTTGGTGTCGTCCGCCTACAACCTCGGCGCCGGAGCCGGCCCCGCCGACCAACGCAGCGACGACACGCGAACAACGAGCCCATGATGAGGGCCATCATCGTCACGCCCGGCGTCGAAGACTCCGTCCGACTCGACGAGGTCGGTGAGCCCGACCCCGCCGAAGGGTCAGTGCTCGTCGAGACCCTGATGATCGGTGTGTGCGGCACCGACCGGGAGATCATCGCCGGCGAGCACGGGCAGCCTCCCCCCGGAACGGACGACCTCGTACTCGGCCATGAATCGTTGGGCAGCGTGCTGGAAGCGCCGCGCGACAGCGGGCTGACGGCGGGAGACCTCGTCGTCGGCATCGTCCGACGGCCGGATCCGGAACCCTGCGTGAACTGCGCGGTCGGCGAGTGGGACATGTGCCGTAACGGCCGCTACACCGAGCACGGCATCAAGGGGCTCGACGGCTACGCGCGGGAGCGATTCCGTCTCGACCCCGGGTACGCCGTCCGCGTGGATCCTGCGCTCGGTGACCTGGCGGTCCTGCTCGAGCCCGCCAGCATCGTGGCCAAGGCGTGGGAGCACATCGAGCGCATCGGCAAGCGCGCCCACTGGGAACCGCGCAGAGTGCTTGTGACCGGCGCGGGCCCGATTGGGCTCCTCGCCGCTCTGATGGGACGGCAACGTGGGCTGGAGGTGGCGGCGCTCGACCGCGTGGTCGACGGTCCGAAGCCACGACTCGTCACCGATCTCGACGCGACGTACCACGTCGGTGACATCGAGGCGGCGTGCGCAGACGCGGACGTCGTCATCGAGGCCACAGGCGCGGCGGAGCTGGTCTTCGAGGTGATGCGCTCCAGCGCGCGCAACGGAATCGTGTGTCTGACGGGGGTCACCTCGCCAGGACGGCGGATCGAGGTCGCCGCCGGCCTCATCGCTCACCAGATCGTGCTCGAGAACGACGTCGTGTTCGGGTCTGTCAACGCCAACCGTCGCCACTACGAGCAGGCAGCCCACGTCCTCGCCGCAGCCGACCCGGACTGGCTCGGCCGGCTCATCACCCGCCGGGTGCCCCTCGAGCGCTGGCGCGACGCGTACGAATCCACTCCCACCGGCATCAAGACCGTCATTGCTCTTGCCGCGTCGGCCGAGAGCCGGTCGTGGCAGCCGCCGCGGTGAGCAGGCGCTTGATGCGGGCGGGTCAGGCCGGTGGGAGGGGAGCGGCCGCCGGTGTTGTCGCGAGCGCGAGCCCGGCCAGGCTCGCCAGCAGGCGCGCGGGCACGCAGGCCGCCTGGTCGGGCTCCTGGTCATCGTCGCTCGCGAGCACGAGCACGCCGCTGGGTCCGTCCGCGCTGCCGTGCAGCGGCAGCGCGCACAGGCTCGTGAGCGGGCGGACACCGATCAGGGGAGCGGCGTCCCGCCGCCGGACCTGCATGCGTCCGGTGCGGTGGACCGCGTGACAGAGGCCGTCCCCGTGCGCGAGCTCGGCGACCAGCGCCTGGGCGAGACGACGGTCCCCCGCGGCCACGAGCTGCAGGGTCCCCTGCGGGTCAGCCACGAGCACGGCTGCGCCGACCCAGCCGTGCAACACCGATCCGAGCGCTGCGACGGCCGCCCCGAGCGCTTCGGATGACCTCGGCCAGGCGGAGGGGTCGCGCGCGGTCAGGGGTGCGTGGCTCTCAACGGTTGGCTGCATCGGCTCCGCCTCGACTGGTGAGCTGCTCAAACGGATCGCCCGCCCCAGACCGTGGCGCACACCCCTCGGGTGACCTCGGACTCCCCCGGACCGGTTACGTTCCCGAGTGGCCGGGTCCTTACTCCCGATAGCTCCGATAGCTGATCGCGAGGATCCAGCTGAGCGCATCGCTGTGCGTGGCGTCGAAGCGTGGGGCTTCGCGCCACACGGCGACCAGCGCTTGCGCGGCGGCTCGTTCGGCCTCGCCTGGGTCACGCAGCGAGCGCAGCGCAAGTCCGTAGACGCACACAGCGATGTGGTCGTACAGGGCGACGTACGCGCCGCGATCTCCCTGCGCGACCCTGTCCACGAGCCGCTGGATGGCAAACGCGTCGATCGGCTCGACCGCGGCCCGCCTGTGGCGGGGTCGGCGATGCGCCCAAGTCTCCACGTGCGGCTCACCTCGCGTCTTCCCTCAGGCAGCTGCCAGGTCGCGGCCCGCGGTGTCGGACCGGATACCCGGACCAGACAGTACGCGACGCGACGTTCGGTCGTCGTGATGCCGTCCGGGGATCTGGAGACGGGGAGGCTGCGCGGGACGCTCGAACCTGAGCCGACCGGCGGACTCGACACCAAGTATTGCCTCATTCGTGCGCCGACGGCAACCGCGGAGGCAGGCGGTCTCGGCAGTTTCACGGCTCCTCCCCGGGTAGACGGCGCCACCCGTGGCTCGACAGCCACACCGACACCCGTTCGCGTGGGGCGTGCTGGGTGCGGCGGCGCAGGCCACCGAGCGCGTGGGGCTCGTCACGCTGGTGACGTGCCCGTTCCTGCGCTACCACCCGGCGACGGGGTGACGTTCCGCGGCGCGCACCTCACCGTGGAGGACGCCCGGCTGTACACCCGCCCGGAGCAGCCACCGGACGTTCTGATCGCCGGCAGCGGCAAGGAGTCGCTCAGCCTGGCGGCCGACGCTGCTGACGGCTTCGTCGCGGTCGAGCCCGAGGCGTCCTACGTCGAGCAGTTCCGCTCGCTGAGCGGCGACGGGCGGGTGCTGGGGCAGGCACCGCTGTCCTACGACGCCGACGAGGGCAGCGCCAGGAAGCAGGCCATGCGTCGTCCAGGTCGCCTACGACAAGGACGGCTTCTTCCGCTTCTGGGCCGACGAGGTCCGCCCGCTGCTTCCGTGACTCGCCTGGAAAAGCAACCGGCCGGCGCCTGGGGCGCCGGCCGGGAGGGCGGACCTGACGGGATTTGAACCCGCGACCTTCACCTTGACAGGGTGACGAGCACTCCTAGCTGCTCCACAGGTCCTT
This sequence comes from Euzebyales bacterium, assembly GCA_013695145.1. GTDB lineage: Bacteria > Actinomycetota > Nitriliruptoria > Euzebyales > Egibacteraceae > JACDBB01. The sequence continues at coordinate 6,873 of JACDBB010000007.1, forward strand.
GACAGAGCGTCGGCGGCCGAAGCGTACTCGACCGGCGCGTCTCCTCGTAGGCCGTGCAGGACTCGAACCCGCTCCGCCGGATTAAAAGTCCGGAGCTCTACCTGTTGAGCTAACGGCCCGTGGTCATCGCAGGGCCATCGCAACTCGCACGGGACACGCTAGCACCGGCGGAGTCGCCCCGGAGACCGGCGCAGCGCAGGAAAGCCCAGCCCACCCGACCGGTTTCGCCGCGAGCTGATCTTGCCCGATCACTCCGGGTGGGCGGCGCAGGCCTCGCACAGGCCGTGGACCACGACGTCGACGTCCTCGACGACGAAGCCGTGGTCGCCATGCAGATGCGAGCGGATCCGCGACACCAGTTCGCCCTGGTGGTGATCGACACTGCGGCAACGGCGGCAATGCAGGTGGATCGCGTCGTCGGCGTGCGCGAGCTCCCAGTGGCCCCGGCCGTCGCCGAGCTGGACCTCGGTGGCGAGCCCGAGCTCGGTCAGCAGGGTCAGGGTCCGGTACACGCTGGCCACGTTGAAGTCGGCCACCGTCGCGCTCACGCGCTCGTGGATCTCCTCGGCCGACAGGTGGTCTCCCTCGGCGTGCGCGGCGCGCAGCACCTCCCAGACCAGCTGGCGCTGGGGGGTGAGCCGGTAGCCCTGGCTCCTGAGTCGATGGGCGACGTCGATCACCTGCGCATCATGCCACTACGATTCGGTGATGGTCCCGCCGAACCGCGTCGAGTCCACGCCCGTGCGCATCAGCGCCTCCGCGTCACTGGACGAGCGCACTCTCCGCGACGTGCGGGAGCTGGTCGAGACCACGACGGAGATCGAGGGTCACCGGCCCGTCGGTGAGCACAAGTACGCCCACCTGGCCGTGGGCGCGCGCGGCTGGGTCGGCATCCTCGCGCACGACGACGACGGCCGGCTGGTCGGGTATGCGCACACGCGCTGGAACCAGCCGGGAGTGCGGCCGCGGATGGCGGTCGAGGTGGTCGTGCACCCGGCCCTCCACGGACCTGCCGGCGACGGCTTCGTCGACGGTGGTCCCGGCGTCGCGGAGCGGCTGCTGACCGAGGCGCGAGCCGTGCTGGCCCGCGCGGGCGGCGGCCTGCTGTACCTGTGGGTGCACCGGGTCGAGGATCCGCGCACCACGCTTGCCGCGCGCATGGGCTTCGCGGTGCAACGCGAGCTGGCCTTCATGACCCGGTCGCTTGACGAGCGTGGAGAGCCCGCGGTCCTACCGGACGACGTCACGGTCCGGCCCTACCGCGAGGGCAGCGACGACGAGGCGTTCCTGGAGGTCAACAACGCCGCGTTCGCCGACCACCCCGAGAACGGCGCGTGGGACCGAACGACGTTCGCCGAGCGGCGCAGCCTCGACTGGTTCGACCCCGACGGGCTGTTCATCGCCTGGCGGGGGGAACAGGCGCTGGCTTTCCACTGGACGAAATGGCACGCCCACCACTCCGACGAGAGCCCGGCCCACGAGCCGGTCGGCGAGGTGTACGTCCTGGCCGTGCACCCGTCCGCCCAGGGACTCGGCCTCGGCCGTGCGCTGCTGCGCGTCGGCATCGCCCACCTGCATGACCGCGGCTGCCGCCAGGCGATCCTGTACGTCGATTGCGCCAGCACCGGCGCCGTGGGGCTGTACCGCTCGGAGGGCTTCGACCTGGCCTACCGCGAGGTCTGCTACGAGGAGGATGTGGCTCCGCAGGTCGACTCCACCGCAGACCTGCTGCGGCCGGCGTTCTAGTGCTGGGCCGCGGCCTCGTCGTCGGCGCGGGCCGCGAGCCCCGCCGGGTCCAGCTTGTAGCCGACGCCCCGGACGGTGACGATCAGCGACTCGTACTCGGCCCCGAGCTTCGCGCGCAGCCGTCGGATGTGGACGTCCACGGTCCGCGTGCCGCCGTAGTAGTCATAGCCCCAGACCTCCTGCAGCAGCTGCGCCCGGGTGAAGACTCGCCTGGCGTTGCCCGTGAGGTACCTGAGCAGCTCGAACTCGCGGTATGTGAGGTCCAGCGGCACCCCGTGCAGCCGCACGACGTACGTCTCCTCGTCGATGTGCAGCTCGCCGAAGGTGGAGGCCCGCGCGCGCCGCTGGTCGCCGGACCGCTCGACGGCGATGCGCAGGCGGGTCTCGACCTCCGCCGGTTGCGCGGCCGGCACGACCCAGTCGTCGAAGCCCCAGGTCGCCTTCAGCGCCGCCAGAGCCGCGTCGGCGATCACCACCAGGACCGGGCAGCCGCGGTCGGAGGTCGCGACCGTCCTGCAGGCGTGCGAGGCCCGGCCGAGGTCGCCCGTCGCGTCGACCAGCACCAGGTCGACCGAGCCCGCGGCGTCCGCGCTGCCGTCCAGCGCCTGATGCGCGAGGCTGTGGTCCAGGTACTCCAGCGCGGGCAGCAGCGCTTTCCCCCCGCCGGGGGCGTCGGAGAGGACGAGCAGGTGCACCGTGGTGCCTCCTTCCGCTCTCGGTCGCGCCTGGCGTCACGATAGCCGAGCCTGGAGGGAGGGCCTATGGCCAGTCTGTCCGGCACGCCGGTGGACACCACCGCCGACGTGGCCAACCGGCCCTCGCGGCGCGGGCCGTTACGGCGCCTGCTGGACGTGCGCGGCATCGCATGCGAGGGCTTCGCGGGCGCGCACCGCCATGTGACCCTGCGCACCCGCGACGACGTGCGGCTGGTCGGCACATTCCTTTCCCCTCCGGCGGCCGTAGCGGTCCCTGGATCGGCCCCGCGGGCCGGAGCGGTGCTGATCGCCCACGGGTTCGCCGCGCACCGCCGCAAGGCCGCGTACGTCGCCCTGGCCGATCGCCTCGCCCGCCTGCACCCGGTGCTCACCCTCGACCTGCGCGGTCACGGTGAAGCGGGCGGGCGCTCGACGTTCGGCGACCTGGAGGTGCACGACGTCAGGGCCGGTGTCGCGTGGCTGCGCCGCGAAGGATTCGCATGGGTGGGTGCGGTCGGCGTGTCGATGGGCGCAACGGCTGTGCTCCGCGCGGCCGGAGCCGGGCCGGCGAACGCGCTCGACTCGGTCTGCGCCATCAGCGCGCCGGCGTCGTTCCGAGTCCATGCCACCCCCGCGGTGGCGGTCCTGCAGCGGGTCGTCTCGTCGGCTTCGTGGCGCCTGGCGGCGCGGGCGGCCCTGGGCATCCGGGTGGCGCCGCGGTGGGGGGATCCCGCGGACGCCGTCCGTGTGGTGGCACGCATCGCGCCGACCCCGTTGCTGTTGGTGCACGGGCGCGACGACCACTTCTTCCCGCTCGATCATGCGCGCCGCCTGCTGCGCGCCGCGCGGGAGCCCAGGGCACTGTGGATCGAGCCGTCCGGATTCGGGCACGCCGAGGACGGGTTGACCGCCGCCTTCGCCGACCGGCTCGCGGACGCGCTGGTCACGGTCCGGGCCACCGGCGCCTGGCCCGCCAGGACGTCATGACGTCACCGCGCGCGCAGCGCCGCCACCCGTTGCGGCGATCGTCGGTGTCACGCCACATCCGGGCCGTCGGCCTCGAGCCGCGCGAGCAGACCCGTCACCGCGGCTTGATCGATGACGTCCTCGACGTCGCCGAGCTGCTGGCAGAACGCGTCGACCTGGCGCTGCACGGTCCAACGTTCGTCCGGGCGCAGATGGCAGCGGGCGTCGAGGTGGGCGACCAGCGTCTCCAGCCCCACCACCCGCACGCCGCGCAGCAGGTCGGCGACCGGCAGCTCGGGGGACTCCGCGCGCTCGAGATGGTCCCGCACGCTGACCCAGGTGTCCTCGTCCACGTCACCGAGCTCCAGCGACATGACCACGCCCTCAAGGGTTGCGCGCACGGCGTCACGAGCCCGCGACATCGCCTCCGGCGGCCAGGACCCCGAACCGCGCGACATCTCGCCCCAGCCGGAGGTCACCGCCTGCTCGAGGGTGGGCAGGAGATCGGTCGCTGTGGCGACCAGCTCGCGCCTGCGGTCGACGTCCACGCCTGGATCCTCCCTCCTGGCTCGCGGGCCGGGCGCCGCCTCTGGTTCCACCGCCCGGCCTTGCTGCACATGGCGGCATCTCATGGCCATCGCTTCGCGATCGCCACAACCGGTAGACGAAAGAATCGCCCCCGCAAGCTCGGGCGCATTCACATGTCGGCGTCGGCAAGCGTAGGGTCTGCCGTGACGGCAGTCGCGACCGGAGGTGGGCATGGCAGTGCGGGTGCGGTTGTTCGCCGCGATCCGCGAGGCGGCGGCAACCGGGGAGCTCGACGTGGAGCCGGCGGCGCTGCCTGGCCTGCTCGCCGGGCTGGTCGATCGATTCGGCGAGCCGTTCGCGTCGCGGCTCACGCTATGCACCGTGCTCGTCGACGGGCGGGCCGTCCCCCGTGACCGGGATGACTACGTCGCAGACGGGGCCGAGGTCGCGCTTCTGCCGCCGGTCAGCGGTGGGTCACACCTGCGCGTACCGTATCCCCAGCACCGGTAGACTCGCCCGAAATGTTCAAGGCCGCTGTCGCGCCCGCCGCCGGGGCGCTCGCGCTCATCACGCTGCTGGTGGGTTACGGCGCGTTCGCAGGCTTCGTCGTTCTGGCCGCGGCCGCGGTCGTCGTGGACCTCGCGGTCGTGCTCGGTCGTGACCGACCGCGTCCGGTGCTGCCCGCCGCGCTTCTGGCCGGCGTCGGCCTCCCTGCGCTGGCTGCCGTCGAGGCCGTCGGACGGCCGCTGAGGGGCTGGGAGCGCGTACCGATCGTGGTGGCGATCGCGCTACTCATCGGGTTCATCCTCGTGCTGGTCGTCGGGCGCCGCGGCGGGGCCGTCGCGGGACTCGGCTCGACCGTCACGATCGGTCTCATCGTGGGGCTCGGCGCTAGTGCCCTGCTGCTGCTGCGCGGCGTGGGGAACGGCTTCCGCTGGGTGCTCGCGCTGCTGCTGCTCGTCGCCGCGGTCGAGGCCGCCAGGCCGCTCGCCCGCCTGATCCAGGACGCGCGGCGCGTACCCGATGAGGACTTCGAGTACGACGACGTGGCGCCGGACGAGGACACACCGCTGGTCGTCCTGGCGCCGGCGGTCGTTGGTGTCGGGCTGGTGGGGGCCGCGGTGTACGCGACGCTCGACCCGCCGCTGGCCGCCCTGCCGACGCTGGGCCTCGCGGTCATCGCGCTCACCGCGAGCCTCGGCGCGTCACGACTGCACGAGGTCCTGCTCGCCGAGGCGGGTCTCGCCTACGGTGGCGGCGCCGCCGCGGCGGGGGGCGCCGAGGCAGCGCCCCCCGTGGCGCCCCCCGGCGTCTTCCTCGGCGCGGTCGACTCGCTGCTGCTGGCCGCGCCCGCCGCGTACCTCCTGGCGGAGGCGCTCGCGACGTGACCGCAGGCGTCGCGTGAGCGGGCAGATCCTCGAGCTCGCGCGGCCCATCCGGTGATGCGCAGCGGGCTGGGCACTGCGGTTTCCACTGCCCGAGGTAGGTTTGCACTGTCGCAGTGTGGTCCCGCGCGGCTGTCGGCCGCGACACTGCTCACCAGATCCCGACGCTCGTTCTTGGAGGTCCGTGTCCGACACCGTGAACGTGCTGCCCGAGCGTCGCACCGCGCGACGTCCCGGCGTGACCGTCGCGCAAGCGCTCAGGTCGACCACACGCGCGGGCATCTTCGACCACCTCCGCGAGCAGGGCGGGCACCGCACGGTCCGCGACATCGCCGGGCGCTTCGACCTGCATCCCAACGTCGCGCGCACGCATCTGGAGCTGCTGGCCGACGCCGGCCTGGTCGACGTCGGACGCCGGAAGCACCCGGCGGGCGGTCGCCCCGCCAAGATCTACACCGCCAAGCCGGGGGCCGCCGCGGCGGCCGATGAGGCAACCACGCCGGCCGCGGGCGAGGCCGCGCCCGGCGCGGGGCTGCTCGTCCGGCTGCTGGCCGCGCTCGTGGAGGAGCGTCCGGTCCCCGCCTTCGGGCGCGGGCCGAGCCTGGCCGCGCGGGCGCACGAGATCGCGGGGGCCGAGGGGCGCAGTCTGGTCGAGCACCTCGCCGACCGGGAGGCCCTCGAGCAGACGATCATGGCCGAGACGCCCGACGCCGACCGGCTGGAGTTCGCCGCCCTGCTGGCGATCGCCGCGCTGCGGCCCCACGCCCCCGACGCGCGAATCACGGACCGCGGCCCTGACTCAGTCGACGTGACCGGTGTGCGCGGCATGTTCACCCTGCTGGAGACCATGCGACCGTCGCTCGCCGAGGCGCTGGAGCGCGGCGTCCTTGCCGGAGCCCTGTCGGCCGCTGGGATGCCCGTGTCGCTGGCCGACGCCGGCGGGGCAGGTCGCAGCCACGCGCTCCGGGCGCGCGCGGTGCCGGTCGCCCCGCCCAGGATCGTGCCCGCCCCCGCCCGCACCGTCGACGCCCGCGGGCAGCAGCGGGAAGCCGGCGTGGTCCACGCGTTGCGTGCGGTGTCCGCGGTCGGTGAGGGCGACATCGTGGAGGTGCTCACCGAGGGGCCGGGTTCGCCGGCGGCGTTCGCCCGCTGGGCAGACGGTGTCGGGCACCAGCTGCTGGGTGTCGAGCGGGCCACCGACGCCAACGGCCGTCCCGCGATCCGCCTGCTCATCCGGAAGGGTTCGTCGTGACCACCGCCATCGACGTCCGCGGCCCCCGGTTCTCCGCCGCCCTGACCTTCGCCGTCCTGGCGATCGCCTACCTGACCTCGACGCTCTGGCTCGTGGCCCTGCAGGTCGCCGTGTTCGCCGTGGCCGCCCTCGCCGGATTGCGCTGGTCGCCGTACGGCAACCTGTTCCGCCTCCTCAAACGGCGTCTCGACTGGGGCCCGCCGCCCGCGACCGAGCCGGAGGCGGGGCCGCGGTTCTCCCAGCAGATGGGACTGCTGTTCGCCGGCGGGGGTCTGGTCGCGCTGCTCTTTGGAGCCGCCACCCTGGGATGGTCGCTGGTGCTCGTCGTCGTCGGGCTGTCCGGTCTGCTGGCCGCGACCGGGCTGTGCGTCGGCTGCGAGGTGCACGCGCTCGGTGCACGTCTACGCCGCTCGTCCACGACCGGATCCACGACGTCCTCGGGGGAGGGCGCATGATCGAGCGAGCGGTCGTCCTTGCCGTCCTCGTGGTGCTGATCGCCGCCGCGGCGCTGCTGCTGCGTCGCCGGGAGGGCCGCGTCCAGCCCGTCGAGGACGAGGTGTCCTTCGACAGGCACGGTCTCGGCGTGCGGTCCGGCCGAGGCGCGCTGGTGGCCATCACCGCGCCGGGGTGCAGCGCCTGCGCCACCGCATGGAACGTCCTGCAGCGGGTGGCCAGCGCCCGCGACGACGTGGACGCGCTCGCGGTCGACCTGGCGGACCGGCCGCAGCTGGTGTCCCAGCTCGGCGTCCTGCGCGTGCCCACCACGCTGGTCGTCGACGCAGCGGGAACGGTCCGCCACCGCGTCAGCGGCGTGCCCACCGCGGCGGTCCTCACGGACCTCCTCGGGTAGCCCTTCGCAGCTCTCCGAGCCGTGGGGGCCCTCCCTCTCGCCGATGGACGACTGCAGTAGAAGATGCCCGACATCCGGATCAATCGGAGCGCTTAGTAGACGAGCGCCTGCGCACCCGGCGCGGTGGCCAGCTCGACGAACCGTGCCGAGCCTGCCATCTGCGTCCCGTCGCGGAAGTTGGCGTCGGTCAGGCCACGACGGAGCGCGCAGGGCGTGCAGACCGTGACCGTCGCGGCGTCGTAGAGCAGGTCGAGCAGCTCCGTCAGCGGTGGCGCCTCGGCCACGTCCACCTCGGCCGCGATCTCGGGGCGGGCCAGGTTGACGCCCTCGACGGCGAGGAACACGTGCACGCCGACGCCCGAGGCGAGCGCTACCGACGCGACGTTGCAGCCGATGTGGGCGCGCTCCGGATCGTCGAGCGCGTGGGTCACCTTGATGACCAGCGACGGGGTGCCGTCCGTCATGCCTCCTCACCTTCCGGAATCGTCGTATGGGACAGCGTAACCCGACCCGCTGGAGCTACGAGCCCATGGCCACGTGCACGGTGACGACGAAATGCGTCGTGACCGTCAACGGTGCGGCCGCCGCCAGCGCGTCCAGCTGCGCGGGCGACACCGACCACCGGTACGGGGTCATGCCGACGACCGCCCTGAGCAGCTCGGCGTGGAGCACCACACCTCGCGCGTGCTCCCCGCGATGCAGCGGGTGCATCCCGGGCAGGCCCTGCAGCGCGGTGTCGCCGGGGGGACGTGACGTCACCGTCTCGTACATCCGCTCGCGCAGCTCGATGAGGTGGTCGGCTCCGGGATTGACGGCGATGGCGATCCCGTCCTGACGCAGCACGCGGACCACCTCGCCGGCTGCCGCAGGCGAGAACACCTTGACGGCGACGTCGATGCTCGCGTCGTCGAGCGGCAGGTCGTACGTGCTCGCCACGACGTAGAGGTTGCGCTTGTCGGAGCCGGCCGCGGAGCGCAGCGCGCGCTTGGAAGCGTCGACGCCGTAGCCGGGCAGGCGCACACCGTCCTGGTCGAGCAGGCGCTCGGTCGCCTCGCGCAGGACGGTGCCCTCTCCGCACCCCAGGTCGAGCAGGCGCGCCGGACGACCCGCGCGCTCGGCCCACCCCGACACCAGGTCGCTGACCGCGTCGACGACCGGGGCGTAGTAGCCGGCCGAGAGCGCAGCACGACGAGCACGCACCATCTCGCCGTCGTCGCCGGAGTCATGCGCGGAGCTCTGCTTGGACAGCAGCAGATGGGCGTAGCCCTGGCGGGCGAGGTCGAAGGTGTGGCCGGTCGCGCACCGCAGGCTGCCCGCGTCGCGGTCGAGGGGTAGCCGACAGGCCGGGCAGCGCAGGCCAGGCAACTCCGTGTCGGCGACGCTCATCGGTGCTCGTCTGTGCCGTCCGGACGCGCGACCGCCCGGGTCACGTTCGGGACCCGGGCGGCGCTGCATCCATCACTCGTAGTCGTTCGCGCGTGCCCCGACGGCCGCGAGTGCGGGGGTCGGGAGGGCGGGTGTGACCAGCTCCCGCAGACACACGAGCGGGCGATGAGAGTGGATTCACCAGACACCAGGCTCCGGTCACGGATGCCGTGGTGGAATGCGACCGGTGATGTCTAGTGCCTCATCACCTCAACGGTCACGCAACAACTATCAGAATCCATTGCTTGGACCACCTCCTTCCTGTTGTGCCGCACAGCATGACATCGCCGCCCGGTTACGGCAACGCCCTCCGCGCCGACGACGTACCGTGGGGCCATGCTCCTGTTCGATGAGACCGCCTTCGTGCGCCGCCCGGTGGGCGTCGTGCGGGTAACGGGCTCCGACCGCCTCGGCTACCTCCACACGCTGCTCAGCCAGCGCCTGGACGACGCCGTCCCTGGCGCCGTCACGGATTTCCTCTACCTCGACGCCAAGGGCAACGCGCAGGCCGCCGGTCGGGCCGTGGTGCACGCCGAGGCTGTGCTGCTGGTGACCCCGCCTGAGGTCGCGGGTGAGCTGGCCGCGAACCTCGAGAAGTTCAAGTTCCTCATGGACGTCGAGGCCGCGGACGTCTCGGGGGACTGGGCGCTGGCGAGCATCCGCGGACCCGGGGCCGCGGATGCGCCGGGCGCGCGCCGCGAGGCTATGACCGCCGCTCCCCACGGCGACGGGCTGGTGGTGCGCGACCGCAGCGGCGGCGCCGACCTGCTGGGCCGCACCGCATGGGTGGAGGAGCGCCTCCCAGGGCTCGGCCTGCCCGAGGCTGGGCTGGCCGACTGGGAGACGTGGCGCATCGGCCACGGCGAGCCCGGCTGGGCCACGGAGATCGCGACCGGTCGGCGCGCCCAGGAGCTCGGGTTGCTGCCCACCCATGTGCACCTGCGCAAGGGCTGCTATCCGGGTCAGGAGTCGATCGCGAAGATCTACAACCTGGGCCGGCCGCGGCGCGCCCTGGCGGTCGTGGAGCTCGATGGCGCCGTCGCGCCCGGCGCGCGGCTCGAAGCGGGGGGCAAGGCGGGCGAGATCACCAGCACCGCGCCGATGGGCGACGGCGCGGTCGCCCTCGCCCTGCTGCCCGTCGACCGGGCCACCGGCGAGGTGCTCGGCGACGGCACCGTGACCGGCGATGGCGTCAGCGGTCACGTCCTGCGACGGGTCGGCGCGGGCGTCGCCCAGCCGGGCGCCCAGTAACGAGCAAGGCAGTAACGAGCAAGGCAAGCGCGAGCTGGGCAAGGGGGGTCAGCCAAGGAGTTTACGCACCGCTTCCAAGGCCTTGGCGGATTGGTCATTCGGCGTGATCTGGTCGAAGACGGCGGCGACCTGACCATCGCCGTCCACCACGACGGACGAGCGCATGACGCCCTCGTAGGTCTTGCCGTGCATCGTCTTCTCGCCCCACGCGCCGTAGGCGTCGATCGCGGCGCGGTCGGTGTCGGCGAGCAGCGTGTGCGGCAGGTCGTAACGGCCCACGAACTCGGCGTGGCTGTCGACGTCGTCCGGTGAGATGCCCACGACCGGGACGCCGAGCTCGGAGAACTCGGCCCAGTGGTCGCGGATGTCGCAGGCCTGTGTGGTGCAGCCCGGTGTGTCGTCCTTGGGATAGAAGTACAGGACGACGGGAGTGCCGCGCTGGCCGCCCAGCGACCACTGCGCCCCGGCGTGGTCGGGCAGCGTGATGTCGGGTGCGGGCTGGCCGGTGGCGATCTTCATCGAGGCTGGCTCCTGGCGCGCGGTGGAACGGGGACTCAACGGCACGCTACCCCACCCCATTGCGTGTCGAGCCCCAGTGCGACAACCAGCGGGTGGGGCGGGCGCGCGCGGTAGCCTCGCTGACCATGAGGGTGCTGATGGTGTGCCTCGGGAACATCTGCCGCTCGCCGACGGCGGAAGCCGCGCTGCGCGAGGCGTTGGCCGAGGCCGGGCTCGACGGAGCGGTGGAGGTCGACAGCGCCGGAACCGGAAGCTGGCACATCGGGGATCCCCCGGATCAGCGCATGACCGCGGCGGCCGCCGATGTCGGGCTGGAGCTGAGCGGTGCGGCCAGGCGGGTGATGGTCGCCGACTTCGATCGCTTCGACCTGATCCTGGCCATGGACGGCAGCAACGAGGCGGACCTGCTCGAACTCGCCCCGGACGGGCCGAGCCGCGCCAAGGTGCGTCGCTTTCGAGAGTTCGAGGCGGCCGCGGACGGTCCCGACGTGCCCGACCCCTACTACGGGGGAGCCGACGGCTTCGCGCACGTGGTGGCCAGCGCGCGCGCCGGCGCACGTGGCGTCGTGGAGCACATCCGCGGCACGCAAGGTGTCGGTGAAAACGCCCTCCCCCGCCGAGGTCGAGGCCGCCGACGGCCTGGTTAGCCGACCGGCGGGGGTCGCGGGTCTGTCGGGTCGGGCATCGGACGGGGGTCGCCGGGGTCCGGCAGCGGTGTCGGCTCACCTGGGTCCGGCAGCGGTGTCGGATCGGGGGACGGCTGGGGCGGGGTCGGGTCCGGACCGGGTTGCGGAGGCAGGGGGTCAGGACCGGGTTGGGGCGGCGGCGCGGGCTCGGGCCAAGGGTCAGGGCCGGGTCCGGGCTGGGGATCGGGGCTCGGCTGCGGTGACGGGGTGGGATCGGTCATCGGATGCCTCCAGACGGGTTGCCGGAGGATCCGTGTACCCCGGCCGACCCAAGGACTACCCTGCGCCGTCATGGCCGACTCACGCAAGGCGATCGTCCCAGACCCGCGACCTCCGGTCCTACCGGACGATGGGAGCGCGAGCGGATGAGTGACGTCATCGATGTGTTCGTTGAGATCCCCAAGGGATCCCGCAACAAGTACGAGTGGGATCACCACCTGCGGCGATTCGTGCTCGACCGGATGCTGTTCTCGGCCGTGCACTACCCGGGCGACTACGGGTTCGTGCCGGACACGTTCGCAGAGGACGGCGACCCGCTCGATGCCCTGGTCATCCTCGGCGAGCCGACGTTCCCCGGTTGCACGATCCGCGCGCGCGTCGCGGGGATCTTCCACATGACCGACGACAAGGGCAAGGACGCCAAGATCATCACCGTGCCCGACTCCGATCCCCGGTGGGAGCACGTTCAGGAGCTCGGGGACATCCCCCACCACCTGCTCGCCGAGATCGGGCACTTCTTCTCGATCTACAAGGACCTCGAGGGCAAGACCGTGGACGTCGAGGGCTTCGGATCCCGAGAGGAGGCCGTTGCCGAGGTGGCGAAGGACCAGCGGGTCTTCGCGGAGATGGATGACCCGCCCGGCATGCCCTGACCCCGGCCCCGAACGCCCCGCCCGGCCCCCGCCCGCCCCGAAGCGTCAGTCTGCTCACCTTGCGGGAGCGGGCTCAAGACCGGTCCCTGGCGTGTCGATCTCGCAAGCGTGATGCCGGCTGCCCCCTTCGTGCTGGCGTGGTCGCCGGCTGGCGGCCGCGCTGATCTTCTCGTCCCTGCTCGCCGGCCCCCCGCTCCCGGCGGGGGCTGCGACTCCTCCAGCGCCCACGCCTGGACCGACGACCCCTCCTGAGGAGGACGGCGAACGCATCGCGGAGGACCCGTCGGTGCTGGAAGCGCAGCGGCAGCTCACGGACGCGCAGGGTCTTGCCGCCCTCCTGGCGGCTGAGCTCGACGCGGCCGCCGGACGTTTCGAGCATGCGAACGCCCACCGGCTGCGTCTCGAGGTTGACCTCGACGAGGGGAAGGAGCGGCTGGTCGCGCTCCGCGACGCGGCGGATGACGCCCACGAGCGCTTCGCCGCGCAGGTCGAGACCGCCTACAAGCATCCGCACATGCGGCTGGCGCTCGCCGGAGCCAACGGCAACGCCCCCGACGCTCGCACCGCGCTCCACCGCGCCGGTCTCCTCGAGCGTCTTGCGGTCGTGCAGCGCGATCAGGCCGACCTCGCCGGTGCTCAGGCGCAGGCGTACGCCGAGGCGGTCACCCAGGTCGCGGTCATCGGCAGCGGAGCGCGTGGCGCCACCGCGGACAGCAAGGAGATGGCCGACGCGCTCACCAGCGAGCTGGCGCAGGCCCGGCACGCCGTCGAGCAGGCGGACCAGGCGGTGGGCGTCGCGCAGACCCACGCCGCCGAGCGTCTCGCAGCGCAGCGGCGCGAGGCCGAGGAGGCCAAGGCGAGGCAGCGGGTCGCGGCGGCTGCCGCCGCACGCGCCGCCCGACTGATGGCTCAGCCACCGCCGGGCGCAGGCGGCGGGCCTCTGCCGCCCGTGGACGGAAAGGTCTGCCCGCTCGGCACCCCAAACGGGTTCATCGACTCCTGGGGCTTCCCACGCTCCGGTGGACGGCGACACCAGGGTGTCGACATGTTCGCCGCGCACGGCACCCCGATCTACGCCGTCGCGGACGGGCGGATCGCGCGGGTCTTCAACAATCGGCTCGGCGGCCTTTCCATCAACCTCGTGGACACCGCCGGCAACCGGTACTACTACGCGCACCTTTCGGCCACCCACGTGACGACCGGCCAGCAGGTCCGCGCCGGCGACCACATCGGCGCGAACGGCAACACGGGCAACGCCAGGACCACCCCATCGCACCTGCATTGGCAGTACCACCCCGGCGGCGGCCCACCCGTCAACCCCTTCCCCCTGGCCGCTGCGCTGTGCCGCTGAGGCTGACATGCCGGAGTTGCGCTGTCGCGCAGTAGGATCCTCGGACCGTGACGCAGGTGGCACGGTTCGCCGCCCGCGATGCGAAAGGCACCCCCATGGAGCAACCCGCACCGCCGACGCTTGCGGAGCTGACCGCCCCCGACGTGCTCGAGGGGCTGGGCCAGCGCCCGCTCGCCGAGGTGCGCGCCCTCCGTGACGCCTGTCGCGACGAGGAGTCACGGCTCAGCTATCGCCGCCGCCTGCTGCAGGGCAAGCTTGACATCGTCCGCAGTGAGCTCGCGCACCGCTCGGACGATTCCGACGTGCCCAAGTCGCTGGTGTCCGACCTGGCGTCCATCCTGGCGGACGCTCCGTCCGACCAGCCCCGCGAGGCCCGCACGGTGTCGTTTTACCCGGCGACCGGCGACACCGATGACGATCCCGACGATGGCCCGACCTTGGCGGCCGTGCCCGATCTCGACACCGATGCGCTGGTGCAGCTGGTCAGGCAGCTGCAGGAGCGCGAGGTCGCCATATCGGCCGCGCGCCGCACGCTGCTCGACAACCTCGACCACCTGCAGACCGAGCTGGTGGGCCGCTACCGCGACGGTGACGCGGAGCTGCACGACACCGTTTCCATGACTCTGCGGGACGCGTCCGGGAACCCCGACCGGTGAGCCTGCTCGGCCCTAGCTCCGCTGCCGCCCACGCGCCGTCGGTCCGCACTGAGGCGGACCTGGCACTGCGGCGGCGCCTCGTGGCGCTGACTGGCCAGCTCCACGCGATGATCGCCTGCGAGCGTCCAGAAGGACGCCTCGAGCGCGCGGACCAGCAGGTGCTCGTACGGGCGTTGGCCGCGATGGTCGAGGCCAAGGACGTCTACACGCACACCCACCTCGCCCGCACGCACCGGCTGGCGCTGCAGCTCGCCGACCGCGTCGACCCGATGCTGGCCGCCGATCCCGTGGTTGGGGACGGCTTCCTCCTCCACGACATCGGCAAGCTCGGCGTTCCGGAGTCCATCCTCTGCAAGCCGGGGCCTCTCACCGACGCGGAGTGGGAGGTCATGCGTCGCCACCCGGTCATGGGCGCGGAGCTGGCCGCTCCCATGCCGTTCCTCGCTCCCGCGCTGGGAGTGATCCGCCACCACCACGAGCGCTGGGACGGCGCCGGCTACCCCGACGGGCTGCGCCAAGCCGAGATCCCGCTGGCCGCTCGCGTGTTCAGCCTCGTGGACGCCTTTGACGCCATGACGACCGACCGGCCGTATCGGTGCGCGCGCACGCTGGCCGAGGCGCTGGCCGAGCTGCGCTCCTGTGCCGGCTCCCAGTTCGACCCCGAGGTGGTGGCGCGTTTCGGGGACCAGTGCGCGGAGGGCGACGGCTTCTTTGTCCTCGGCTGACGCGGTGTCGCCTCCCGAGCTGGTCCACGTCACGCGCGACGGCGTCGTCGAGTCCGTCCACCGCGGCCACGTCGCGGTCGTCGCGATCGACGGGACGGTCCTGGCGGCTCTCGGAAACCCGGGCCTGCCCGCCTACGCCCGCTCGGCGCTCAAGCCCTTCCAGGCGCTCGCGACGCTCGAGCTGCTTGGCGAGGCGGGACGCACACTGGACACCGTCGGCCTCGCGATCGCGTGCGCGTCGCACGAGGGCAGCGACGAGCACCAGGTCGAGGCCGCACGTCTCCTGGCCGACGCCGGCTTGGACGAGGAGGCGCTGCTGTGTCCCGCAGCGCTGCCTGATGACGTCGCGACGCTCCGGCGCACCCCCGCGCCGACGCGACTTGCGCACAACTGCTCCGGCAAGCACGCGAGCTTCCTGGCGGCCCAGGTCGCAGCGGGCGAGGATCCCGCCGCCTATCTCGATCCGAACGGGCGGCTGCAGCGACGCATCGCCGAACGTCTCGCCGAGGTCAGTGGCGCCACGCCGACGGGACCCGGCAGCGACGGGTGCGGCGCGCCGGCGTGGATCCTGCCGTTGCGTGCGCTGGCGGCCGCCTTCGCCCGGCTCGCCGCGGGTACAGGCGACCTCGCGCCGATGGCCGCCGCGCTGCGGGCGCGCCCCGATCTGGTGGGTGGGACCTCTGCCGTGGACACCGCGCTGATGCTCGGCGACGCGCGCATCGTCGCCAAGCGGGGCGCCGAGGCGTGCTTCGGCGCAGGCGCGCTCCGTCCCGACGGCAGCCCGATCGGGATCGCGGTCAAGATCGCGGACGGGACAGGGCGCGCGACGGGGCCGGTCGTCGGCGCGGTCCTGCGCGGGCTCGGCTTCCACGTGGACGACGCGCTGGTCAGGCCGGAGGTGCTCGGAGGCGGCCTGCCACACGGGGTCATCACAGCGGTGCCCGCAGTCGTGGAGGTGGCGAGTCGGCTGGGTCAGCCGTCTGGGTAGGCGACGATCTCGGTCGCCGTCACCGACACGCAGGGGGCGCGGCAGCCAGCACGGTCATCGCAGAGGTCGCCGCCACCGGTTGACCGGGCGCTTGCAAGAGTATATCATCTCGCTAACCACGATAAGCAGCATCGCAGACGACGACGCAGGGGCACCGTGTGGACGCCAAGGACGCACCGCAGGCAGCGGCCGGCAAGGTCCGCGAGCTCGGGTCGTTCATCCGCGAGCAGCGCACGGGCGCACAGCTGTCCCTGCGTAACCTGGCCAACCTGGCGGGCGTGTCAAACCCGTATCTGTCCCAGATCGAGCGCGGCCTGCGCAAGCCTTCGGCGGAGATCCTCCAGAAGGTGGCCGAGGCCCTGCGCATCAGCGCCGAGACCCTCTATGTCAAGGCCGGGATCCTCGACGAGCGGCGCGACGACGACCTCGCAGCGGCCATCCTTGCCGACACCACCCTCACAGAGCCGCAGAAACGCGCGCTGCTCGAGGTCTACGTATCGTTCCGTCAGGTGCGCCTCCAGGAGCGCGATCCCGTCGTCACCCTGATCGAGGACGACACCGCAGCGTCGGCCTGATCCGTCCCCTGACGACCCTTACCGGCGGTGCACGGCAACCACAACCAGGGAGCAGGCGACGGGCACCAGGACCGCCGCGAACAGGACCGGCGCCGCCGCCAAGCGGACCGCGGGTGGCGTGTCGGCTCGATAGCATCGCCGGAGGGTGACGAGCCGACAGACGGAGACGTTCGTGGACGACGCGCGAGGCAACGCCATGGTCGGCGCGCCGCGGCGGATCGGGCTGGTGTCGGTCCACACCTCGCCGTTGGAGCAGCCGGGCGCCGGCGACAGCGGCGGCATGAACGTGTACCTGTCGAAGCTCGCCGCGCAGCTGGTCGCCGCCGGCGCGGCCGTCGAGGTCTTCACCCGCACCTGCTCCGTCGACCTGCCTCGGACGATCACGGCGCCCGAGGGCTACCGGGTACACCACGTCGACGCCGGTCCGCCGCGCCTGTCAAAGAGCGATCTTGCCTCGCACCTGTGCGCGTTCTACCTGGGCATGGCCGCACACCCGGTCGCCGGCGACCTCGAGCTGTTGCACGGTCACTACTGGATGAGCGGCTGGGTCGGCCGCCAGGCGCGCCGCCGCCTCGGCATCCCGCTCGTGCAGAGCTTCCACACCCTCGGCCATGCCAAGAACGACACCCTGGCGCCTGGCGACACGCGTGAGCCGTCGCTGCGGTTGGCCGCCGAGGAGCGCGTAGTTGCCGACGCGGACGCGATCATCTCTCCGACCCCCTTCGAGCAGACCCAGCTCGTGCGGCGCTACAAGGCCCTGCCGCGGCGCGTTCACGTCGTCGAGCCCGGCGTCGACCTGGCCACCTTCAGGACCGACATCGACCGGCACGCCGCACGCCGATCTCTCGGCGGTGGCCGCATCGTGCTGTTCGTCGGGCGCCTTCAGCCCCTCAAGGGCCCCGATTTCGCCATCCGTACGCTGGCGGCGCTCGACCAGCGGCTGCCCGACGACGGTGTCCCCACACGTCTGGTGATCGTGGGAGGCACCAGCGGCAACGGCGTCGGGACGACCGACCCGGTGACCTTGCGCCGCCTGGCCGCGACCCTCGGGGTCGCCGACCGCGTGGCGGTGCTCGCCCCGCGCCCACAGGACGACCTGGCGCTGCTGTACCGGGCCGCCGACGCGGTGATCGTGCCCAGCCACTCCGAGAGCTTCGGCCTCGTCGCGCTCGAGGCGCAGGCCTGCGGAACGCCGGTCGTCGCCGCCGACGTGAGCGGGCTGCGGCATGTGCTGGGACAGTCGGGCGGTGGCACGCTCGTCAGCGACCACGAGCCTGAGGCGTTCGCCACGGCGCTGCTGCGCTACCTGAGCGACAGCCGGCTGCGGGCCGCAGCCGGGGAGGCGGGGGCGCGGCACGCCGCGGGGTATGGATGGGAGCGCACCGCCGCTGGCACCCTCGCGGTGTACGCCGACGTGCTGGCGCGCGCGCGGGACGTGACGCCCGACCAGCGTCGTGACCGCCAGGGGGCGTGAGGCGACTTGACCGACCCGGACGAGACGCGGACCGAGACACGGACACGGGCGGCTGCCGCCGTCGGCGACTGGCTCGCCGCCCAGGATGGGCTCGAGGTCGAGCGGCTCGGCGAGCACAGCTGGTTGGTGATGCTCGCCGGCGAGCGCAAGCGCACGATCGGTGTCCACATCGACGTCGGCGATCGGCACACCACGTTCCAGTCGTTCTTCATGCGCGCGCCGGACGAGGACGAGGCCGCGCTGTACCGCTACCTGCTGGGCAGGCACCTGCGCACCTACGTGCTGCGCTTCGCCCGCAGCGCCGACGGCGACCTGCTGATCGTCGGCCTCCTGCCGCACAACGCGGTCGACACCGATGAGCTCGACCGCGTCCTCGGTCAGCTCCTGGTCGCAGCCGACGAGGCGTTCGACACGGCCCTGCGCCTGGGCTTCTCCTCCTACATCGAGCGCGAGCAGGCCTGGCGCGCCCGCACCGGCCAGGGCCGCAACCCGATCACCTAGCACTAGCATGGGGAAGGCGAGCGAACGCGACGCGGAGGGAACAGTTCGGTGACGGAAGCGCTGATCGTCGTGGACACGCAGATCGGGTTCCTCCGTGAGGGGAACCTGGCAAGCGACCGGTGCGTGGCGGTGCTGCCGGCGATCGTCGAGGAGGTCGAGGCGGCGCTCGACGCCGGGAACCATGTGATCTTCACCGCCGACACCCACGAGCCCGACGACGCCGAGTTCGCCGTCTTCCCGGAGCACTGCATCCGCGGCACGCGCGAGGCCGAGCTGGTCGACGAGCTGCGGCCCTACCTCGACCGCGAGCACGTGTGGCTGATCCCCAAGCGCCGCTACTCGGCCCTGTTCGAGACCGAGTTGGAGGGGTTGCTCCACCGCTTCGCGATCGACCGAGTCCGCATCTGCGGCGTCTGCACTGACATCTGCGTCATGCACACCACCGCCGACCTTCGCAACCGCGACATCGCAGTCACCGTGGCAGCCCACGCGACAGCGACGTTCGACGGGCCCGGCCACGACGGCGACGCCGTCCAACAGGTCTCGCTGGACCACATGGCGGGCATCCTGGGCGCCGCGGTCGAGCGGTAGGGGCCCTGGCATGCTGCGCGGACTGCTGATCAGGGCCTCGGAGAGCGCACGCCTCGAGCACCTGGTCACCACCCGCAAGGTGTCGCGGGGCATCGCGCTGCGCTACGTCGCCGGTGAGACCCTGGAGCAGGGGCTGGACGCAACCAGGGAGCTGGTGCGCGCCGGCCGGACGGTGACGCTCGACTACCTGGGCGAGAGCGTGAGCGCCGAGGACGACGCGCGCGCCGCGGCCAAGAAGGTGCTCGAGGCGCTCGATCGGATCGGCGAGGAGGGGCTGCCGGCAGGGGTGTCGGTCAAGCCCACCCAGATGGGCATGGCCTTCGCCACCGACCTGTGCGCAGAGCTGCTTGGCGAGATCGCCGACACCGCCGGCCGCGTCGACACCCACCTCACCCTGGACATGGAGGGCAGCGACGTCACCGAGGCGACCGTCGGGCTGGTGGAGCGGCTCCAGTCTGCGGGCCACCGTAACGTCGGCTGCGCGGTCCAGACTTACCTGCACCGGACCAGCGCCGATGTCGAGCGCCTGTCGCGCTTGCCGGGCGGGGCCGCCAGCTTGCGGCTGTGCAAGGGCGCCTACGCCGAGCCGGAGGCGATCGCCTACCAGAAGCGGGCCGAGGTCGACGCCGCCTACGCCAGGTGCGCCGACTACCTGTTGGAGCACGGCAGCTACCCGCGGTTCGCGACCCACGACGACGCCCTGATCGACCACGTACGCAACAGCGCAGCCCGGCTGGGCGTCGACCGCGACGCGTTCGAGTTCCAGATGCTGTACGGCGTGCGGCCGAGCCTGCAGCAGACCCTGGTCCGGGACGGCTACCGCCTGCGGATCTATGTGCCGTTCGGCGACCAGTGGTACCCCTACTTCATGCGCCGCCTCGCAGAGCGTCCCGCGAACCTGCTGTTCTTCCTGCGGTCACTGCGCGACACCTAGCAGCCTGGTCCGACACTGTGTCGGAGCAGCCACGCATAGCGCAGGAATCTCGACAAGGTGTCGAGCCCGGGGCAAGCTCGGGCGCATTCACGTGTCAGTCCAGCAAACAAGGAGAGTGGCCAGACATGGGTGAGAGCGAGCGCATGGCGGGCACCCTGGCGATCCTGGGCACCGGTCGCATGGGCGAGGCGCTGCTGTCCGGGCTGTTGCGGTCGGGCTGGGCGACCCCGGAGCAGGTGTGGTGCACCGTCCGCCGCGAGGAGCACGCCAGACAGCTGAGCGAGCGCCACGGCGTGCGGGCTGACACGGACTCCGCGGCGGCGGCCGCAGAAGCCGACGTCGTGCTGATCGCCGTCAAGCCGCAGAACCTGCGGGCGCTGCTGGCCGACGTCGGCCAGAAGATCCACCCCGGCCAGACGGTGATCTCGGTGGCCGCTGGTGTGACGACCGCCGCGATCGACCGGTTGATCCCAGGCGACACCCCTGTCGTGCGGGTGATGTCGAACGTGCCGGTGCAGGTCGACGAGGCGATGAGCGCCATCGCTCCCGGCCAGCACGCGGGCGCTCGCCACCTCGCGGTCGCCGAGGCGATCCTCTCGCACGTGGGGCGCGTCGTGCACCTGGCCGAGGAGCACCTCGACGCGGTCACCGCCCTGTCCGGCTCGGGTCCTGCGTACTTCTTCCTGCTGGCCGAGGCGATGATCGACGCGGGCATCCTCCTCGGGCTGTCCCGCGACGTATCCAGCGAGCTCGTCATCCAGACCATGGTCGGCAGCGCCAAGATGCTGCGGGACTCCGGCCGTCACCCCGTCGAGCTGCGCGAGTCGGTGACCTCGCCCGGCGGGACCACGATCGCCGCGATCCGCGTCCTGGAGCAGGAGCGTGTCCGGGCGGCATTCCTCAACGCCATCGAGGCCGCCCAACTGCGCTCCACGGAACTCGCCGACGGGTGATTGCCACCCCGTCGGGCATCCGAGCGTTGCGCGGGGGCTACCCACAGGTACGGTAGGGGCGTGCCCAGACAACCAGTGATGAGCGAACGGGAGTGCGCATGCCGGTAACGCCCACCTCCGCCGCCGAGCAGGTCCTCCGAGAGTTCGAGGGGGCCTGGCGGGACGACACCCCGATCTTCGGCTGCTGCCGCAGGTCGGTCGAGACGGCGCTCGAGCACGCCGATCTGCTCGAGATCGCCACGCTCGACGTCACCGCCAGGGTTCAGGCGCTGCGCGCGGCCGTGGAGCGCGACCTGCCAGGTCACCTGCAGGCGCACCGCTGCTGCGCCGGCCACCTCGCCGACGTCGCATTCGACCTGCCGACCATGATCGCGCCGCCGGCTGACGCCGAGGTCGAGGTCGAGCGCGCGGAGGTCTAGCTAGGCTGGGCGCTCCGCCAGCACCACCGGCGGCGGTTGACCCGACGCCGATCTAGAATCGACGGTCGTGCACCTTCCTCGCTCTTCGCGGCTGCTCGCCGCGTGCGCGTGCCTACTCGTGCTGGTCGCGTGCACCGGCGACGAGCTGCCCGTCGTGGAGGTCGAGCGGGTCACCGCCGCCGAGGTCCGCGAGACCGTTTCGGCGCCCGCTCGCGTCGATGCCGCGGCTCGGCAGGACGTCGCGGCGCCGATCTCGGGCGTGATCATCGCGCTTGAGGCTGCCGACGGCGACGCCGTCGAGCCGGGCCAGCTCGTCGCGCGCCTCGATTCCACGCAGATCGATCTCGCCCGCCAGCAAGCGGCAGCCGCACAGCAGGCCACCAGCAGCGTGGGCGGCATCGCCGTCCAGGGCAGCGGTCGGGCGACGTTGCAGGCGGTTGAGGAAGCGGTGGCGGACCTCGACGTGAAGGTCTCGCCCAAGCTCGAGGCTGCTCGCGAGGACGCCGCCGCGATCTCCGACGAGCATGAGCGCGCGGCGGCCGAGGCGGCGGTCGACGCCGTCGAGGTCGCGTACCTGTCGTCCCGCGCAGGTCTGTTGACCACCGGCGAGACGCTGGCCTCGTCCCAGGACGCGTTCGCGCGATCCGTGTCGGACGCGCTGAACCAGGCGGTCCAGCAGGCGACCGCGGCGCAGCGCGCACAGGCTCAGGCCGCGGCCCAGGCGGCGCAGGTCCAGGCCGACCAGCTCGACGTGACGGCGCCGTTCGCCGGCACCGTGCAGCTGGGGGAGGCGGCCGCGACGGACGGTGCGGCGCTGCCCCCCATCGAGGGGCTGCCGTCGGCGGCAGGCGATCTCGCCGGGACGCTGGGCGGACTGCCCGGCTCGAGTGGAGCCGGCACGCTGCGTGTGGGCGCACCGGTCGTGGCAGGTCAGACGCTGTTCACCGTGTTCGACCTGTCCGAGCGCTTCGTCAACGCCGAGGTGGACGAGGTCGATGCGCCGGCCGTGGCCATCGGGCAGCGTGCGGACGTCCTGGTCGACGCCGCGGCGGAGGAGACCTTCGAGGGTGTGGTGGAGGCGGTTCGCGTCGAAGCGACGTCGACCGAGGCCGGAGGGATCGGGTACGAGGTGCGCATCCGTGTGCTCCCCCCGCCCGAAGGTGCCGAGATCGACGGGCGCGATGACCTGCTGGTGGGGATGACCGCAAGCGTGGAGATCGCCACCCGGACGATCGACGCCGACATCGCCGTGCCGTCGCGGGCGATCCTGCGCCGCGAGGCCGGTCAGGTGGTCGTCGTGGTGCGCGACGGCGCTGCCCGCGAGATCCCGGTCCGGGTCGTGGGCCTCGGCGAGGAGCTGGCGGCCGTCGAGGGCGAGCTGTCCACCGACGATCGCGTCGTGGTGCGTGGCTACGAGGGGCTCATCGACGGCGCGGCGGTGCAGGTCGGACGTGTCCCGGACGCGTCCGAGGACGAAGGGTGAGGGCGCCGCCGCCGGTGGTCGACGTGGTGGACGTCACCCGGAGCTACCGGCTCGGCGGCGACAAGGATGCCGACGGCGCCGTGGTGCACGCGCTGCGCGGTGTGACCTTCGCGGTGCAGCCGGGTGAGTTCGTGTCCATCGTCGGCCCCAGCGGCTCGGGCAAGTCGACGCTGTTGCACCTCCTCGGCGCGCTCGACCGGCCGTCGACCGGCACGGTGGCGTTCTCGGGACGCGACGTCGAGGGCCTGTCCGACGCTGAGCTGGCCGTCCTGCGCAACCGCGAGATCGGGTTCGTGTTCCAGCAGTTCCAGCTGCTTGCCCGCACGCCCGCGTGGCAGAACGTCGCCCTCCCGCTGGTCTACCGCGGGGTCGCCGTCCGTGAACGCCGACGCCTGGCTACCGAGGCGCTGGCCGCGGTCGGGCTCAGCCATCGCCTGGGGCATCGTCCCGCGCAGCTCTCCGGCGGTGAGCAGCAGCGCGTCGCCGTCGCACGGGCACTCGTCACCGAACCGAGGCTGCTGCTGGCGGACGAGCCGACCGGAAACCTCGACACGGTCACCGGGTCGGAGGTGATGGCACTTCTCCGCCAGCAGGGCGCCGAGCGCGGTGTCGCTCTGGTCGTCATCACCCACGACCCGGAGGTCGCCGCCGCCGCCTCCCGCCGCATCCGCATCCGGGACGGGTGCATACACGGCGAGGTCGCGGCGTGAGGGTGCTGGAGGCCAGCCGAGTCGCGGCGACGGCGATCGCCGCCAACCGCCTGCGCTCGGCGCTGACGATCCTCGGCGTGGTGATCGGTGTCATGAGCGTCGTCCTGCTGGTCGCCGTCGGCACCGGCGCTCGCAACGAGGTCACCGCGGGCGTGGAGGATCTGGGATCCAACCTGCTGATCGTGGCGCCGGGTTCGTTCGAGTTCGGCCAGGCGCCGTCCGCCTCGCGCTTCACGCTGGAGGACGTCGAGCGCCTGGACAGGGCGCTGCGGGGGCGAGCGGCGGTCAGCGGGCAGATCGTGTCCGGTGAGACGATCCGGGCCGAGGGTGTCAGCGCCACCTCGAGCGTCCTCGGCGTCACGGCCGGTTACGACCAGGTGCTTGGCCGTGTCGTGAGCCGCGGGGAGTTCCTGAATGCCTCGGACGTCGCCACGGGGCGGCGGGTGGTCGTGCTGGGCGCCAGCGCCGCGGATGGGCTGTTCGTCGACGTGGACCCGATCGGACGGTCGGTGGCCATCGGCGGGCTGCGCTACCGGGTCATCGGCGTCACCGAGCGCCTGGGCGCGGCCCTGGGCGTGGACCGCGATGCGCAGGTCTACATCCCCGTCACCGCCGCGCAGCGGCTCTTCGGCACCCGACGTGTAGACACGATCTTCGTGCGGCCACCGTCCGCTGACGTCCTCGACGCCGTCTCCGCCGAGATCGAGTTCGTCCTCGGGGAGCGCTTCGAGCAGGACGAGTTCAGCATCCTCACCCAGGACGAGATCCTCGGGGTCGCCGGCGACATCCTCGACACGCTGACGCTGGTGCTGGTCGCCATCGCCGGGATCAGCCTGCTCGTCGGGGGGATCGGGGTGAGCAACATCATGCTCGTCAGCGTCAGCGAGCGGACGAGGGAGATCGGTCTGCGCAAGGCACTCGGCGCCCGCACCCGCGACATCACGCTGCAGTTCCTGGTCGAAGCCGTCGCGCTGTGCGGTGTCGGCGGCCTGCTGGGGATCGGGCTGGGCGTTGGCTTGGCCGAGGTCGCCACGCGCTTCAGCCCCCTGCCCGCCGACGTGACCTCCTGGAGCGTGGCCCTGGCGTTCGGCACCAGCCTCACGGTCGGCGTGGTGTTCGGCGTCTTCCCCGCCCGCCGGGCCGGCAAGCTCGATCCGGTCGTGGCGCTGCGCTACGAGTGACCCCGGGCAGGGCCGGGTCGTCCGGCTGGATGACCGCAGCGGTCGCTCAGTCGCACCACCGCATGCAGTTGGAACGCGGTCGCGGCCGCCGCTCTCGGTATACCGAGACCGGCCGCAGCGCCCGGATATCGGGCAGCTGCCCGATGCGCGCGCCTGCCTGAGAACCGCATCGTGGTCACATCGCCGGCTCCCATGGCCGGTAGCGACCACGAGAGGTGCGCCATGCAGGCGCTGTACATGACCCCTGAGATCGTCCAGGACGCTCATCGGGAGCGCGTCCGCCGGCTGCGCGCTGGCATCGCCCGCCGGGGGCGGGCGAGCGTCCGTCCGTCGGTCGCCCCCGAAAGCGCAGCCGCCGGTCCGGTCGCCGCGGACGCAACGATCGGGGACCTGGACCTGGTGGACCGCGTTGACGACCCGGCCGAGCTCGTCGCCGGGCGGAGGTGACGGACGGGCTGACGGACGGTGACCAGCCGGCCGCCCCCTCTACGATGGCCATTCGGATGCTGAGCGGCGGCGCGCAGCGCCGTCTCGGAGAGGCCGACGATCCGGTGGTGGTGGCACGGCCCGGGCTCTGCCCGGTCATGGTGGGCCGAGGTGCCGAGCTGCGCGAGCTCGAGCGCCTGCTGGCGGGGTTGCGCGCACCCGGCGGCGCCCCGGCCGTGGCGATCGTCAGCGGTGAGGCCGGTGTGGGCAAGAGCCGGTTGCTGCGCGAGTTCTGCCTGGGCGTGGACGGGGCCACGCTGCTGCTGGCCGGCCACGCCGACGAAGGCGACTTCGGGGTCCCGTTTGCGCTGCTGCGGGAGGCCGTCGCGCCGATCGTGTCCGCGTGGACCGACGTTCCCGCCCCGCTCGCACACCGGGAGCACGGCTTGCGGCACCTTCTCGACCCGCTGCTCACGCAGCCCGGGCACCCCGAGGACCACGACCACGCGGCCGAGGAGCTGCTTCACGCCGGGATGGACCTGCTGCGCTACCTCGTGGGCGCCGGCCCTGGCGTGCTGCTGTTCGAGGACCTGCATTGGGCCGACGCCGAGAGCATCGAGCTGTTCGGGCGGCTGGCCGAGGATGACGGGCTGCCGCTCCTGCTCGTCGGGACCTTCCGCCCAGAGGACTTCGACCGCAGGCACCCACTGGGGGAGCTGCTGGCGAACTTGGAGCGCCAGCGCAGCGTGACGCACGTGTCCCTGGCTCGCCTGTCGCGGCTGGACGTCAGCGAGATGCTCGAGGCGACCTACGGTCGGCCGGTGTCGCAGGCGGTCACCAGCGCGCTGCATCGCCGCACTCAGGGCAACCCGTTCTTCGTCGAGGAGCTCATCGCGACCGCCGGCGGCGGGACAGGTCAGCAGGGGGAGGTCGATCCTGACGGGCTGGCCGATGCACGGCTGCCGTGGAACGCCGCCGAAGCTGTCCTCAGGCGGGTCGACGAGCTGCCCCGCGACGTGCGGCGGGTGCTCGACGCCGCCTCTGTCCTGCCCGCGACGATCCCCTTCGACGTCCTCGCGGCGGTCGCCGAGCTGGGCGAGGACGACCTCATCGATGTGCTGCGACTGCTGGTCGAGCGCGGCCTGCTGCACGAGACCGAGCCTGACGCGTTCGCTTTCCGGCACGCGCTCACCCGCGAGGCGGTCGCCGGTCAGCTCCTGGGGCGCCAGCGCCGCCGCCTGCACGAGGCGGCCCTCGATGCGCTGCTGGCGACCGGCTCGGACGATCACGCCGCGCTAGCAGTGCATGCGGCGGGCGCGGGCGACTGGGACGCGCTGGTGGTGCACTCCCGTCTGGGCGCCAAGCGCTTCATGGCCGAGGGCTCGAGCGCACAGGCCCTTCGGTTGGCCGAGCTGGGCTTAGCGGAGTCCGCCGATGACATGGGCCTGCGAGCGCTGGCGTCACGTGCGGCCTGGGCCGTGGGGCTGGCGACTGTCGCGCTGCGCCACGCCGAGCAGTGGCGCCAGCTGGCCGAGGAGCAACAAGACCCTGCCCAGCAGGCGGCGGCGCTGCGCCAGATCGCCACGGCCGCATGGGAGCAGGGGGACCGGGAGACGACAGAGCGCATGGTCGAGGCCGCCCTTGCGGTGTCCGAGCCGCTGGGCGACAGCGCCGAGCGGGCCTGGTGCCTGGCTGCCCGCTCGCAGATCCACATGCTGGTCCGTGAGAACGCCGCGGCGGTCCAGTGGGCAGACCGGGCGCTCGAGCTGGCTGACCGGCTCGGCCTGTCCGCTGTCCGGGCCTCCGCCCTGGTGAACAAGGGCACCGCCCTGTGCGACACACCTGGCCGCGAGCGCGACGGCGCGGCGCTGCTCGCCCAGGCCAGGGAGGAGGCCACCGCGGCCGGTGAGGTCGTGACGCTCATCCGGGCTCTGACCAACGCGATGTGGTACTTCGTCGAGCGCGCCGACCCCCGTGCCGCACGTCCGCTGATCGCCGAGGCCAAGCGTGTCGCGGAGCGCCACGGCCTGGACGTGGCGGGCTTGAAGGCCAGCTTCTCCGCCGCACACCTGGCCCTGATCGACGGCGACCGCGGCACTGTCCTGGCGGAGGTCGCGGCAGGTCGCCGGCATGGCCGCTCGATGGACACCACCGACCTCGAGCTGCTCGAGATCGAGCTGTTGATGGAGCACGGTGACCTGGAGGTCGCCCGGGAGCGGCTGCGGGTCGTGGCCAGCGGCCCGGACCCGCTCGACCCGGGGAGCAGGCTGTGGCTGCCGGTGCTCGACGCGCGCGTGGCGGCGGCGGCAGGCGACGGCCCGCGCGTCCAGGCGTTGCTCGACGCCTACCGAGGCAAGGTGGACCGGGAGTCGGTTTCCATCGAGCGCAGCGGTGCGACCATCGAGGCGACTGCGATCCTGATCCTGGCTTGCATCCAGGCCGGCCTGCCGCCCGAACCGCTCGCGGCGCTGTTCGACGGGGTGGTCCCCGCCGACGATCCCCAACGCGAGACCCGCCGCGGGTGGGTCGGCCACGTCGAGGGCGCCCTGGCGGAGGCGCGAGGCGAGCACCAGTTCGCCGCGGCGGCGTACCAGCGTGCCCTGAACAGCGTCCGCCCTGCTCGAACGGCGGCGATGGTCGCCGAGACCGAGATGGGACTGGCGCGCTGCTTCGCGGAGAACGGCGATCTCGACGCGGCACGGGTTGCTGCGGACGCTGCCGTCGCGCGGCTCGAGCGCTGGCCCGGTTGGAGGCGGGACGCAGCCGAGACGCTGCGACGTCGCCTTGGCGGAAAGGGCGGCGGGCGGGGTCAACAACGGGATCCCGACGCCCTGCTGACGCCCCGCGAGCGCGAGGTGCTCGTGCTGCTGACCGAAGGTCTCACCAACCGGCAGGTCGCCGAGGCGCTCTACGTGTCGGTCAAGACCGCGGCGACCCACGTGTCGAACATCCTGGCCAAGGTCGGGGCCTCGACCCGGGCGGAGGCCGCGGCCTGGGCCGTGCGCGAGGGCATCAAGTCGTAGGCGCGGCGGCGGACGGCGCGCATCGCCAGCGCTTCCCGATGGCCACCACCGGGATTGGGAGAATCGCCTCCGCAGGCTCCGACGATTCCCATCCCACCGGGGCCTCGCATAGGCTGGGCAGCGTGCGGGCGGAGCGCAGCGAGCCGGAGGAAGGGGACCAGGTTGGTGAACGCGCTGATCTGGAACGACGAGGGGATCCGGTACGACTTCGGGCCGTCACACCCCCTCAAGCCGGTGCGGGTGGAGCTCACGGTCGCGCTGATCCGCGCGTCGGGCCTCGCCGACGGCGACGATGTGCTCACGCTGCCGGGGGCGCCCTTCGGCGACGACGAGGTCCTGCGCCTGCATGCGCCCGACTACGTCGAGGCGGTCAAGCGACTGTCGGCGAACCCCGACCCCGCTGGCGACGCGCGCTTCGGCCTCGGGCTGGGTGACAACCCCGTGTTCGCCGGCATGCACGAGGCGTCGCTCGACGTGTGCGGCGCGTCCGTCGCGGCGGCGGAGGCGGTGTGGACGGGGCGGGTCAGTCACGCGTTCAACCCCGCGGGGGGCCTGCATCACGCCATGGCCGACCGCGCCTCGGGCTTCTGCATCTACGACGACCCCGCGTTCGCGATCGAGTGGCTGCTGCGCAACGGCGCCCAGCGGGTCGCCTACGTCGACGTCGACACCCACCACGGCGACGGTGTGCAGGCCCTGTTCTACGACGATCCGCGGGTGTTGACCGTGAGTCTCCACGAGTCCGGCAACTACCTGTTCCCCGGCACTGGTTTCACCGACGAGGTGGGGAAGGGCGACGCGCGCGGCACGTCGCTGAACGTGCCGCTCGCGCCGACGACGCCCGGCGAGGTGTACCTGGAGGCCTTCGACGCGGTCGTCCCTTCCGCGCTTGACGCGTTCCGGCCCGACGTGCTCGTCACCCAGCTCGGTTGCGACACCCACGTGACCGACCCGCTGGCGCACCTGGCACTCACCACGGACGACTACGCGGCGCTCGCCGGCCGCCTGCATCGCCTGGCGCACGCGCACGCGCAGGGCCGCTGGGTGGCTGTCGGCGGAGGCGGTTATCAGATCACCTCCGTCGTGCCGCGCGCGTGGACGATCTACTTCGCCGAGCTGGTCGGGCGCGAGCTGCCGCTGGAGGTTCCATGGGAGTGGCTGCACCAGGTCGCCGACGCGGCCAGGGGCGCGGGAGGCGACCCGTGCCCCACGGCATTCCTCGACGGGCCGGTGACGCTCAGCCCAGAGCGGCTGGCCGCCGTCGCCTCCGAGGCGCGCGCGTCGGTGGAGTCGCTCAAGACCGCGGCGTTCGACCTGCTGGCCCGCCACACGTGAGCCGTTCCGGCTCCGCCCAGCGGCCCCAGCCCGACGACGGACTCGCTGATCACCTGGCCGTCACCGGCCTGGCCGGCTGGGTGGCGACCAGCCCCGCCAGCACGCTGACCAACTGCTCAAAGCTCGTCGAGGGCGACCCCCGCTACACGTTCGGACTCTCCGACTGGCGGGACACCAGCCTGCGCGAGGCTGTCGACGCGGTGCGAGCGCTGTGCGGCGGCGACCCCGGCGGCGCGGCCGAACAGCACGGCCGCGGATGGATCGACCCGAAAGCCACCTTGGCCGGGGCGTCGAGACACCGTGACGTCCTGGCATCGTTGACCGCGGCCGGCGGTGGGCGTGTCCTGATCGCGACGGGCCACCCTACCGGGCTGCTCGGGCACTACCTGGCGCTGGCCCGGTCACTCCAAGCGCACGGTTGCCTGCTGGTCACCCCGCTCGACGACGTTGTGCTCGACACCGCGCCCGACGGTCGGCCCCGCTCGCTGCGCTTCATCGACGGTGTCGGCGCCGTCTCCGACGGCGGCTCGCTGCGGCACACGCATCGCAGCACCTTCATGGAGGCGGCCCTGGACGCGCTCGGCGGCGCCCGCGCGGTCGACCTGGTCATCGGTGACCACGGCATGGCGGGGGCGGCCATCGAGCGCGGCATCCGGACCCTGTCCATCGCCGACGTCAACGACCCGGCGCTGCCGCTCGCCCAGGTCCGCGGCCGGACCGACGGTGTGCTGGTGATGGACGATAACATCGCCCCCCGCGCGTACGTGCCGCTCACGAACCTTCTGCTCGACTGGGACCGGTAGTGCGAGCGCGGCTACCGACCGGCCGAGCCACAGCCAGGGGGAGACGCGTGCAACGGATCGTCGTGCTCGCGCTCGCCGGCGTGGTGGTCGTGGCCGTTGCCGCCGCTCCGGTCGCGGCACAGCCCGACGGGGGCGGCAGCCTCTCCGGAACGGTTTCCGGCCGCGACGGCGCCGCCCTTCCAGGCGCGCTCGTCACCGTGGTCCTCGACGAAGGCGACCCGGCCTGCCCCGACGACACGGACTGCCCCGAGACGGTCACGACGACCACTGCCGAGGACGGCACCTGGACGGTCGGCGACCTCCCCGAGGGCGCGGTCTTCGTCCACGCGGCGGACGCCGACGGTGCGGCGGCGGACGCGTGGTGGCCCGATGACGGCGTCCCGACCGAGCCGGTGCCGGTCGCAGCTGACCAGGAGACGACAGGGATCGACTTCGAGCTGCCCGCGGCCGCGACGGTCACCGGGCAGGCCGTCGATGCGGCAGGACGGCCGGTGTCCGACGCACAGGTGACGGTGCGCCGCACGTTCTTCTCCGCCATGGAGACCGCCACGGCCGCAGACGGGCGCTTCACGCTGTCCGGGCTGCGGGGCGCCACCCACACGGTGACCGTCGCCGCGCCCTCGGACGACCTGCTCGACGGCGAGTTCGAAGTGATCCTCGAGGAGGGGGGGACCGCCGACGTCCGCGTGGTCCTCGACCCGGCCACCGTCGCCGTCACACGGGTGTCCGGAGCGAATCGCCTCGCCACCGCCGTCGCGGCGGCGCAGCACGGCTGGCCCGACGGGTCGGCGACGGTCGTCATCGCCGCAGCGGGCGCCTTCCCGGATGCGCTCGCGGCAGCGCCTCTGGCCACCGCGGTCGGCGGTCCGCTGCTGCTCGTAGGGCCACGCACGGCGGCGGAGGTGCTGGCCGAGGTCGACCGGCTCGGCGCGACGGAGGCCGTGATCGTCGGCGCGGTCGGGGCAGTCCCGCTGATCGTGGGCAGCGAGCTCGACCGCGCCGGGGTCGCGGTGCGGCGCATCGCCGGCGACTCGCGCGCTGACACCGCGGCGCTGATCGCTCGTGAGGTCGGCGCGCCCGCCGGCGAGGCCATCGTGACCAGCGGTGACGTGTTCGCCGACGCGCTCTCGATCGCCCCCCTGGCGGCAGCGGAGGGCGTGCCGATCCTCTTGACCGCCCGCGACCAGCTCGCGCCCGACACCGCCGAGGCGCTGCGCGACCTCGGCGTCGAGCGCACCCTGGTGATCGGCGGGACCGGTGCGGTCACCGACCAGGTCGCCGCTGGGTTGCCTTCCCCCACGCGTGTGGCGGGGCGGAACCGCTTCGAGACCTCGGTCGCGGTCGCCGACCTCGCCCTTGACCGGGACCTGGAGCCGCGCACCGTCCACCTGGCCACGGGGTTCGACTATCCCGACGCGCTGGCGGCAGGACCGGTCGCGGCCCGCGCCAGGGGCGCGCTGCTCCTCGTCGACGGCAGCGACCCCGCCAACGCCGGAGTGGTCTACGACTGGCTGGCCGCCCGCCGTGACGACATCTCCGGCGGCGTCGCCTTCGGCGGCACCGCCGCGATCAGCGCCGCGACGCTGGAGCGCTTCGCCGACGCCATCGGCGCAGGGCAGGGGCCGGGCTGATGGCGATGGTGGCTGCGTGGCTGCTCGCGGCGGTGTTCGGCACCGCCGGCATCGCCAAGCTCCTCGCTCCCGAAGCCACCGCGGCGTCCTTCCGCGCGCTGGGCGTGCCCGGTGCCGGGCCCGCCGCGCGGGGGCTGCCGCTGGTCGAGGTCGCGATCGCGGGGCTGCTGGTCGTCAGTCCACGCGCTGGCGGTGTCGCCGCCCTGGTCGTTCTGGCCGGGTTCACCGGGTTCCTCGCCGCCCGCCTCGCAGCTGGCGTGCGCGCAGACTGCGGCTGCCTCGGCGCCGCCAAGCCACTGTCAAGGGCGACGTTGCTCAGGAACGGTCTCCTCGCCGGCCTGGCGTCCGCGGTGATCGTCACGCCGGCAGGGGGCCCGGGCGTGGCCGATGTCGTCCTCGTCGGCACGACGGTCGCGCTCGGTGCGGTGCTGCTCGCGCTGGCCGACCTCAAGGTGAGCGTCGGCCGCGTGTGGGACACCGACACGCCAGGTCGTCAACCGCCGGACGCGGACCGGCACTCCGCCGTGCCGCGGGGCCGGTACGCGCAAGCGGGAGAGGAGCGGCGGTGAGCGGGGGAGTGTGGGTCGCGTCATACGTGTTGTTGTGGGTGGCCGTCGTCGTGCTCGCGTTCGCCGTCGTGGTGCTGCTGCGCCAGATCGGTGTGCTGCACACCAGGCTGCGGCCCATGGGCGTGCACTTCGCCGGTGAGGGGCTGCCCGTGGACACGCGCGCCCCCGATGTCGGGGTCGCGTTCGACGCGCGGGATCTCACACTGGTCATGTTCACGTCGCCGACGTGCACGGTGTGCGCCGCGCTCCTGCCTGCGCTTCGGGCGCTGGAGCGCGAGTACACCGACACGGGGGTGGTGACCGTCGAGCACTCCGACGCCACCCAGCCGACGTTCCGCGCCTACAACGTCAGCTCCACCCCCTACGTCGTCGCGGTCGATGCCCAGGGGCACGTCCGCGGCGGTGGTGTCGCCAACTCTTTGGAGCAGGTCGAGGAGCTCATCGCGACCGCTCGCGCCCACGAGCATGAGGTGGAGGCATGACGGAACCCTCCGGCGGCCGGGCTGCGCGGGAAGGCACTCCGCACAGCATCGACGAGCTGGTCGAGCGTGCGGGCCGCTGGACCGCCGGACGCACGACACGGCGCAGCTTTCTTGGCCAGCTCGGCCGCCTCGGCGTCCTGGTCGCCGGTGGCGCGGGCATGGCCACGCTGCTCGCGGATGTCGCCTACGCGCGGGTGTGCGGCCAGTCCGGCGTCGCGCCCAAGTGCGACACGTTCACCTGCAACGAGACCTGGGGCTGGTGCTGGTACGCCTCGGGTTGCTGCGCTGACGGCGCCCTGAAGAAGATCTGCGACTGCTGCGCACCCAACACCCCCAACCCGGTCGGATACTGCCCATCGGGCACCCAGGTGCTGTGCATCGTCGAGAGCTGCGGCGCGGACCCGCGCCTGCAGACCAAGCCGACCGTCGTGCTCGACGAGACCGATCCGACCCGCCTGACGGTGGCGGTGTCGCGACGTGTGTACCCCGATGGCGCGGCGCTCGCCGTGATCGGTGACGCCGAGTCCGCGCTGTTCGGCGCGGTCGCCGCCTCCGCGGCGCGACTGGCCGACGGGCCGGTGCTGCTCACGCCGCGCGCCGGTCTGCACGGCGCCGTCGCCGAGGAGCTCGGGCGCCTGCGCGTCGAGTTCGTCAAGGTGATCGGCTCGACGCTGTCCCCGGCGGTGGACGCGGAGCTCGCCGCTCGAGGCATCCACGTCGAGCGCGTCGGGAACAGCACGGACGCGGGCGACTTCTCCGCCGAGGTCGCCGCGTGGAGCCGTGGGCTGACCGGCGGTCGCACCGGCGTGGTCGTCATGCCCGGCGCTGCGCAGCGGGTGGTCGGCCCGGCGGCGGCCCTGGCCAACGCCCTGCGGCTGCCGCTGTTGCTCGGCGACTCGGCCGCCGTCCGTGAGGCGCTGGCGAGTCCGCGCCCGGTTCGGCGCACCTACGTGGTCACCGACGACCCGGCCGCCGCCGACAGCTGGCCAGGCGGCACGCCGGTGACGGGCGGGGACCCCGTCGAGCTGTCGGTCGCGATCGCCGACGTCGTCGTGGGCCTGCGCGGTGGGGTGCCGTCGCCGATGACGCTCGCGCAACCAGAGACCGACCGGGCGGCGGTGGCCATGGCGACGGTGCCCGGACCGCTGTTGCTGCACCCGCCTGGGCAGCTCGGGCCGGTGTTCGACTGGGTGTTGCGCCATCGCGCCGCGCTGGACGGCGCGCTGGTCTCCGGAGGCGGTGACGCGTTCGGGTCGCCGCCCACCTACGACCTCCAGGCGGTCCTCAACGAGTTCGAGACCCACCTGCTCAGCGGGCAGGCGGGGGAGGGGCTGCCCGTCATCCCCCAGCCGCGCGAGGAGCGGCCGATCGGCAAGGCACGCCGATGACGTGGCTCGCGGTGCTCCTGGCCGCGCTGGCCGGGCTGCGGGTGCTCTGGTCGCCCTGAGGCCTGTCCGTCACTGAGACGGTGACGCCCTCGGTCAGGGGGCGGCGGAAGGCGGTCGTGGCGGCAGCCCTGCTGGGCAGCGCCGTCGCCACCGGCGGGCTGGTCGGCTTCGCCTCCGGCGTCCTGGGGCTCATCGTGGGTCTGCCCGCCGTGGCCGAGCCGGTGACGCGCGTGGTGGTCGCGGCCGCCCTGCTGGCCGATCTGGGCTACCTCCTGTGGGGCCGCCCGCGCCCGTGGGCGGTCAATCGCCAGGTTCCGGTCGAGTGGTCGGACCTGTTCAGCCCAGCCGCCGTCGCCATGCTCTACGGCGCACGGCTGGGGGTGGGGCCGCTGACGATCCTGCCCTCCTGGCTGTGGTGGGCGAGCATGGTGGTCGCGGCCGCCACCGGTCCGGGGGTGTCCGCGGCCGCCGGCCTCACGTTCGCCGCGGTGCGGGTGCTGGTGATGGTCATCGTCGCCGAATGGCTCCGCCACGCGGCGCCCGCGCGGATGGCACGGCTGCGCCGCGCGCATCCCATGGTGGCGGCGGTGGTCCTGCCGGTCGCGTTGGGCGCGCTGCTCGTCGCGTGACGCCCGGGGGTCCTCAGACCGAGAACTCGGCGATCAGGGGTGCGTGGTCAGAGGGTTTCGAGCCCTTGCGGAAGTCACGATCGATGCTACATGCAGTGGCGGCGTCGGCGAGGTCGGCCGAAGCCATGATCAGGTCGATGCGCAGGCCGAGGCCCTTGTGGAAGTGGCCAGCGCGGTAGTCCCACCAGGTGAAGCCGATCTCGTCGGGGTGCAGGTGGCGGTAGACGTCGACCTGTCCAGCGTCGAGGACCGCGGCCAGCCGGTCGCGCTCGGCCTCGGTCACGTGCGTGGCCCCTGCGAAGGCGGCCGGGTCATACACGTCGCGGTCGGTCGGGCACACGTTCACGTCGCCGGCGACCACGGCTGGGCCGTCGGGCTCGGCGACCCGGTCGGCCATCGCCTCCAGGAACATCAGCTTCTGCGCGAACGGCGGCGTGCCGACGGCGCGCCCGTTGGGCACGTACACGCTGGCCACGCGCACGCCTGCCACGACGGCGTCGATCCAGCGCGCCTCGTCGGGCGACGGCTCGCCAGGCAGCCCGCGACGCACGTCCTCCGGTGGTGTGCCCTCTGGAGCGAGGATCGCCACGCCCGCCCACCGGCCGGCGCTGTGGTCGGCGCAGGCGTACCCGGCCTCGGCGAACGCCAGGTGGGGGAAGGCCTCGGCGGTCGCCTTGCACTCCTGCAGGCACACCACGTCTGGACGGTGCACTTCCAGCAGCTCCAGCACTCGCGGCAGCCGGGCTTTGATCGAGTTGACGTTCCACGTGACGAGCTTCATCGGCGGGACTAGATGGTCGGGTCGAGCAGCAGCTTGCCGGTCGTGCGGCGGGCACGCAGGTCGGCGTGCGCCTGAGCGGCGTCACCCAGCGCGTAGGTGCCGCCGATGACGGCACGCAGGTGGCCATGGTGCGCCAGCGCGAACAGGTCGTCCAACGCCGCCCGCAGCATCTGCGGACGGGCCATGCAGTGTGCGAGCCAGAACCCGATGACCCCGCGGCTGCGGCTCAGCAGCTGGCCGGACGCGAGGGGCTTGGGAGCATCCCGGCTGGCCATCCCGTAGGTGACCAGCCGTCCGAATGGGGCGAGCGCGGCCAGGCTCGCGTCGAACACCGTGCCGCCCGCCATCTCCAGCACGACGTCCACCTTGCGCCCACCGTTGGCAGCCTCCAGCGCGCCTTTCAGATCGTCGCCCGTGACGTCGACGGTCGCATCGGCGCCGAGCTCGGACGCCAACCGGCGCTTCTCGTCGCTCGAGGCGGTCGCGATCACTCGACCCGCCCCCCAGTGTCTCGCCAGCTGCACGGCCAGGGACCCGACGCCCCCGGCGGCGGCGTGCACGACCACGGACTCGCCGGCGGCCACGTGCGCCGAGGTGCGCAGAATGTGCCACGCTGTCGCGCCTTGGAGCAGCAACGCCAGTGCCGCGCCGTCATCCAGGTAGTCAGGCACGGGGAAGGTCAAGGACTCGGACGCGACCGCGACCTCGGCGTAGCCGCCCGATGTGACGAACGCGACGACCCGGCGACCGTCCGGGTCGGTGCCGGCCACCTCGGCGCCCGGCACGAACGGCAGGTGCCCTGGCGCCAGGTAGGAGTCGTCGGTCCGGTGGGTGTCGGCGTAGTTGACGCCTGCTGCGGTGACGGCGATGCGCACCTGTCCTTTGCCGGCCTCGGGCTCGGGCAGGTCAGCGACGCGCAGGACCTCGGGGCCACCGAACTCGGTGATCTGGATGGCGCGCACAGGGGTGCTCCTGCCGTCGTCGGACGAGCGGACCCTAGCGGGTCACCGCGGCTGTAGGTTTCCGCCTATGAGCGCTTCCCTCGTCGCCTTCTGCAGCGACTTCGGACTGGACGACCCGTTCGTGGGGCTGTGCCACGCGGCGATGCTGGCGGTCGAGCCCGGCACACGCATCGTCGATCTCACCCATGGAATCCC
This sequence comes from Euzebyales bacterium, assembly GCA_013695145.1. GTDB lineage: Bacteria > Actinomycetota > Nitriliruptoria > Euzebyales > Egibacteraceae > JACDBB01. The sequence goes on from JACDBB010000007.1 coordinate 43,813, forward strand.
ACCGCAGGACATCGCCGCGGGAGCCCTCGTCCTGGCCGACGCGGCGCCCTGGCTGCCACGCGCCGTGCTCATGGCGGTCGTCGACCCCGGTGTCGGCACTGATCGTCGAGGCATCGTCGTCGCGATCAAGGGCAACGCCGGAGGTGTGCGCGCGAGTGACCGACCTCGCCTCCTCGTCGGTCCCGACAACGGGCTGCTGATCGAGGCTGCGAACGTGCTGGGCGGGATCGGCGCGGCCTGGGCGCTGCGCCCGGCCGAGCTTCCGTCCCATCACGGCATGACCTTCGACGGGCGCGACCTCTTCGCGCCCGCAGCCGCCCGACTGGCGGCAGGCGCCAACCCCGGCGCACTGGGCGAGGCGATCGAACCCGCAACACTCGTCACGTTGCGGCAACGGCACGCGGCGGCACTGACCCGCGAGGGCATCGACACGCACGTGCGCGCCGTGGACCGCTACGGCAACGCCCAGCTGACGGCCCCCGCCGCGCTCTTGGCCGAGGCGGGGTTGACACCCGGAGAGGCGGTCGTCATCGACGCCGCCCAAGCCACCACATACGGCCGCGTGACGCAGGCCTTCGCCAACCTGCCGCCCGCAGGGCTCGGCGTCCTCCCCGACGCTTTCGGACGCATCCAGATCGCCCTCCGCGACGGCGACGCCGCAGCGGCGCTCGGGCTGCACCGGGGAGCGGCGGTGCGCTTGTCGCTCGGATGAACCTTCCCAGACGGCCGGGCGGGCGGCGAGCAGCTGCGCAACGCCGAATGCATCGAACCGGCGAGACGTGCGCCGTGGGCGGCCGCGTCCGGCGACCGGGCGGCGCTCAGGGCAGCGGCAGTTCCGTGGGGATGATCTCGCCGGGGTCGGTGGGGATGATCTCGCCGGGGTCGGTGGGGATGATCTCGCCGGGGTCGGTGGGGATGATCTCGCCGGGGTCGGTGGGGATG
>JACDBB010000008.1 GCA_013695145.1 Euzebyales bacterium
GCTGCGATCTCTCGCAGGTCGTCGGTGCGCTCGACGTCAGCGGACTCAGGGTCGAGTTCGTCGGCGAGCTGCTCGAACCGTTGTGCGGCTCGTTCGATCTCGGCATCGCTGTGTCGCATCGTGGTCACCTCCTCACCCGAGGAACTTGTAGAACTTCCGTCGCAGCGTCATGCATGAATCACGACCGGATCGTCTCCGTCCATGTCGAGGACACCGATCTCCAGCGGCGCGCCGTCGGCCGCCGGTCCGATGAGCATCATCAAGTCGTCGGCCATGGCTAACCCAGCGCATCGCGTTGCGAACGGCGTGGTGTATGTCCTCGTCGGCAACGCCATACTTGCGTGCCGGCTCGCCGATTCGCATGTAGACAACCCATCTTGTCTACACGGTCTCGGCAAGGCCGGCGCCCAGGTGTCGCTGTCGCCTGGCCCGCGACCCCATCAAGCCGGTGTTTCGCGTGCCCTTCACCGCCGACCAAGATGCGGTTCGCCCGCCTGGTCGCATCGGTGCCCCCGGCAGGACTCGAACCTGCATACTCGCGGCTTAGAAGGCCGGCGCCTTGTCCCGTTAGGCCACGGGGGCTGATGCCACGCGCCAGCGGGTCGGCGGGCGGTCGCGGGTCGAAGGTAGCGCGTCCAGCGCGCCTGCGTCGGACGCCGGCGCGGGGTGTACAATCGCCGCCGCATCGCGGCCGTCGGCCGGGTGCCGTGGTGGCCGTAGCTCAGTCCGGTTAGAGCGCCGCGTTGTGGTCGCGGAGGTCGCGGGTTCGATCCCCGTCGGTCACCCTCCTGCAGCGTCCGACCGCTGGGGGCAGGCTCGCGCCGCGTGGCGTTCTCGGGCAGGCTACGGCGCCAATGCGCTCCTTCCTGCTGCGAACCGCGTTCACCGGCGTCGCCATCTGGATCGCCGCCTTGCTCGTGCCCGGCGTGGAGCTGGCCGACGCCGAGCTCAGCGACCAGGTCGTCACGATCCTGTTGGTCGCCCTGATCTTCGGTGTGGTCAACGCCCTGCTGGGGCCGGTGGTGAAGCTGCTGGCGCTCCCCGTGGTGCTGCTGACCCTCGGGCTGTTCAGCCTGGTGATCAACGCGCTGCTGCTGTGGGTCACCTCGTGGCTGGCTGGGCAGCTCGGCCTGGCGTTCTCCGTCGAGGGGTTCTGGGCGGCGCTGCTCGGTGCGCTCGTCGTGAGCCTGGTGACGGTGGGGCTTGGCGCCGCCCTCAAGGACTGACTCCGCCATGTTGAGCGGTCCTCTGACCGCGCGGCTACACTTCATTCGCAGCCGCGCTCGTCGGCACGCGCCTCCGTAGCTCAACTGGCAGAGCAGCGGCCTCTTAAGCCGAAGCGTGAACGTTCGAATCGTTCCGGGGGCACCATCATTCGCCGCCGCCTACGGCGGGGTGCCATGGCGGCGGAGGACGGCCTTGGCGGCGCCACGGCCGGGTGAGCCGGCGACGCCGCCGGTCGGAGCGGTGCCGGCGCCGCTCAAGAACAGCCCGCGGACCGGGGTGTGGTAGCGGGAGAGTGATTGTGTCGGGCGCAACCACGCCAGCTGGTCGATGGTGATGTCGAGCACCATCGGATGCGCGCCTGGCCACCGCAGCTCGGCGGCCATCTGCTCCGGCGTGCGCACCGACGTCCCCACGATCGTGTCGCGGAAGCCCGGCGCCCGCGCCTCCACGACGTCGAGCATGCGCTCGGCGAAGCCGTCGGCCTGCGTGCTCCACCCGCCCTCCAGATCGAACGGCGCGCTCGGGCAGGCGAGGTAGACCGTGTGGTGCCCCGCGGGCGCCAGCGTGTCGTCCAGGGCCGATGTGGTGAACGCGTAGGTCGGGACGGGGTCAGGCGGCAGGCGCCGCGCCTCGGCGGCGGCGAAGCCCGCGACCAGATCGTCGAGTCCGTTGACGTGGCTCTGGAGGCCGTTCCAGTCGCCGGGGCGGCCGGCCGGGTAGGCCGGGAGGGCCGTGGTCGCGACGTGAACCAGCATCTGCACGGCGTTGCCTCGGTGGGTCGCGCGCAGCTCGTCGGCGACCGCTCCCACCAGGGGAGGGTCGAGCAGCTCCAGCAGCGCCGACCGCGGGTCGATCGCGGACACCACCACCGGTGCGCCGAGCTGCTCGCCGGAGTCGAGGCTCACACCCCGCACACGACCTGCCTCCCGCACGATCCGCTGCACGTTCGCGCTGGTCCGGACGCGGCCGCCGTACGACTCGAGCCGCGTGACCAGGGCGTCGACCAGCCCCTGCGCGCCTCCCACGGCGTGCCACTGCCCGAACCGATGGTAGGCGGCCTGCCACAGGCTGTACATCGAGCTGCCGGTCTGCGCGGGACTGGCGGACGAGTGCGCGGCGAACGCCGCGACCGGAGCGCGCGCCACGTCGGAGTGCAGGTGCTCGGCCAGCAACCTGGCGTAGGGGGCGACCAGCAGGCGCGCCAGGCCCGTCGGCCCGCCGTTGCGCGTCAACGCCAGCAGCGCCCCACGGGCGCGCGACGGCAGCTGCGACAGGGCTCGGCGCGGACCGGCGCCGGCGTCGATGCCGAGCATCACCGCGTCGATCACCGGCAGCGCCCGCTCCATGAACCCCGCGTAGGCGAAGGCGTCATGGGGCGCGGTCTCCGCCAGCGAGGCCACGGTGGCGTCAACGTCGCGGTGGAACCGCACGATCCGCCCGTCGCCGCGGACCGACACGGCGAAAGGGTCCATCTGCCGGTACTCCAGACCGGCGCCAGCCAAGTCGAGCTCGGCGGGGATGTCCGTCATGTTAATGATGTTGTGGGCCACCGAGTGCGTGTCGAAGCGGTAACCCGGCACCGTCTCGACGGTGCGGGAGCCGCCGCCGGCCTCGTCCGCCTGCTCGAGCACCAGCACGTCGAGGCCGGCGCGCGCCAGGTAGCAGGCGCACACCAGGCCGTTGTGGCCGGCGCCGATCACGATCGCGTCGGGCACGGTGGACCTTCCGGTTCGTCGAGAGAAGGGGACTCGCCGCCGGCGTTCTACCCGCGCGCTCCCTGGGCGCCACGTGGGGGTGTCTGTCACCGGCGTCGGGCATCATGCCGGCAGATCGTCGACCGACGGCCGATCCACAGGAGCATGCCAGCATGAGCGACCGGCGCGACGCCACCGCGGGCGGGCCGGGCAACGCCGCAGGCATGCCCGCTGGATCCAGCCGCCTGGACCGCCGGCTCGGCGTGACCGACGCCACCGTGATCGGGCTCGGCGCCATGATCGGCGCCGGCGTGTTCGCAGCCCTCGGACCCGCCGCCGCGGCCGCCGGGCCCTGGCTCCTGGCCAGCCTGGCCGCCGCTAGCCTCGTGGCATACTGCAACGCGACCTCCTCCGCGCAGCTCGCGGCCATCTACCCGGCCTCCGGCGGCACCTACGTCTACGGCCGTGAGCGGCTCGGTCACGTGTGGGGCTGGCTCGCGGGGTGGGGGTTCGTCGTCGGCAAGACCGCCAGCTGCGCGGCCATGGCGCTGACCTTCGGCGCCTACCTCGCCCCGCAGGCCGCCCGGCCGGCGGCCGTCGCGGCGGTCGTCGCGCTCACGGCAGTGAACCATCGGGGCGTGCAGAAGACCGCGGCGCTGACCCGCGTGATCCTCGCCCTGGTGCTGGCGGCGCTGGCGGCCGCGCTGGTCGGCGCGCTGCTCGGTGGCACCGCGGATCCGTCGAACCTGACGGCGGGCGCTGGCACGGTCGGCCCGCGCGGGCTGCTGCAGGCGGCGGGGCTGCTGTTCTTCGCGTTCGCCGGCTACGCGCGGATCGCGACGCTGGGGGAGGAGGTGGCGGACCCCGCCCGCGCGATCCCGCGCGCGATCCTGCTGGCGCTCGGCATCACGCTGGTGATCTACGCCGCCGTGGCGGGCAGCGCGCTGCTCGCCATCGGTGCCGCGGGCCTGGCGGAGGCCGAGGCGCCGCTGGTCGCCGCGGTCGAGGCGGGCCGTCTGGCCGCGCTCGGCCCCATCGTGCGGGCGGGCGCCGTGGTGGCCTCGCTGGGCGTCCTGCTGTCGTTGATCGTGGGGGTGAGCCGCACCGCGTTCGCGATGGCCGCCAACAGCGACCTCCCCGGGTTTCTCGGCGCGGTCCATCCGCGCTTCAAGGTGCCGCACCGCGCCGAGCTCGCCGTCGGCGGGCTGGTGGTCGCCGCGGTGCTGATCGGCGACCTGCGCGGAGCGATCGGGTTCAGCTCGTTCTGCGTGCTCGGCTACTACGCGATCTGCAACGCCGCCGCGGCGACCCTCCACGGCGAGCAGCGGCGCTGGGCTCGCTGGCTCGCGCTGGCAGGCGTCGGCGGGTGCGCCCTGTTGGCCTTCAGCCTGCCCGTCGCCTCGGTGGTCGGCGGCTGCGCGGTCCTCGGGTTGGGCCTTGGCATCCACACCGTCCAGCGTCTCCGCCGGACCGATCGCGAGGTGGGCTGAATGTGTGGTCGCTTCACGTCCGCTACCGACGCGGACGACCTCGTCCGCTTCTTCGCCGTCGAAGAGCGAAAGGCCGCCGAGCTGCCGTCGAGCTGGAACGTGGCGCCGACGACCGAGGTGTACGCGGTCGCCGAGCACGACGCTCGGCGGACCCTGGTGTCCTTCCGCTGGGGGCTGGTCCCCCACTGGGCGGACGACCCCAGGATCGGCAGCAAGCTGATCAACGCCCGCGCTGAGACGGTGGCGTCCAAGCCCGCGTTCCGGGACTCGCTGGCCCGGCGCCGCTGCCTCATCCCCGCCGACGGTTTCTACGAGTGGCAACGGCAAGCCGACGGGACCCGCATCCCCTACTTCGTGCGGCGCGTGGACGGTGCGCCGATGGCGCTGGCGGGCCTGTGGGCCAGCTGGCGGGACAAGGGCGCCCAGGAGCCCGAGTGGCTGCGGACCTGCGCGATCGTGACCACGAACGCCAACGACTCGCTGCGGCCGCTGCACCAGCGGATGCCGGTCGTGCTCGAGGCCGACGCCTGGGACCTGTGGCTCGATCGCGATGTCAGCGACGCCGACGCGCTGACGGCCCTGCTGCTGCCGGCGGACGACGACGTGGTCACCGCCCATCGGGTCTCCACCGACGTCAACAACGTCCGCAACGACCACCCCGGGCTGGTCGAGCCGAGCAGCGCCGCTTGACCGTCGAGCACGTGCCGGTGGATCAGGAGGCGCGCGGCTCGCGGAGGGCGCCGGCGGACACGTTGAGATCCGCCAGATCCGCGGCCGCCTTGCCCGCCACCCAGCCCGCGGCGTTGCTCACCGACGCCGACCGCCGCGTGATGTGCGGGAAGGCGGCCCGCTCGGCGGCGTCCAGCCGGTCGTCGCGCGCCGCAAGCACTGGCAGGAGCCGTCCCTGGTCGGAGGCGGTCGCCGCGGCCACCTGCGTGTCGGTCGCCTCTCGCAGTCGCTGGCCGACGCGGTGGGCGAACCCCAGCAGGAACGCGCGCCGGAACGATCGTGTGCGCGAGCGACCGTAGGCGTCGCGGCGGGAGCCGTGGCGGGCCATCGCGCCCGTCGCCTGCGCCAGCAGCGACGTCGCGAGCAGCTCGACGGCGTCGAGGTCGCCCTCGTAGCCGAACGCGGTCACCCATCCCAGGTCGGGGCTGTGCACCACCCTGCAGCGATTGGCGCCCGCGACCTGCGCCAGCAGCGAGGCCTTGGCGTCGGCGTAGGGGTCGTCGACCGGGATGCGGCGCACCGACGGCTCCCCGACATCGTCGTCCGCGTGCAGCAGCGCGTCGTCGATCGCGTGCCGGGCGATCAGCTCCTGGGCCTTGGCCGTGAGCGCCTCCGCCTCCTCGTCGAACTCGGTCGACTCCGCCTTGGCCAGCAGCGCGCGGACCCGCGCGAGCAGCCGCTCGTCCAGGCCGGCCGCCCGCCGGAGCGGATCGCGGAACGACTCGCCCGGTCCAGGCACGGTCCGCGGCACGCCGGGCAGGCTCCCGAGGAGGCTCACGACCTGCACGGCCAGCCGCAGGCCGGAGTCGAGGGGCGCTGAGCCGCCGGCACGCGCACGTTCCGCCAGCACCGCCAGCTGGTCCACCCACCGGGGGTGCAGCCGCTGTCCGGATTGCGCTCGGCGCTGGCCGTCGGCGACCACGAGCCGGGCGACGACGTCGGCGTGGGCGGCGGACTGGCGCCGCGCGACGACGTGCGTCACGTCGGCCGGCGTCCACCCGCGCTCCCACAGCCCGGCCACCATCTGGCGAGCCAGCCCGTCGACCGCGGCCAGCGCCGGCTGCCCGCGAGCGGCGAGCTTTGCCAGCAGCGCCTCGTGACCGGCGGGGTCCACATCGCACGACCACACCGCCGCCCGCACCAGATCCTCCAGCGCCGGCGGCGGGTCGTACCGCGCACCACCCGCCGCGGCGCGCGGCTGCCGGGGTGGCGCGGTGCGACCGGCCGCACGCTGGCGCTGCCGCTTCTTCGCCGCCCGCCGTTGCCTGCTGTTCTTGCCCATGGCCGCAGTGTCGCCGATCAGCCCGACCAAACCCGAGAACCTCTCCCCGCCTTGTGGACGACCGTCCGCTGGTTCGGCTGGGCGACCTCACAGGTCGCTCAGCCCCACCACCGCCCCGGCCGGTCACTCGGCAGACTGGGCGCATGCCGCCCGCTGAGCGCCCGCGCCGCCCCTCCGACGAGGAGCTCGCCGCAGCCCGCGGCAAACCGGTCCCCGACCTGGTGGTGGAGCCCGGTCTGAAGGTGCTGTTCGTCGGAATCAACCCCAGCCTGTGGTCGGCGGCGATCGGCCACCACTTCGGCAACCCCAACAACCGGCTGTGGCCGACGCTGCGCGCCGCGGGTTTCACGCCGCGACGCTTCCTGCCCACCGACGCGCCCGAGCTGCTCGAGCTCGGCTACGGCATCACCAACTTCGTCAACCGGGCGACGGCCACCGCAGCCGAGATCGGCGACGACGAGCTGCGCGCGGGCGCCCCTGAACTGGTCGCGAGGATCGCACGGCTGCGCCCGCGCTCGGTCGCGTTCCTCGGTCTGACCGCCTACCGGACCGCCTTCGCCCGGCCGCGCGCCGCCGTCGGCCCGCAACCGGAGCCGGTCGGCGGCACGCCCGCGTGGCTGCTGCCCAACCCCAGCGGCCTCAACGCCCACTACCAGCTGCCCGACCTCGCCCGCCTCTATGGCCAGCTGCGCGCCAGCCTGGATCCCGAACCCTGAGCCTTCGCAGCGAGCGGGCGCGTAGGGCGTGACCGCGCGTGAGCTGGCTTTGCTTATGGCTCCGCTGCGCTTCGAGCTCGAAGGTCTTCACAGTGCTTGTTGGGGCGACCACCGCATCATCTACCGCGTCGACGAGGACATGGGGCGCGTCGTGGTCGAGGTCATTCAGCACCGCGCCGATGCCTGCCGCCGTCGCTGACGGCGGCGTCCCCGGCGGGGCCGACGCCTCAGCTGTCCACGGAGTCGGGCGAGTCGACGGACGCGGGCGAGTCGGGCGTGTCGAGCGACTGGGGTGCCGGCTCGACGGGCTGGGCCGGTACCGGGTCGGGGGCGGGTGCGGGAGCCGGCTCGGCTTCCGCTGCAGCCTGTTCGCGGGCGGCCTCAGCGGCTTCCCGCTGGGCGGCCTCAGCCGCGGCCTGCTCGGCGGCCTCCGCGGCGGCGGCGGCCTCCGCAGCGGCGGCAGCCTCCGCAGCGGCAGCCTGGTCCGCGGCGGCCTTCCCCGCGGCGGCTTCCTCGGCAGCCGTCCGCTCCGCGACACGACGTGCGTCGTCCAGCAGCGGCTCGAGCTCTGTGGTGCTCCGGGTCGACAGAGCAGCCATGGTGATGGGACGCTCGGCGGCCTCCGCGTCGGCGATCATCCGCTCGGTCCCCGGCGTCAGGTCGATGCCGTCGACGACGTCGACGATCCCCGCTTGCTCCGACAGCACGAAGCCGCTCACCCCCATGGTGGCGGCGAGCGCCGTGGCGGCGGCGACCTTCCAGTTCGGGCTAGCGGACACGGGTCGACCTTCCTTGTTGCGGCGCCCCGCATGATTCCCACAGGGTATGAGGGTTACGTGAGGACTTCATGAGAGAATCCTCATCCGCGCGCCTGGTCGCGCGCCGACCACACCGGGCGGCGCGGCGAGCAGGCGGCGCCGGAGGGCCGGCAGCACGACCGCCGAGCCGGGGCGGAAGCGGTACACCGCGCACAGGCGCAGGCGCGTGGCCGCCGAGTAGGCGGCCAGGCGGCCGCGCACCGGCGGGTCGCGCGGGACGCAGCGCCAGGGCGAGGTCCGGGTCGAACGAGGCCAACCGATCCAGCCACAGGTCGCAGACGGCGATCTCCGCCGCGGCGTCGTGCAGCTGCGCCGCGGCAGGCAGCGGCGCGGCGTGCACGGCCCGGACGGCCCGGCCGACGAGGTGGCCGTCGGTCGCCCCGAGCCGGTCATGGAGCGCGACGCCGGGCAGCGCGGACCAGCGCGTGACGCCGTCCGACGCCGCCAGCAGGCGCGGGGTCGCCACGGGCAGCGCGCCGGCTGCCCTGCCCGTGGCGACGACCCCGGCGACCGCACCGGGACGCACCACCTTGGCGTAGGTCTCCGGCGGACCCTCCAGGCGCACGACCGCGCGCCGCTCGGGTCGGTGGACCACGAGGCTGGCCTCCGGCTCGGCCAGCACGCCGGCGAGCGCGCGCAGCTTGCGGTCGGCGCCACCGGCCTGCAGGAGCACCTCCGCCGTGACCTTGACCCCCGCGCGCGCTTGGGCGGCCGTGGCCCGTCGGGTCGCGGCAGCCACGGCTCGCAGCCGTTCCGGGTCGGCGAACCACTGCCCCGCGACGCTCCGGCCGGTCGCGTCGCCGTACTCCAGCAGCAGGTGCTCGGCGCCGCGCGGCCAGACGCGACGCAGCTGGAGCGTGCCGGGCGCGACGCCGAGGCCGCGCGCCGCCACGGCGTCGACGCCGAGGTCGGCCACCCGTTCGAGGACGCTCACCGGAGCAGCTCGCGGGCCCGCAGCAGCAGCCCGCGGGTGCGCTCCGGCCAGTCGGGACGCCGGTGGCGGAACGGCTCCGGCGCCAGCCGCAGCAGCCAGCCCGCCGTCGCGGCGGCCAGGCCGTCGTGGACGTCGCGACCGCCTGCGGCGGTGTACCCGGTCATGAGCGCCTGGCTCAGCGCGTGGGCGCGGGCCGGCACCAGGCGCTCGCCGATCACGTCGGCCTCGAGGTTCGCCGCGAACAGCCCCAGGTCGGCGGCCGGATCGCCGAGCTCGGCCTGGTCGAAGTCGATGATGACCAGCTCGCCGCCGGCAACCAGGACCTGATCCGCGGAGAAGTCCCCGTGGATGGGCGTGGCGCTGTGCCCGGGGCCAGCGAGCCGGAGGGCAGCACGGTCGGCGACGTCGCGGGCCAGTTCGGCCGTCTCGGGCAGCGCGGTCGAGACCGCGTCGACGGCCGCGCGCAGCGCCGCACGC
>JACDBB010000033.1 GCA_013695145.1 Euzebyales bacterium
TTGGACGGCCGCTTCGAGGACCACCACGCGGTCCATCTGCGCCAGCTGCTCGACCACATCGACTGGTTTGAGCTCACCATCGCCACCCTCGACGACCGCGTCGCCGGGCTGACCGAACCGTTCGCGGATCTGATCGAGCGGCTGTGCACCATTCCGGGGGTGGGCCGGCGCACCGCCGAGGTCCTCATCGCCGAGACCGGTGCGGACATGTCCGCGTTCCCGACCGCCGGGCATCTGGCCTCGTGGGCCGGGATGTCACCCGGCCACAACGAGTCCGGCGGCAAGCGCCGATCGGGCAAGACCATGCGTGGCGACGTCTGGCTCGCTGATGCGCTCATCGAAGCGGCATGGGCGGCCGCCCGCAGCAACGACACCTACCTGGCTGCGAAGTTCTGGCGGATCGCCGGACCCCGCGCCGACGGCAAGCGCAAGAAGAAGGCCGCCGTGGCCGTCGGCCACAAGATCCTGATCGCCGCCTACCACATCATGGCCACCCCCGACGAGGTCTACCGCGATCTCGGAGGCGACCACTTCACCCGCCGCGACAACCCCGACCGTCGCCGCAGTCGGCTCGTCGCCCAGCTCCAAGCCTTGGGCTTCGACGTCGAGCTGACCGCCGCCGCCTGACCCGAGCCGACCCCCAGCCACCGCGCTGGCCCCCCCCCGCCATCATGTGCGGCCCGTTGCGGCTATTCACGTCTCAGTCAAAACATAGTGATATACGCTTGGCGGCGTGTGGTGATGGGAGTCCGCCACAGCAGCGCACCGGCAGCCGGGACGGTCACGTTCAACAGCCTGTTGCAGGCCGACGACGTCTCCGCCCGTCCCCACCCCGCCCGCGCCTGGGCCACAACGACCAGAGCACTCTCGCCTCGATCTACCGGTCGCTGCACGTCCTCGGCAAGTTTCCCAATGCGCGCCACATGTCCTCCAGCACCAGTTCTGCGTCCACCTCAAGCCCCAAGGGCACCGCTCGGACCGGCCGGCTGTAGTCGGGTGCTCCCGCCGCGTCAATAGTCGGTAGCAACCGGTCGACCCAGCCCACGACTTCGGGGACGTGTACTGCGGCGACGTTGACGATGTCCCAGATCACCTTCTCCTGGCCCTGCTGGTCGCGTTTGTCCATGTCCAGAACCTCTCCCCTGGCTTCGGAGTAGGTGGTCAGGATCTCCGCCAGGTAGGCCGGCGCCGGGGAGTCCAGCGCTTGCAGTCGTGTGACGCAGGTGGGCCAGTCGACGGCGACGGTTTCGACACCCGGCCAGCCCGGGAGGATCCGCAGTGGCAGATCGGACGCATACAGCGCGCGCCAGGCTTGGATGTCGGCGCGGGCGTTCAGTTCGCCGAACTTCTCCCGTTGCCAGGTGGGTTCGTCGGGGAATGCGCCGGCCCAGGTCACCTCGAAACGGTCACGCAGCTCGGGTGCCACCAGCCCGAGGGCCGCGATGTCAGTCGCCGGGCCCGTCGCGAGCACGAGCACGGGGCCGTGATGGGCGGCCTCGATGATGAAGTCCAGGCCTTCGCTGCGGACCGGGGAGAAGCGATCCTCCATGGGGCCGGCGGCACCCCAAGGGCACGGCAGGCCCGCTCTGCCGGCCAGCTCGACGACGCGGGCCGCCTCCTCCTGATAGATCCCCACGGAATCGGGCCCGTGGACCAAGGTGTTGTGCACCGACACGACACCGAGCACGTCGAGGGATTCACACCCCAGTGCGTACGCGATCGCGAACTGGTCATCGATCTCGTTGGCGGTGTCGCAATCGAGGATGACGCGGACGGGGTCAGCGGCCATGGGCCACCGCCTCAGCACCCTTGCGTCCCTGGTCCAGGGTAGATCGCACCGCATCGACGATGCGCGGGACATCTGGTACGTACAGGTCCTCCAGGGGCGGCGAGAAGGGCACGGGGCTGTGCGTACCGGTGACCATCCGGACCGGGCCGCGGAGGTCGTGGAAGGCATGCTCTGCCGCGAGGGCGGAGATGTCGGTGGCCAGCGAGCAGCGGGGATGGGATTCATCGACGACCACGAGGTGGCCGGTCCGACGGATGGAGGTGAGGATCGTGTCGGTGTCCAGCGGCGAGTAGCTGCGGGGATCGATGACCTCACAGGAGATCCCCTGCTGCTCGAGCTCGGTGGCGGCCTCCAGGGCGGTGTGGACCATCTTCTGCACCCCGATGATGGTCACGTCATCGCCGGCGCGGACGATGGATGCCGTGCCGAGCGGGATGGTGTAGGGCTCCTCCGGCACGTGGCCGGTGGTCATGTACAACCGCTTGTGCTCCATGAAGATCACCGGGTCGGAATCCTGGATGGCCGCCAGCAGCAGACCCTTCGCGTCGTAGGGCGTCGCGGGGGCCACGACCTTCAGCCCCGGGATGTGGGTGTAGAGGGAGTACAGCGTCTGGGAGTGTTCACCTGCCGCCCGGAACCCTGCGCCGGTGACGGTGCGAACGGTCATGGGCACTGAGACCTTGCCACCGTAGAGGTAGCGCAGCTTCGCCGCGTGGTTGAGCAGTTGGTCAAACGAGGTGCCGATGAAGTCGACGTACATGATCTCGGGGACGGGTCGCATGCCGGCGATGGCCATGCCGATGGAGGCGCCGACGAACCCTGTTTCGGCGATGGGCGTGTCCATCACCCGGTCCCTGCCGAACTGCCCGAGCAGGCCCTGGGTGACCCCGAACGGGCCACCCCAGGCATCGGCGGCCTCGGGGTAGGCCTCGTCGCGACCAGCGCCGCCGGCGATGTCCTCGCCGAGCAGGACGACGTCATCGTCGGCCTCCATCGCCTGGCGCAGCGCCTCGTTGAGCGCGTCCTTGATCGTCAGCTCGCGGGTCATGAGATCTCCGTGTACACATCGGTCAGCAGCACTGAGGGGTCGGGCCACGGTGCGAGGGCAGCGGCGGCGAAGGCGTCCGCCACCTCGACGCGGGACCGCTCGGCGACCTCGTCAAGGTCACCGTGGGTGAGCAGTCCAGGTTCTGTCACCCGCCTGCGGAAGGTCAGCAGCGGATCACGGGCACGCCACTGCGCCACCTCCTGCGGCGGCTTGTAGGTCTGGGTGTCGCCTTCGTACTGGCCGCCGTAGCGGTAGGTCATCGCCTCCAGCAGTGCGGGCCGGCCCGTGTAGCGGGCCCGGGCGATCAACTGCTCGGCCGCATCCCTGACGGCGAAGACGTCCATCCCGTCGACCTGGGTCGCGTGCACCCCGTAGGGTTCGGCCATGGCGATGACGGAGCCGGCGATCAGGTGGTAGTCGACTGCGGTGGTTTCGGCGTAGAGGTTGTTCTCACACACAAAGATCACTGGGCAGTTGAACAGCGCGGCGAACGTCATGCTCTCGTGAAAGGCGCCCTGGTGCACCGCGCCGTCACCGAAGAACGTCACGGCCACCCGGTCCTGCCCCCGCCGGCGCGCGGCGAGCGCGGCGCCCGCGGCGATCGGCATGCCACCCGCGACGATGCCCATCCCGCCGATCATCCCGAGGTCTTGGTCAACGGCGTGCATGGACCCGCCCTTGCCGCCGCAGACGCCGGTGGTGCGCCCCAGCAGCTCACCGGTCATCGCCTCCAACGGCACGTCCCTGGCGATGGAGTGTCCGTGATTGCGATAGGTGGAGGTGATCCAGTCATCGGCGCGCAGCTGAGTGATGATGCCGGTGGCGATCGCCTCCTGGCCTGAGTAGTTATGGATGTACCCCTCGAGCAGGTCGGCTTCCTTGTCAGTACTGGCGCGTTCCTCGAATCGGCGGATGCGCGTCATGCGCTGCCACAGGCCCAGGAGGGTGTCTCGGTCCTCGATCACGGGGTTCCTCGTCTCTGGTCGGTCTGGGTGGTTGAGTGCGTGGGCCAGGCCTTGGGGTTAACCAGTCGCACCGGTCGGTCGCCGGCGGCGATGCGGGCCAGGTCCTCGCTGATCATCTCGGTGTGATGGCGCTGCACGTCGTCTGCGGCGCCTGCCAGGTGCGGCGTGAGGAGGGCGTTGTCGAGCGTCAGCAGCGGGTGGTCCCGGGCCAGTGGCTCCTGCCAGAACACGTCGAGTGCGGCCCCGGCGATCGTCCGGTCCTTGAGTGCCTGGAGGAGTGCCGGCTCGTCCACGAGATCGGCTCGAGCGGTGTTGATGAGGTAGCCGGCCGGGCCCAAGGCGGTCAGCTGTGCGCAGCCCACCATCCCGATGGTGTCCTCGGTGACGGGTGCGTGCAGGGAGAGGAAGGTCGACTGCTCCGCGAGCTCGTCGATGTCAAGCCACGCGACGTCGGAGTCGGGTGGTGCGAAGGGGTCGTGGGCGGCGATCGTCATGCCGAAGCCGTCTCGGGCACGCTGTGCAACGAGTCGGCCGATGGCGCCGTACCCAACCAGGCCGAGGGTCTGACCCGCCAGTTCCGGACCCTTGAAGGCAAGGTAGGGCAGGCGGCCGTCGACGTCCCAGCTGACGTCGCGGAGGTGGCGCTCCCCTGCCGACAGCCCCCGTGCGAGTGCCAGCATGGCACCGATGGTGAAGTCGGCGACCGAGGCTGCGTTGCGGCCAGGGGTGTTGAGCACCAACACCCCTCGGCGGGTGGCCTCGTCGACGTCGACGTTCACCGGGTTGCCGCGGCAGGACGCGACCACCTTGAGCTGTGGCGCCACGTCGAAGACGGGTGCGTCGATGGTCTCGAGTTCGCAGACGATCAGGTGCGCGCCACGCGCGGCCTTCAGGAGGTCCTCGCCGTCGAGTACCTCACCGGTCACGCCCCACCCACATCGGCTGATCTCGTAACCGGCCGACTCCAGCGCCGCGATGCCGTCCGGTGCGTACTCGGCGGTGACCAGCGCCTTCATGCCTCATCCCTCGGGTAGCGCGTTGCGAGCTCGCAGGCGGTTCGGAAGCGTCCGTAGCCGTCCTCGTACTGCGGTCGGGGTTCGGGTTGGACGGTTTGGGTCGGCACCGGTGGTGCGGTACCCCCGACCAGTCGTACGGCTGCGCGGGCAGCGGCGCCTGCGGTGTCGGGCACGACGACGGGCCGATTCAGGACGTCGGCGACCAGTTGGGAGAAGCAGGGATCGTGGGCGGCACCGCCGGTGAGCACGATGCGGCCGGCACTGGTACCGCACGCACGCTCGAGGTCCGTCAGGTTGCTGCGGATGGAGTAGGCGTGGCCCTCGATCACGGCCCTCGCCACGTCCTCCAGCGCGTGGGTCGGACCGAACCCGACCACCGCGTTGGCCGGGCGCTCGGCCCATGACTGCTGCGTCCACGCCAGGGTGCCGACGGGTGCCGTCACCCCCCGGGCGCCGGGCTCGCTCTTTTGCGCCCGCGCGGCCAGTTCGGCAACCGGCGTCGCCGTCAGGGTGCTCAGCCACTCCAGTATCGCGCCCGGGTAGCCCGCGTTGGTCTCGGCTGCCCACAGCCCTGGCAGCAGGTGGGGCCCGATCCAAGGGTGGCGGAGGGGATCGGTCGGGGGGCGGGTGACCGCGGCCTGGAGCGGGGTGCTGGACCCGGCCACGACGACGACGGTGCCCTCTCGGTCCCCGTCGACCCCCCAGGAGGCAACGTGGGTGTCTCCGCCGCCGACGACGATGTCGACATCATGCGATGTGGCGAACGCAGCAGTGCCGACGCACGTGCCGGCATCGACCAGATCGGGGAGCCGGTTGGTGCCCAGCCCGACCTCGTCCAGCAGCCCGGTTGCCCACGAGCCATCTACGACCTGGAGGAGTTGGCTGGAACCGGCGATCGACCGTGCGGCGACGGTTCGGCCGGTCAGCCGCCAAATCAGCCAGTCGTGCAGCGAGAGGACCGCGGTCGTCGACGCCCAGATCTCGGGCTGCGCCGCGGCCGTCTGCAGCAGCTTGGGGAGGGTCAGCTCGGGAGCCAGCCAGTGACCGGTCACGTCGTAGAGCCGGTCGCTGCCGACCTGCGCCGACAGGTACGCCAGTTGATGGCGGCCACGTCGATCGCTGTTCAGCACGAGGGGAGTCAACTCGCGGTCGCCGTCGACCAGTATGTACCCTTGACGCAGTGACGCCACCGTCAGCGCGGCGATGGGCTGCTCGACCATCGTGACCGCCTGGTCGATGGCCGTGGCGATGCAGCGCATCCAGCGGGCGGGGTCGGCCTCAACGGTCCAGGCGTCGGGACGGTGGCTGTCCAGGCGCGCGGTCGTGCAGGCCAGCACCTCACCCGAGGTCAGGTCGGCGGCGGTGACCTTGACGGCGCTGCCGCCGACGTCGGCCAGGACCCCGACCGCCATCAGTGGACGCCGACCGGGCCGTCGGACTCGAGTGCCTCGATGCCCTCGATGTACTGCGGCGGGCACACCGTGTCGGTGTCACCCAGCTGCAGTGCCAGGAACGTGAGTGCGCTGGCCTCCTCGAGGTTGGCGGCACGCTTGAAGGCCGTGCCGACGTCCGCGGCCACCGCGACGCATCCGTGGTGGCCCAGTACCGAGCAGTTCGTCCCGTCGCGCAGCACCTCGGCTGCGGCGGCGGCGAGTTCGGCGCTGCCCGACGGCATCCACGGGACGCTGGCGACCTTGCGGACGTAGTAGGCGTGGTCGGTCGTGATCAGCCTGATGTCACGCCCCATCGCGTCGAGCAGGACGCAGTACTGGGGGTGCAGATGGATCACGGCGTTGACGTCGGGGCGGGCCCGGTAGGTCGCCAGGTGCAGCGGCAGCTCGCTGGTGGGCTTGGGGCCGCCGCCGATGACGGTGCCGTCCAGGGCCACGATGGAGTAGCTCTCCTGCTCCAGCGCGTCCAACCAGGTCCCGCTCGCGGTGGCCACGATGTGGCCGGTCTCAGGCTCGCGTGCCGACAGGTTGCCACCCGAACCGATGACGAGGCCGGCGCTGACGGCGCGTCGGCCCGCGAGCGACAACTCGTCGGCGAGGGTGTTCTGATTGCTCATCGGTTGGGCTCCAGTACGGCTTTGACGCGGGTCGGTCCTACAGCGGGCTCGAGCGCCGCGAGGACGTCGTCGAGGGTGTGGCGATGGGTGATCAGGCGCGCGCCGTCGACGGTGCCGTCGGCGAGGAGCCTGACGGCCTCGCCGAAGGCGCCGTGCGGGGCCAGGTGGCCGCCACGGACGTCGATCTCTTTCAGCTCCGCCACCAGATTGAGGTCCAGCAGCGCCGGCGCCCGGTACACGCCGTACAGCACGACCCGCCCCCCGGGCCGGACCACCTCCAGGGCAGTGGGCACCAGCGCGGCGACGCCGGTGCACTCGATGACCCCGTCGACCTGGCCCGCGGCACGCCGGATCGCGGCGACCACGCCATCACCTGGGGCGATGATGGGGTGCGCCCCGGCATCACGGGCGAGCTGTGCCCGCTCCTGGGAGCGGACCAGCGCCAAGACCTCTGCGCCCCGCGATGCGGCGACGGCCATCGCGGCGGACCCGATGGCACCGGCGCCCATGACCAGCACGACATCACCGGCGGCGGGGCCCAAGCGGCGAACCGCGTGGACGGCACAGGCCACCGGTTCGATGATCCCGGCGGCGGCGTCGTCGATGCCGTCGGTGCGCCACACGCGGGACCCCGGCGGGATGGCGATGCGTTCGGCCATGGCGCCGGGGAGGTCGCTGCCGAGGTGCTGTCCGTCCTGGCACAGGTGGGTGTCGTCGGCCTGACAGGCCAGGCACCGGCCGCAGGGAACCTTCACCTCCACCGCCACGCGGTCGCCGGTCCGCACACCCCACTGGGCCGAAGAGGCATCGTCGATCCACGAGACCTGCCCGACGATCTCGTGGCCCGGCACGATCGGGAAACGCACGTCCCACGGGTCTGAGCCGTCGTGGATCATCCGGTCAGCCGCGCAGACGCCGGCAGCGGTGACGGTGAGTACCGCTCCACGCTCCGGTTGTGGCTCCTCGACGTCGGTGATGTCCACCCGGCCCGGGCCCGCGACGACCACCGCCCTCATGGTTGCAGCGCCTGGCGGAGGTGGCGGTAGGACTCGCCGACGGCCGCTACCGAGCCTGTGACCCCATCCGACACGCAGCCGTAGAGGTCTGGCGTCAGCGCCCCGGCGTACCCTACACCCGCCAGGGCGCTGAGGAAGGGGGCAAGGGAGTGCAGCCGGCCAGCGGGCAGATCGGCGTCGGCATCGCCGTCGCTGTCACCCACGTGGACATGAAGCAGGCGGTCGCCGAGTTGGGCGACGAGGGCGATGAGATCATGGCCTGCGGCGAGTTCGTGGCCCGTGTCGAGCAGCACGCCGACGTGATCGCTCGCACCCGCCGAGTCAATCAGTTCGAGAGCCCGGTGGGGATCGCCGATCAGGTCGCCGGGTTTGGGCTCCAACGCGACGCGCAGGCCGTATCGCTGCGCGATCGCTGCGACCCGCGCCAACGTGGCTGCGACGACGTCCCGATCGGCGTCCTCGTCGTCAGCACCTGGCCACAGGCCCACCACCGTCAGGCCCAGGTCAACCGCCGTGGCGGCACAGGCCTCGACGGCGTCCAGGAGCATCGTGGGGTCTGCGGCTCCCAACGCCCCATCGGGCCAGCGGTCCGGCGGGCAGGAGAGCAGCAACGCCCCCACCCGCAGGCCATGTGGCTGCAGTACGTCCTGCCACTCGGCAAGACGCTCGGTGCTGAGCTGCACCGCCGGGTCGTAGACGCCGAGCTCGAGACCTTCGAGGCCGAGCCGCGCGGCTCGTTCAGCGATGACCGCAGCGGGTGCGTTCTCAGGCCAATGGTTCCAATCAGCGTCCAGCAGGGTCAGGTCACGGTGGGTCACGACGTCTCCTCAACGGGAAGGGCCCAGCAATGCTGCGGGGGAATGTGGACGGTCAGGGGTTCACCCGTGCGTACCCCTGCTGTGGGATCAACCGTGCACTGCAGCTGTGTGCCCCCGGCCCTGAGCCACACACGCAGGTGCGTCCCGACGTAGAGGGTGCGATCGACGGTGCCGTCGATCTGGTTGGGTCCTGGCCCGAGGCCGACGGCCTCCTGGCGGACGGCGAGGACGCTGGGGCCGTCGGGGGCGACACCCTCGACCTCGAAGGTGCCGAGCGCGGACTCGAAGCACCCGCGTACGAAGCGGCCCTCGACCAGGTTGTCGGTGCCGAAGAACCGGGCCACCCTCACGCTCGCCGGCCGTTGGTAGAAGTCTGCGGCCTCGGCGTACTGCTGCAGCCGGCCGTCCAGGATCAGGGCGATCCGGTCGGCCAGCACGACCGCCTCCTCCTGGTCGTGGGTGACGAAGACGGCGGTCAGATCCAGCTCCTCCTGCACCGACCGGATCAGGTCGCGCATCTCGATGCGGAGGTTGGCGTCCAGGGCGGACAGCGGTTCGTCCAACAGTAGGATCTTCGGTGAGACGATCAGCGCACGTGCCAGGGAGATGCGTTGCTCCTGCCCGCCGGACAGCTCACCGACCCGGCGGTCGGCCATGCCCGGCAGACGGACCAACTCCAGGAACTCTTCCACTCGCATGCGGATTTCCGAGTTCGGCACCTTTCGCACCTTTAGCCCGAACCCGACGTTCTCGCGAACGGTCATGTGCGGGAACAGCAGCGACTTCTGAAACACCATGGCCACCGGTCGCCGTTCAGGACGAACGCCAACCATCGACTCGCCGTCAAACCGGACATCACCCGACGTGGGCGTCAACAGCCCGGCGATCATCTTCATCGTCGTGGTCTTGCCGCAGCCCGAGGGCCCCAGCAGAGCAACCATCGAGCCGGGCGTCACCCCGATGTCGAGGTCGGCCACCGCGGGTTGACTCGCGCCGGGATAGGTCAGGCTGAGCCCGTCCAGGACTAGTTCGGTACTCATAGCTTGCCGAACCCCGCAGTGGTCGAACTTCCGGACAGGTACTTGCTCGTTACGAGCAGCAGCAATAGGGCTGGCGCGATGAACGCCAACGACAGGACCGCGCCGATTGCGTTGTCGTTGCCGCGCAGGAAGGCGAACAGCAGCAGCGGCAGGGTCTGCACCCGGCCACCGCCGATGACCAGCGTCAGCAGGTACTCACTCCACGAGATGATGAAGGCGAACAGGCCGGCCACGGCCAGGCCGGGGAATATCTGGGGCAACGTCACCCGCCGGAAGGCCAGCCACCCGCTCGCTCCGAGGACCCGGGCCTGATCCTCGTACGCTCGGTCGTAATTGGCGTACACGCTCGACATCACCAACGTCACGTAGGGGATCGTCGGGATCAGGTGCACCAGCGTGACCCCGGTCAGGCTGTTGGCGAGCCCCAATCTGATGAAGGCGACATGGATGCCCAGGGTTGCGGCGACGGGGGGCACAATGACGGGCGACAGCAACAGGAACTGCACCAGGCGTTTGCCGCGGAAGCCGTACAGACCCAATGCACGTCCGGCGGCGGCACCGATGGCTGACGCGATCATGGCGACGGAGACCGCGATGATCGCAGAGTTGGTCAACCCCTCCACGACCCGCGACTGCGGGGACATCAGGAACTGGACCGGCCGGGTGGAGTAGGACGCCGGCAACAGGTCGGGGTAGCGCCATTCCCCCGCAACCGCCCAGATCACGAGGGGGACGAGCGGGGCGAGCAGCCCCAGCAGCAGCAGACCGAGGCTCAGGCGACGCGACGCGCGCACCGCGGGGGTCTCATGGGTCGTCGTGGCCATCAGCGTTCCCTCCGCTGCTTGCTGGAAAGCCGCAGGTAGACCAGCACCATCACCGACACCAGCAGGGCGACGACGAAGCTGATGGCCATGGCCTCGGCACGCGAGGCGAGGTCGACGTCGGTGTACTGGCGGTAGGCGAGAACCGGCAGCACGGCCGGGAAGGGTTGTCCCAGGAGGTAGGGGACCTCGAAGGACCCGAAGGTGAAGGCGAAGACGATGATGCAGGTAGACAGGACCCCCGGCATCAGCAGCGGCAGGATGACGTAGCGGAAGCGCTGCCAGGCGGTGGCCCCCAGCACCTGCGCGGCCTCCTCGTAGGGCTGCACTTCGCCGCGCAGCGCCGCGAGGACGACCACGCCGATGAATGGGACCTCCTTCCAGATGTACTCAGCCATGATCGCAACGCCCAGGCGATCGTTGTTGAGCGCCGGGAACGCCGATGCGGAGTCGACGATGCCCAGGGAGAAGGCTAGGCGCGAGACCAGGCCGCTCTGGGACAGCAACAGCAGCATTGCCGCCGCCCCCACCAGGTGGGGCATCGGCAGGTTGAACTGGAACAGGAACGTCGACAGGCGCTGCCCCCGCCGGGTCCCGCGGATGAGCATGCCTCCCGCGATCGCCAGCACCGCCGACACCACCGTGGAGGTGATGGCCAGCCGCAGGGTCAACCAGAGCGACGCCTGGAAGGCCTGGTCACCGATGAGACGCTGGTAGGCACCCAGCGACACCTCGCGCTGGCCGATGAAGGGCAGGTACCCGAGGCTCTGGGAGAATGCCAGGGCCACGCCACCGCCGTAGAGGACCACCACGACCAGCAGGGCCGGCGACAGCAGCAATGCAATGCGAACGGGTTCGCGCAGCGCACCGTTCCAGCGTCGGGCGCGAGCCGGAGTACGTGACTCCGGTTCGCGTACCGACTGGTCCTCTGCCAGCGATGGCGACGTGCTCACTGCTGCAGGACGCGCTGCTGCCACACATCGTCGATCGCGCTGATCCACGCACCCGAGATCTCAGGCGCCGCACCCTCGGCGAGCTCGGCGAACGGCGGTACCACCTCGGCTTCCACGTCGAAGGCGGCCGGATCGTCGGTGAGGGCCGGATCGAGGACCGGGTAGTAGGCGAACGCCGCCTTGTCGACCTGGGCCTCCACGCTCTGCAGCACGTTGGCCAAGACCATCGCGCCGGCCTTGTTGGGGGAGTTGTACGGGATGCCGACGTAGTTGGTGTTGCCAATGTTGCCGCCCTCGTCGAAGACATCCCCGCGCACGGTGTCGGGGTAGACGCCGTCCTGGACGTTGCGGACGACCTCAGCCACCTCATAGGTCAGGTAGACGTCGATCTGGTCGTTGGCGAAGAGATCAACGACTTCGGGATGTGACTGGGGGAACGTCTCACCGTTGCGCCAGAAGTTCGCCTTCAACTCGTTCATGTAGTCCCAGAACCCGTCGGTGACCTCATCGAACGTCGCCTCGTCGTACTCCGCAGTGAGATCGTCGTATCCGCCCAGGTAGCCGTAGAGCATGGTGCGCACGGTCATCGCGCCGGTGAAGTCAGGGGGCGCGGAGTGCGTGAACCGCCCGGGGTTGGCCTCGATCCACTCAAACAGGTCGGCCATCGAGGCGAAGCCGTCGGGGATCTCCTCGCTGTCGTAGACCACGATCGACTGCGCCCGGTTCCACGGCGCCTCGCACCCGTCTACCGGCGTGCCGAAGTCGGTGTTGATCGCCGGGTCCTCCCACGGAATCATCTCGGCGTTCGGGAGTTGCTCGGCCCAGTCGCAGAACCAGAGATCGGCCTGCTTGCCCGTCCGGAAGTTCTCACCGTTGACCCAGATCAGATCGACCGAGCCGTCCTTATCGACGCCGGCCTGCTGCTCGCCGAGCACTGCGTTAATTGCCTCGACGGTGTCCTCGATGCGCACCTGGTTGACGGTGACGCCCTGCTCTGCGGCGAGATCGCTGACGATGCCCGTCACGTGCTCGTTGAGGCCCGCGTCGCCGCCGTACATGAACCAGTTCACCGTCTGGCCGTCAGCCTCGGTGACGACGGCATCCCAGTCGGATGGATCGGGGCCCCCGCTGCTGTCCGCGGCCGCCTCGCCCGTCTCCTCATCCGCGGTTGCGGTATTGGCATCGGCCTCCTCGGGGGCAGCATCGTCGGACGGCGTCTCCCCGCCGCCGCTACATGCCGCGACGAGCATGGCCATCACGCCCACGACTGCCAGGATTCGCTTGCGTTCTGAGACTCTCATCGGCCCACTTCCTGTTCTGTTGTCTTCACTTCTGATTCGGCTCTTCTGACAGACCTGGGCTGTTACACCTCCGATTCGACGCGGACTCGGACCCGCTGAGGGGCGCCCCAGACCGCTTCCTCATACAGCGCTGGCCGTTGCTGATCGTCCAGCAGGAGGCAGGTGTGGAGGACCACCGGACTCTCCGGTTCCAGGTCGAAGAATCCCGCGATGTGGACGTTGGCGGAGATGGCGCAGGTACCTTCCTCGCCCTCCTCCAACACCACCCCGGTGTTGGCAACGATGGCGTAGAGGCTCTGCTCCAGACCTTCGGAGGCGATGTCGACCGCCGAGAGGTAGGGGAAGAGCGCAACGGGCAGATACACCGTCGATACGAAGAGGGGCCGGTCGTTCAACAGGCGCAACCGGCGCAGCCGATGCATCGGCTGATCCTCATCCAGCCGCAGCAGCTCCTTGGCTGGCTGTTCACCGTGCACCTGTTTGAACGACAGCAACTGCGAGCGAGGCACCTCCCCGCGGCGCAGCGCGGTCTCAGTGAACGACGTCAGACACGGGGCGTCCGCCTGTGCCGGATCGCGGACGTAGGTGCCCCGCCCCTGACGCGGCTGGACGAGCCCGCTCTGTGCCAGTTCCGACAAGGCACGTCTGACGGTGATGCGGCTGACGCCGTAGATCCGTTCGAGCTCTGCCTCGGTGGGCAACGACTGCCCGGGCTCAAGAAGGTGGCTGAGGACAAGACCCTGCAGGCGGTCCTTCAGAAGGACGTAGAGCGGTACCCGATTGGCTGGTCGGCGGAGCGGTCGCTCCTGTCCCCATACACGAGTCATCGCGTCCGTCAAACCCTACCTCCAGAGAACATGTCGTTATAACCTCATAACAGTTCTAGGGCAGGCCACGGATGTCGTCAAGAGGTAACTGACAATCAGGTCCCCGCGCCGCACCCGGCCATGGGGAAGCACGGCCCGGAGGTCAGCCGACTGCGAGGTCAGCCCTTTGCGAGGGTCAGCCCTTTGTAAGGTCAGCCCCAGCCGGCGACGGGCCCTTGGTCGTGATGCGCAGCCCGTCGCCGTCGGGTTCCACGACGACGACGTCACCGTCGAGGAAGCGGCCGTCGAGGATCTGCAGGGCCACCTTGTCCTCCAGCTCCTTGCGCAGCACCCGCTTCAGCGGCCTGGCCCCGTAGACGGGATCGAACCCCCTCTCGGCCAGCCAGTCCTTGGCGGCGTCGGTGACCTCCAGGCCCAGGTCGCGGTAGGCGAAGCGCTGAGCGACCCGGCGCAACTGGACGTCCACAATGCGGCGCAGGGCCTCGCGGTCCAACCGGTGGAAGATAATGATCTCGTCCAGACGGTTCAGGAACTCCGGCCGGAAGTGGCTGCGCACCTCGGCCATCACCCGTCCTGCCAGGGCTCGCCATCACCGAGCGTGCCGGAAGGGGACGTGAGGGACCGGCCGGGGGGCGTGCTGGTCCCGCCAGAGGCGGGAGCAGCGCGGGCTATGTGCTGGCTGCCGAGGTTGAGGTCATGATCACGACGGTGTTGCGGGTCGACCGTGCGGCCCTGCCCGTCGGTCAGCCGCCCGTCGTCGAGCAGCTGCAGCAGGGCGTTGAACACGTCGGGGTGGGCCTTCTCCACCTCATCCAACAGCACCACGCTGTAGGGGCGGCGGCGGACCGGCTCGGTCAGCTGGCCGCCCTCGTCATACCCCACGTATCCGGGAGGGGCCCCCAGCAGGCGGCTGACGGTGTGCTTCTCACCGAACTCGCCCATGTCGATGCGGATCATGGCGCGCTCGTCGTCGAACAGGAAGTCCGCGAGCGCGCGTGCCAGCTCGGTCTTGCCGACCCCGGTGGGACCGAGGAACAGGAAGCCCCTGCCGACGGGGCGGTCGGGGTCAGCCAGGCCCGCGCGGCTGCGGCGCACGGCGTCGGCGACGGCGTGCACCGCTCGGCCTGGCCGACGACGCGCTCGGCCAGCAGGTCATTGAGGTGCACCAGGCGCTCGCGCTCGGTCTCCAGCAGCCGGTCGGTGGGGATGCCGGTCCACTTGGCCACGACCTGGGCGATGTCGCCGGCGTCCACCTCCTCCTTCAGCAGACCGCCACCGGTCTGCAGTTCGGCGAGCGCCGCCGCCGCCCCCTCGACCTGGGCCTGCAGGTCGGGGATGCGCCCGTACTCAAGCTCCCCGGCCTTGGCGTAGTCGCCTCGCGCTTGGCGCGCTCCAGGCCCTCCTTGGCGTCCTCGATCTGCTGCTTGAGCTCACCGACCCGGGCGATCGCGGTCTTCTCCTGCTCCCATCGTCCGGTCAGCACCCCCAGCTCACCGCGCAGGGACTCAAGCTCATCGGCGATCTGCGCCAGCCGGTCTTGGGCGGTCTCATCGCCCTCCAGCGCCGCCTTCTCGATCTCCAGTTGCTTGACGCGGCGGTCGAGCACGTCGATCTCGGCGGGCATGGAGTCGATTTCGATGCGCAGTCGGCTGGTGGCCTCGTCGACCAGGTCGATGGCCTTGTCGGGCAGAAACCGGTCGGTCAGGTAGCGATCGGACAGCTTGACGGCGGCGACGAGCGCGGCGTCGGTGATGCGGACGCCGTGGTGGACCTCATAGCGCTCCTTCAGCCCGCGGAGGATGGCGACGGCGTCGTCGGTGGACGGCTCGCCGACGTGGACGGGCTGGAAGCGCCGCTCGAGGGCCTTGTCTCCCTCGATATCGGTGTACTCCGTCAGCGTGGTCGCGCCGATCAGGCGCAGCTGCCCCCTGGCCAGCAAGGGCTTCAGCATGTTGCCGGCGTCCATGGACCCCTCGGCCTTGCCGGCACCGACGATGGTGTGCAACTCGTCGATGAAGCTGATCAGCTGCCCGCCGCTGGCCTCGATCTCGGCGAGCACCGCCTTCAGGCGCTCCTCGAACTCGCCGCGGTACTTGGCCCCGGCGATCATCGCGCCGAGGTCGAGCGCCATGACCCGCTTGTCCCCAGGCCCTCAGGCACGTCGCCGGCGACGATGCGCTGGGCCAACCCCTCGACGATCGCGGTCTTGCCGACGCCGGGCTCGCCGATCAGGACCGGGTTGTTCTTGGTGCGGCGGGACAGGACCTGGATGACGCGGCGGATCTCCTCGTCCCGCCCGATGACCGGGTCGAGCTTGCCGTCGGCGGCGAGGCTAGTGAGATCCTGGGCGTACTTCTCCAGCGCCTCGTAGGTGGACTCGGGGGTCTGGCTGGTGACCCGCTGGTTGCCGCGGACGGCCTTCATGGCCTGCAGCAGCGCGTCGCCGTGCACACCGAGCTCGCGCATGCCCGTGCCGAGAGGACCGTCGACCTCGGAGAGGGCGAGGAGGAGGTGCTCGGTGGAGGTGTACTCATCGCGCAGGGCGCCGGCCCGCTCCTCGGCGTCCTCGATCACGGCCTTCAGCTGCTGGCCGATGGCGGGGTTTGCCTGGGAGCCGCGGGCGGAGGGGATCGTGGCCAGCTGGTCCTCGGCGAGGCGGCGCACCTGGGTAGGGGCGACCTGCAACCGGTCCAGGATGGACAGCACGGGGCTCTCCGCCTGCCCGACCAAGGCGAGGAGGAGGTGCGCGGGACGGACCTCCGGGTTGCCTCGATCGACGGCGTCGGCGACGGCTGCCTGCAGCGCTCGCGCGACTTGAGTGTCAGTCGCTCAACATTCATGTTTCGGATAGTAGCAGGTGGCGTTCACCACGTCTCAGGGTCGGAGCACCTCGACGGCACAGGTGGCGATGGTGTCGTCCGCGGTGGCGATGGGGATGTCGAGCTGTGCCTGCACGACCAGCAGTCGGTCGAAGGGGTCGGTGTGCTGCGGCGGCAGGGCCGCGACGTCGAGCGCATGGCGGTGCTCCACGGGCGGCCCCTCGGTGGCCAGCCGTCGCATCGCCTCCGGCACCCGGTAGGGGTACACGAGGCGAAGACCCATCTGAGTCGCCTCCTCACGATCGTCGCCGCCGGTGAGGAGGTGGTGATCACCTCGCGTGGACGTGCGGTTGCGCGCCTTGTCCCGCCCCAGTCGGGCAGCGGTCCCGAGCTCGGCTTCGACCGCGGCCGCCTGGTCGTCCCGG